>QGVE01000253.1 GCA_003242675.1 Bacillota bacterium | reverse complement strand
TGCCCGGGGGCCAGTGTGGGAGCCCGATCTCCGGGTTGCCGAGCCCCGCTGCCGAAGAGCCTTGCCCCACAGGTCTTGCGGAAAGGAGCTCGATACCGTGTCGCCGATCACCATCGCCCTGCCCAAGGGCCGGCCGTACGCCGCGACGGTGCGCTTCCTGCGGGAGGCGGGCCTCGCCGGGCCGGAGCTGGAGCCCGAGGAAGGGCGCAGTCTCTACGTCGAGTGCCCGGCCCAGGGCACCCGGTTCATCATCGCCCGGGACTCCGACGTGCCCACCTATGTGGAGTACGGGGCCGCGGACCTGGGGATCGTCGGCAAGAACGTCCTCATGGAGGCCGAGCCCCAGGTGTACGAGCTGCTGGACCTGGGCTACAGCCAGTGCCGCATCGTGGTGGCGGCGCCCGCGGGGGTGGACCCGGCGCAGCTCCTCAGCGGCCGCACTCGGCAGCGGGTGGCCACGAAGTACCCCCGCATCACCGAGGCCTACTTCCAGAGCCGGGGGCTGCAGGTGGAGACGATCTTCCTGCACGGCTCGATCGAGGTGGCCCCGAAGGTCGGGCTGGCGGACCTGATCGTCGACCTCGTCGAGACCGGCCGCACCCTGCGGGAGAACAACCTGGTTGTCCTCGAGGAAGTGGGGACCTCGTCCATGCGGCTCATCGCCAACCGGGCCGCGTACCGGCTCCGGGCCGAGCAGATCGGCCCGATCGTCCAGCGGCTGCGGGAGCAGGCCGGCCGGCGTGCGCTGGCCGCCAACGCCTAGCCTGCGGCCGCCGCTTGTCGAGGAGGAGACCGCCATGCTGAAGGTGTGGGAGCCGCAGGCGTTCCTGCAGTTCCTGAACCAGCGCCGCACCGAGTTCTACCCGGAGATCGAGGCGCGGGTGCGGTCCATTCTGGAGCGGGTGCGCCGGGAGGGCGACGCCGCCCTGTATGACCTCACCCGCCGGTTTGACGGCGCCGACCTCGAGGCGACCGGCCTGCGGGTGACCGAGGAGGAATACCGCGCGGCGGAGGCCGCCGTGACGGACGAGTTCCGGGAAGCCCTGCGGGTCGCGGTCGAGAACATCACGGCCTTCCACCGGCCGCAGGTGGCGCACTCGTGGTTCATCACCCGGCCGGACGGGACGATTCTCGGCCAGCGCATCACCCCGGTGGACCGTGCGGGGGTGTATGTGCCCGGCGGATCGGCGCCGCTCTTCTCCTGCCTGCTCATGACCGTCATCCCCGCCGTGGTGGCCGGGGTGCCGGAGGTCATCGTCTGCACCCCGCCCGACCGGAGCGGCCGGATCGACCCGCACATGCTGGTGGCCGCGCGGGCGGCCGGCGTGAAGGACGTGTACAAGCTGGGCGGCGCGCAGGCCATCGCCGCGATGGCCTACGGGACCGCCACCGTGCCCAGGGTGGACAAGATCGTCGGCCCCGGCAACTACTACGTGACCCTGGCCAAGAAGCTGGTCTTCGGCCCCGTCGGCATCGACATGCTGGCCGGGCCGACGGAGGTGCTGGCTGTGGACGACGGCACCGCCGACGCGGAGTGGCTGGCGGCGGACCTCCTGAGCCAGGCCGAGCACCCGGGCGGCATGGTCATCCTCGTGACGGCGGCCGGCGCAAGCCGCATCGCGGCCATCGGGGCGGCGATGGAGCGGCAGGCGGCCGCCCTCCCCCGGGCGGGGACCATCCGGGGGGCGGGGGCGGAGCGGGGAGCGGCCGGCGGCGGCGCCAACCTGGAGGAGGACGCCGAACCGGTGGACGGCGGCGGGCCGGAGCACCTGGAGGGGAGCGG
>QGVE01000252.1 GCA_003242675.1 Bacillota bacterium | reverse complement strand
GTGCACGCCCTGGAGCCGGTGGCCGCGGAGCGGGGAGTGCGGCTGGAGCTGCGGCCCGGTCCGCCCGTGACCGTGCGGGCGGAGGTGCACCTAGTGCAGGCCGTGGTGGGCAACCTGGTGGAAAACGGCATCAAGTACACGCCGCGCGGCGGTTCCGTCGTAGTGTTGGTTGGCGCCGGCCCGGAGCCGGCGGATTTCGCCAGTCCCGGGCAAGACGGCTGGCACACGGCGGCCTCGGGCGGCGAGAGCGCCGGCCGGCCGGCGGGTTCGGGACGGACGGCGTGGGTGACGGTGACGGACACGGGCATCGGCATTCCGCCCGAGCACCTGGGCCGCATCTTCGACCGCTTCTACCGGGTGGACAAGGCCCGGTCCCGCGCCACCGGCGGAGCCGGGCTGGGCCTCGCCATCGCGGCCGAGGCCGCGGCCCGCCTGGGCGGCCGGATATGCGTCGCCTCGAAGGTCGGCGAGGGCAGCCGGTTCACGCTGACGCTGCCGGTTTAACCGCTGCGTCATCCTTTCGTAACAACTCGTCATTTGCGGGTCATACTTGACCGGTAGACTCGGCGGTGGAGATGAACGGCGAAAGGAGAAGATGCGCATGAGGCAGACCGGTCGAATGGCCCGGATCTGGGTGCTGCCCCTCGTGCTGGCCGCCCTGCTCACGGCGTCCGGCTGCGCGGGCGTGGCTCCCCAGCAGGCGCCGGAGGGCGAGGCGCCCGTCTCCCCGTCCGTGCAGGCGGATCCTCCGGTGAGCACGACGACGGTGATCGTGTTTTATCCCGACTGGCAGGTGCAGCACCTGATCCCCGAGCGGCGGCAGGTACCCGAGGGCAGCGCGGCTGAACTGGCCACCCGGATCGTGGAGGAGCTGCTGGCGGGGCCCGCCGACCCACACCTCACGCGGCCGTTCCCGGTGGGGACGCGCCTCCTGGAGCCCGTCCGGCTGGAAGGCGGGACGGCGATCGTGAACCTGAGCGAGGAACTGAAGCAGGTGCAGGGGTCCGCGGGCATCATGGCCGTGGTGCATTCGCTCCGCATGAGCCTGGGCGAGGTCCCGGGCATCGAGCAGATCCGAATTCAGGTGAACGGCCGCTCCGAGGGCGAACTGGGCGGCATGGTGGTGGACACGAAGAGCCCCTATCTCTTCCTATACCGGGTGTTCCCGAACCCGGAGCGGACGCAGTACCTGCAGGCCCGCGCCGACCAGGGGCTCGACACCTGGCGGCTGGACCCGGCTGAGGTCGCACGGTTTGAGGGCCTTATGTTCGGCTTCACGGCGGCGGAGCTGCAGCAGGCCACCATCCGGCAGCAAGGGGACCGGGCCGAGGCCTACGTGACCCGCGACGGCACGACCTACGCCTTCACGCTGGCCCGCAACGCGGCCGCCGGCGAGAAGGGGATCTGGACGATCGACAGCGTGAACCCGATGCAGTGGCACGCCTACGACGCGCTGCCGGTCGCTGTCCGGGCGATGGTGGACCGGTACGCCGCCACCACGATCGGCGCCACCGCGGCGCACCTCGATCGGCTGTACTTGATCGCCTCCGTGGAGGAGGGCGAGGTGCGCATCACGTCGGCAGCGACCGAGGGTGATCAGCTCGTGGTCTCGGTGGCCGAGGAGGGCGGCGAGCGGCTCTCCATCGCCTCGATCCCCCTGCCCGGCGCTGATCTGGACGCGGTCTTCCGCTGGGAGGCGCCGCCCGCCGGGCCTGCCGCCCAGTACACGCCGCCGGACGAGCTGCCCCGCCTCTACACGCTGGACGGCACCGGTCAGCCGCGCAC
>QGVE01000251.1 GCA_003242675.1 Bacillota bacterium | reverse complement strand
ATCAGGGGGATCTCCACGTCGATCCACCACCGGTACCCGTTTCGGGTGTGGTAGCGATCCATCTTGATGTCGCCCACATAGGCCGTGATGGTGACCTTGCCATCATCGCCCTGCGGGTCCGGGTAGGTGACGGTGTGGAACGTCCGGTTGTCCAAGTTGTCCAGGATCGCCTTCAGGTGGTCCTCTCGGATCACCTTCCACGACAGCGTGACCGTCCTCTTCTTGGCGATCCGCTCCATCAGCATGAGGCCGGACGCCGCGCGCCCGGCCTTCGTCAGCCAGAAGTGGCCCACCTCGCAGCGACTCGGGTTCGGCGTGATGGCCTGCCCGTTGATCGTGACGAGCGCCATGGGCTACACCTCCTGCACCCGGACGAACCGGAACCCCTGCCGCTCCGTCTCGGCGTCGATCAGGGGCAGCAGCAGCCGGGCAAACGTCCGGCCGTCGATCTGCAGGGTGATCTCCTGCCGGGTGCCCTGCCGCTGCTGGGCGGAAGCCTCGCGGAACGCGGCCCGGACAGCCTGGTAGACGGCGTTGCCCACCTCATCAGCCAGCGCCCCGCCGCGGCCGCCGGACAGGGGAGTGACCCGGGCCCCTCGGGGGAGTTCCAGGAGCTCGGCGCCGGCCTCGCCCACGACGGCCAGGCCGGTGCCGACGATGTTGCCGCCCCGGGCCAGGTAGGGGATGGTGGAGATGGTCTTCAGGTTTAGGCTGAAGCTCTTACCACCCAGAACGGGCACCCAATCGGGGATGCTGAACTTGATGCTGTTCAGCGCCCGGATCATGGCGTTGACGCCCTCGATGATCCCGTTGATGAACCGGATGATCCCGTTGGCAATGCCGCGCCACACCGACAGGGCGACGGACTGGATCCCCTCCCAGAGCCGCTGCAGGGTGTTCGCCACGCCCTGCCACACGGCGGCCAGGATGGTGGCGACGTTCTGAGCGGTGCCCAGGATGAAGTTCCAGACGGTCTCGGCGATGGCCTGAACCCGATTCCAGGCCTCCTCCCAGTCACCGCGGATCAGGGCGAGCACCAGCCCCAGGACGTCCCGGATTAGGTAGATGGTCGTCTCGATCATCAGCTTGATCTGCTCCCAGACGGCGGAGAGGATCGCCAGGACCGAAGCGCCCCAGTCCTCCCACCAAGCCCGGAGGGCGCCCCACACGGCCATGGCCACCGCGGAGATCGCCTGCCAGATCGCCTGCAGGACCGTGCTGATCAGCTGCCACGTGAGCACAAGCACGTCCTTCATCGCCGTCCAGAGCGTAGTCAGGGTCAACGACAGCTCGGTCCAGATGGAGATGCCGGTGTCCCTGAGCAGGCCCCAGAACCACAGCAACGTCTCGGACAGGGAACCCCAGATGTCCACGGCCGCCTCCCGCGCCGCCTGCCACAGGGGCATCAGTTCGGCCGAGAGCCAGGCCCACGCGGCTGGGCCGGCCGTGGAGATCCAGCCCCAGACCGAGGCGAGACCAGACTTGATGCCGTCCCAGATCACCGCGGCCCGGGCTTTGATCCACTCCCAGGCGGCGATGACGGCGTTGCGGAAATCCTCATTCGTCATCCAGAGCGCCACCAGGGCGGCGCCCACGGCGGCGATGGCGAGGATAACCCACCCGGTCGGGCCCATGGCAACTCCCCAGGAGGCCGCCATGCGCGCGGCGTTGACAGCGGCCTGCACGCCCATCCAGGCCCACCGGGCGCCCACGGTGATGATCTGGCCAACGACCTTGGCACCCTGAGCCACCGCCGACGCGCCCGCAGCCGCCCACGCGGCCACCATC
>QGVE01000014.1 GCA_003242675.1 Bacillota bacterium | reverse complement strand
CCGGGGGGGTGCGGGGGGGGCGTGCGAGGGGGGCGGGGGGCCCCCCCCAGGAGCCGCCCCCCCGCGCCGGGCGGCCCCCGGGGGCCCCGTCCGCGGGGCCCCTGGGCGCCGCGGCGCCGCCCCGCTCCAGTCCGGGATCGAGCTCGGTGTACGGGTTCCACTCCTCCCAGCAGGCGAAGTCCGGCGGCGGCCCGGTGCCGAAGGCGACGTCGTTCACCGTGAGGTCCCCCGGCGGGAGCCGGCTCCCGGTCACCGCGCGGTCCGCGGCGGAAACGGCGGTGATGGAGAGCCCCTCTTCCAGGGCGAACCGGCGGAGCCGGGCCCAGGCCACCGGGGCCAGCGGTCGGTGGTAGCCGACCCGGCCCGCGCCGTCCGCCACCACCAGCGCGCCGAGGTAGCAGATCGCCGGCCCGGTCAGCCCCAGCTCCCGGTAGTAGGGCAGGGTCATCCGCCACGACCGGCCGGTCACGAGGATGACCTCCGCGCCGGACGCGCGGGCCAGGGCCACCGCGCGGCGGTTCTCCGGGGAGATGCGCCCGGCCCGGTCCAGGAGCGTCCCATCCAGGTCGAACGCAAACAGTCGGATCTCCATGCTGCCATAGTAGCACAGCGCCGCGCAAAACGGAATCCAGGCCCGCCCCGAGGCAGGCCTGGATCGATGAGGTGCCTATATCCGTTCCGCGCCGCCCGCAAGGCCCGCGGCTGCCCCGGCCGGGCAGGCCGCCCGGTCAGTCCCACGCCTGGATGACCAGCAGGCAGCCGGAGCCGACGGAAACCCGGGCGGCGGGCTCCACCACCCGGTTGGAGATGCCCAGGGACTCGCCCCACCGCAGCGTGGCGCCTTCGAGGGGCCAGTACACCCCGGAGGCCGCCACCCCCGTCACGGCCGGGGTCAGCGGCACCAGGGAGAGGTAGGCGCCCTCCTCCCGGCGCACCGCCAGCGACTGGCCGTCCCGCAGGACCCGCGCGACGCTCTTCCCGTCCGTCATGGTGATGGGCACCGGGCACTCCGGCAGCAGGAGCACGTTGGACAGCGTGTGGTCCAGCCGGGTGCCGGACCCGCCCACCAGGAGGATCTCCTCCGCGCCCCTGCGCAGGGCCTCCTCCAGGGCGAGGTGGCTGTCCGTCTTGTCCTTCTCCACCGGCACCTGGACGATAGCCATCCCGGCCGCGCGCGCCGCCTCCAGGGCGGCGCCGTCCAGGGAGTCGAAGTCGCCGAGCACCAGGTCGACCCGCAGTCCCAAGGCCTGCGCGTGCCGCAGGCCGGCATCGGCGCAGATCACGAGGTCGGGCCGGCCCACCAGGGCGCGGACCCGCTCCAGGTCATACAGCTCCCCCGCGGCGAAGATCGCCGCGCGCACGCGCGCTCCGTCCACCGTGCCGGACCTCCTCCTGGTGCGACCGCTCGCACCGGTCTCGGCCCCATTATAGCAGAGCGCGCCCGCCCCTAATGCTCCAGTACGTCCAGCGAGATGGACCGCGTGCGCAGGATGCGCGCCAGCCCCTTCAGGCCGTAGTTGAGCCGGCTCTTGACGGTGCCGATCGGGATCTGCAGGCACTCTGCGATCTCCCGGTACCCCATGTCGTGGAAGAAGCGCAGCTGGATGACGGCCTGATAGGCCGGCGGCAGTTCCGCCAGGGCGTTGAAGATGGCCTCCGTGAGCCAGGCCCGCTCGGCCTCGGCCTCGGGGTGCACGGCCCTCTCCGCCGGCCGGTTCAGGAGCAGCTCGACGACGACGCTGCGCCGCCGCCGCAGGCAGTCGATGGCGCGGTGGCGCGCCACGCGGAAGAGCCAGGCCTTCAGGTGGCCGTCCTGGTCAAACTCGTCCCCCTGCTGCCACGCCCGGAAGAGGGCATCCTGGCAGATCTCCTCAGCAGCGTGCCGGTCGCCGACGAGGCGGTGAGCGTACTGCAGAAGCGCGCCGCCGAAGGATTCCATCATCATGCCCAGGGCTTCCTCATCGCCCGCCGTGAGCCGCCGGACGATGCGGCGCCCGTCGTCCTCCCGCGCGGTCAGGGCATGCGCGCCTGATTCAGCCTGCCACGACACCGCTCATCCCGCCCCCTTTGCCTGATGCACTTTCGTGCACTAGCAAATATTCTGTATAATTTTACGGCGCAAACCTATCAAGGGTAGGGTCATTCTACCAGATCCCCCTGCACCACGCCACTCCATTTTCAGAAGCCGCGCCACTTTTGTTACATGAATGTGACGGAAATCGACGCCTCAGAACAGCCGCATCTGCTCCGTGCGCCCGGGCTTTTCAGGGGGCAGGGGCACCCCGCGCGCGTCGCGCGGCGGGGTCGGCAGGCCGAGCAGCTCCATCAGGTCCAGCGCGTTCCGCACGGCGTAGTTGGCGCGGTTGTTGTTCATGAGCAGGTGGACCTCGGCGGCCTCCCGGGCCAGGACGTCCCGGATCGCCGGCAGCCACTCGGCCAGCTCCTCCTTGCTGTAGAGGTAGTCGAACCGCTGGGCCGTCGTCTCCGCCCGGATGTACCATGTCCGCGCGTTGCGGCCGTGGAACCGGACGATCGCAAGGCGCGGGTCGGTCACCGCCACCACCCGGGGCACCGTGCCCGACCCCACCTGCGGCGCGTCGCACGCGACGTGCACGGCCCCCAGCTCCCGCAGGAACTCCAGGGTGGCCTCGCGGTTCTCTCCCCGGAACCAGGAGACGTGCCGGAACTCCACCGCGACCAGGTCGTCGGCGAAGAACTCGCGGCAGAACCGCACCCAGTCCCGGGACTCCTGCGTGCACGTGAACCAGGGCGGAAACTGGAAGTGCAGCGCGCCCAGCTTCCCTGCCTCCCGCAGGGGCTGCACGGAGGCGTCGAACCGGCGGAAGACCTCCACCAGGTCCTCCTCCCCCGGCCGGGGCTCCCGGTGGTGGCGGGTCATGGCGCCGTAGGCCTTCACGTTGAAGCGGAAATCGGGCGGCGTGCGCTCCGCCCAGCTCTCGAACCACCGGGCCGGCTGCAGCCGGTAGAACGTGCTGTCGACCTCCACCAGGGAGAAGTGCTGGGCGTAGTAGGAAAGCCGCTCCCGCGCAGGCAGGCCGGGCGGGTAGTACTCCTCGTGATCGGACCAGGCGCAGGTCCCGACGCGAATGCGGGCCACCTTCGCTCCCTCCCTTGCTACCATCTTAACACAGGATCAGCCCCGCAGCCTGCCGGGACCGGCGGCGGCCGGGCCTGCGCGCGAGCGCCCCCTGCGGCCCGCTTCGGGCCACAGGGGGCGTGTCGCTAGTGGGGCTGGGACTCCCCGGGCGACTGCCACACGGTCGGGGGCTCCGGCGGGTCCGCCGTGCGGTAGCGCCGGGACGAGGGCCGGTCGGTCAGCCCGAGCGCGCGGTAGGCCTCGTCAAAGCGCCGGCGCACCGCCGCGATGGCCGCGCGCTCCACCTCCCGGGCGGGGTACTCGCCCCGGGTGTGCAGGAAGTGGAAGAGCACCTCCTGGTTGTGGGTCTCCTCGCCGTGCATCGCCAGGAAGAACTCCCGCACGCCGTTGTTGCCCGCCTCCAGCGCCGCCTCCGCGTACAGCTTCGCCAGCTCCCGGGAGGTCGAGAGGCAGTCGCGCAAGCGGTCGGCGTCAGTCATCCGCACGGGCCTCCACCCCCTCCCCGGTCTGGAGCAAGAGCTTCGCGTGGGTGTTGATGTCGCCGGGCGCGTCGAGCAGCGCCAGGAGCAGTCGGATCCGCCGGTGGTGGATGTCGGCGTGCTCCCGCATCAGCCGGCGGGCGTTCTCGTCCGTCATTTCCGCCGCGTAGTGGCCGTTCTTCTGCAGCGCCAGCAGCTCGCCGTCCAGCGCACGGCTGATGAAGTAGAGCTCCTGCTCGGTCAGCCGGCGCCCACCGCCAGGGCCGGCGCCCGCGGGGCCGTCATGGTCCATGCCGCTCCGCCTCCTTCGCGCCTAGTATCGCGCGCAGGGGCGCCCGACATGCGCAGACGGCGCCCCGCAGGCGAGGCGCCGTCCGCGGAAGGGGCCGCTGGGCTACTGCTGCTTGGCGGCCGCGTACTTCTCCGCCACCTTGTCCCAGTTGATCACGTTCAGGAAGGCCTGGATGTAGTCGGCCCGGCGGTTCTGGTACTTCAGGTAGTAGGCGTGCTCCCAGACGTCCATGCCCAGGATGGGCGTGTCGCCCTGCATCAGCGGGCTGTCCTGGTTCGCCGTGGAGTAGACGGCCAGCTTGCCGTCCCGGGTCACCACGAGCCACGCCCAGCCGGAGCCGAACCGGTTCAGGCCAGCCTTGGAAAACTCGTCCTTGAAGTTCTGGAACGAGCCGAAGGCCGCGTTGATCGCCTCGGCCAGCTCACCGCCCGGCTCCTTGGCGCCGCCGGGGGTCATGATCTCCCAGTACAAGGTGTGGTTGGCGTGGCCGCCGCCGTTGTTCCGCACTGCCGTGCGGATGGCCTCGGGCACGCTGTCGATGCCCCGCAGCAGCTCCTCGATGGACTTGGACTGCAGTTCAGGATACTTCTCCAGGGCCGCGTTCAGGTTGTTGACGTAGGTGGCGTGGTGCTTGCCGTGGTGGATCTCCATCGTCTGGGCGTCGATGTACGGCTCCAGGGCGTTGGTCGGGTACGGAAGCGCGGGAAGCTGGAAAGCCATCGGCAAAACCCTCCTAACGCAATCTCAGTGTTTCCTTTTCCATTCCATATGACGCCTCATCCCGGCGCGGAGGAATGGCCTCCGCTGGATAGCGTAGCGAATCCGGGTGGGATTTTCAACATTATCGCTCCTAATGTTTGGAACGATTGTGCGCGGTTGCCGCGACTCCCCCTTGCGCCCCCACACCCCCTAAGGGATAATCGAACGGGGATTCCTGGCTGCGGATCCGCCGGCCCATGCAAGGAGGGTATAGCTATGCCAGTCCCAAGGGCGGTGATCGCCATCGCCGGGGGCACGGGCTCCGGGAAGACCAGCATCGCCAACTACATCTCCGCCGCGTTCCCGGACGACGTGGCGGTCCTGCCCCACGATGCGTACTACAAGGACAACCGCCATCTGACGTACGAAGAACGGAGCCAGCTCAACTACGACCATCCCGACGCCTTTGACAACGACCTGTTCATCGCCCACCTGAAGGCCCTGAAGGCTGGACAGGCCGTGGAGCGGCCGGTCTACAACTTCTCGACCCACCTGCGGGAGCCGCGGACCGTGCGGGTCGAGCCGGCGGCGATCATCGTCGTCGAGGGGGTGCTGGTGCTGGCCCACCCGGAGCTGCGCGCCCTGTACGACCTGAGCGTGTACGTCGACACCGACGCCGACGTGCGGATCCTGCGCCGGATCGTGCGCGACATCCGCGAGCGCGGGCGGACGCTCGACTCCGTGATCCACCAGTACCTGACCACCGTCAAGCCCATGCACGAGGCCTTCGTCGAGCCGAGCAAGCGGTACGCCAACGTCATCATTCCGGAGGGGGCCCACAACAAGGCCGGCCTCGAGGTGCTCATCGCCCAGGTGCGCCACCTGATCGCCCAGCGTGACCCCTCAGCGTGAGTGGCTTTTCAGCCCCTTCCGCCTGTGGTACACTTGAGTTGTTGCACGGTTAACTTCTGGTGCCTGCCGCGGTCACCGATCCGGGGGTGAGGATGCATGAGTGAGGAGACGCTGTTCGAGCGGGTCGAGCGAGCGCTGGACCTGATTCGGCCCGCAATCCGCATGGACGGCGGCGAAGTGGAGCTGGTCTCCGTGGAGGACGGCGTAGCCCGCATTCGCATGGTGGGTGCCTGTGGCGGATGCCCGATGTCGACGATGACGCTGAAGATGGGCATCGAGCGGGCCGTCCGGCAGCACGTGCCGGAGATCCGGGCCGTGGAGGCCGTCTGAGCTTGCCCGGGCGCGACAGACCGATGCCCCCGAACGGCGCGCCGGAAACCGACCGCGCTTCCCGGCAGGAGCTGGAGCGCAGGGTCGCGGCGCGCGTCCATCGGCAGATGGGCATCACCGCGGCGGCGATGGGCACCGTCGCCGCGGGCGTGGGTTTTTGGTGGATTGGCCGCGTCTTCGGCGTCGGACCGCTGGAGGCGCTGCGGGCGGCGTGGCCGCTGTTCTTGCTCGTGCTGCTCCTTCTGGCCTTCGCCATGCTGGTGAGCTTCGGCGCCGCCCGGGCCGCGTGGCTGACCGAGCAGTTCGCGGCGCGGCGCCGGCGACGGGACGCTGACAACCCATAAGTTCCCCTGACTCTGGCGGATCCGCCAGAGTCAAATTTCTAGTGCGACATCATCGACGGCAGAGGAGATATGGGCTTAGGGGCCGAATTACTTTGGTGATTTCCCCTGGTGAAGCTTTAGGGGGACAACCGAATACTCTATTGCTGACCTGGGGGAAGTTCCACCGCGCACAGGGGTCTCCAGTTCCGACTTCGGCCGGTGGCGATGGCGGAGCGAGGAGGTGAGCGGGAAGCACCGGCTAGACAGGAGACCGCGCCCCAAAGGGAACGCAAGAAAGAGTCAGAGATGCGTTGAGGGGAGGCTCACACACGATGCGTCGTTTCGTCGCAGGCATGCTGGCGGTGTTAATGCTGGCAGCCGTCGGTTGCGCAAGGGGACCCGGAGCGGGGCCGAAAGACGAGATGGTCATCCGGATGAACATCGGCACGAACCCGCCCTCGCTCGACCCGCGGGTGACCACCGGTCTGCCGGAGGCCCACGTTGAGATCGCCCTGTTCGAGGGGCTCATGCGGCTGGATGAGAGGGGCAACCCGATCCCGGGTGCCGCGGAGCGGTACGAGGTCAACGAGGACGCCACGGTCTTCACCTTCTACCTGCGTGACGGCCTGAAGTGGTCCAACGGCGACCCGCTGACCGCCGAGGACTTCGTCTGGTCCTGGAAGTCCACGCTCAATCCGCTGCTCGCCTCGGAGTACGCCTACCAACTGTACTATATCAAGGGCGCCGAGGAGATGAACACCTTCACGAGCGACCCGAAGTGGGAAAACGCCAGCGACGAGGAGATCCAGGCCGAGTTTGACCGGCTGGCCGAGAACTTCGGCGCTGTGGCCCTCGACCCCAAGACCCTGCAGGTGACCCTGATCGCGCCCACGCCGTACTTCCTCTCCCTGACCGCGTTCCACACCTACTACCCGGTCCACCGGCCCAGCGTCGAGGCCAACCCTGAGGGCTGGTTCCGCAACCCGGAGACCCTCGTCGGCAATGGCCCGTTCAAGCTGGTCAGCTGGACCGAAAAGGACAAGGTCGTCGTGGAGAAGAACCCCAACTACTGGGGCGCCGACGAGGTCAAGCTGGACAAGATCGAGTTCTACCTGGTCGAGGAAGAGTCCACCGCCACCACGATGTTTGAGAACGGCGAGCTGGACATCGTCGAGTCGGGCGTGAACACGGCGGAGCTGGACCGGCTGAAGGAGCAGTACCCGAACGAGCTGAAGATCCTGCCTGACCTCGGCATCTACTACTACCTCCTCAACGTGGAGAAGGAGCCGCTGAACGACAAGCGGGTCCGCCAGGCCCTGGCCCTTGCGATCGACCGGGAGGCCATCGTCACCCAGATCACGAAGGGCGGCCAGATCCCTGCCTATGCGCTGGTTCCGCCCGGCATTCCGGAGGGTGACGGCGACTTCCGGCAGAACGGCGGCGACTACTTCAAGCAGGACGTGGAGAAGGCCCGGCAGCTCCTGGCTGAGGCTGGCTTCCCGGGCGGCCAGGGCTTCCCGACGCTGACTATCCTGTACAACACGTCGGAGGCCCACCAGCGCATCGCGGAGGCCATCCAGGAGATGTGGAAGAACAACCTGGGCATCGACGTGAAGCTCACCAACCAGGAGTGGGGCGTCTACCTCGACAGCCGCTCCACCGGTGACTACGAGATCGCCCGGGCCGGCTGGATCGGCGACTACATCGACCCGATGACCTTCATCGACATGTTCGTCACCGGCGGTGGCAACAACGACACCAACTGGGGCCACCCCGAGTATGACGCCCTGGTGGCCCAGGCCAAGCGCACCGCCGACCAGGCCGAGCGGTTCAAGGCCATGCATGACGCCGAGAAGATCCTGATGGACGAGATGCCGATCATCCCGATCTACTTCTACACTCGGGTGGTCATGGTCGACGAGAAGGTCAAGGGCTGGACCATGCCGCTGACTTCGCCGCTTAACCTGCGGGACGCCTGGATCGAGAAGTAGCCCGGCGATGCGTAGGGTGCGGGAAGCGCCACCGTGGCTAACCGCGGTGGCGCTTCCAAAATTCGTCCGGACGGGGGATGGAGGGATACGATGGCCCGCTATCTGATGCAGCGGATTTTCACGATGTTCCTGGTCGCCCTGGTCGTCGTGACCGCGACGTTCTTTCTGATGAGGGCCCTGCCCGGCGGCCCCTTCAGTTCGGAGCGGAACGTGCCGCAGGCGATCCTGAGGAACCTGGAGCGAAAGTACAACCTCCACAAGCCAATACACGAGCAGTATCTGGACTACGTCAAGGGCGTCCTCGTGTGGGACCTCGGTCCGTCCTTCAAGCACAAGGGCCTGACGGTCAACGACGTCATCAATCGCGGTTTCCCCATCTCGGCCCGGCTCGGCGCCATCTCTTTGCTGATCTCCATCGCCATTGGCATTCCCCTGGGGATCCTTGCGGCGCTGAGACACAACACGCCGGGTGATCGCACGATATCCGGCCTGGCAATCCTGACGGCGGCGGCGCCGAGCTTCGTCATCGCCGGCCTGCTCCAGTACTACCTCGCGTACACCCTCAAGTTGTTCCCGGCCGCCACATGGGGCGGCGGGCACTGGCGCTACCTCGTGCTGCCCGTCATCACCCTGTCCAGCTACACCCTGGCCTGGATCGTGAAGCTGACCCGGTCCAGCATGCTGGAGGTCGTCAACCAGGACTACATCCGCACGGCGCGGGCCAAGGGGCTGCCCCAGCTCGTGGTGGTGTACCGGCACATGATCAAGAATGCGCTGGTGCCGGTGGTGGCGTCGCTCGGCCCGATGACGGCCAGCGTCCTGACCGGCAGCTTCATCGTCGAGAGCATCTTCAACATCCCGGGCATCGGCCGGGAGTTCGTGCAGTCCATCACCAACCGCGACTACACGGTTACGATCGGGCTGACGGTCTTCTTCTCCCTGCTCCTGGCGGCTTTCACCCTGATCTGCGACATCGCACTGGCGATCATCGATCCGCGCGTGCGCCTGGAGAAGGAGGGGTAGTCCATGGCGGCATCGGTTGACCCGCGCTTTCAGCCTCTCCCCAACCGCCAGGCGGAAGCCGAGCACATCACCACGCCGCCGATGAGCTTCGCCGCCGACGCGTGGCGACGCTTCAAGGCCAATCCGCTGGCCCTGTTGGGACTCATCGTCCTGGTCATCTTCCTGTTCGCCTGCTTCATCGGCCCCCTGCTCACCCCGTGGGATCCGACCACCCAGAACCTGGCCGGCCGGGACCAGCCGCCTTCGCTGCAGCACTGGTTCGGCACCGACGCCCACGGGCGCGACCTCTTCGAGCGGGTCCTCTACGGCGGCCGCATCTCGCTGGCGGTGGCCTTCTTCGCCGGCCTGCTGCAGCTGGTGGTGGGCGTGACCTACGGCGCCGCCTCCGGCCTCCTCGGCGGCCGGTGGGACAACATCATGATGCGCATCGTCGACGTCATCGACACCATCCCGCTGACGATCTACGTCATCCTGCTGGCGGTGATCCTGGAGCCGGGCCTCACCTCGATCTTCATCGCCATCGGCCTCGTCTACTGGACCAGCATGGCGCGGCTCGTGCGGGCGCAGGTCCTCGCGCTCAAGGAGCAGGAGTTCATGCTGGCGGCACGGGCCCTCGGCGCGAGCCGGTGGCGGCTCATCCTCCGCCACCTGATCCCCAACGCCATGGCGCCGATCGTGGTGGAACTGACGTTCTCGATCCCCCGGGCGATGTTCACCGAGGCCTTCCTCTCGTTCATCGGCCTCGGCGTCAGCGCACCGCAGGCCTCGTGGGGCGTGCTGGCCTCGCTGGGCTTTGAGGGGCTGCGCTCCTACCCGTGGCAGCTGTTCTTCCCCTCGGTGGCCATCATCATCGTCTCGCTGGCGTTCAACTTCGTCGGCGACGGTCTGCGCGATGCCCTGGATCCCAAGCTTCGCCGCTAAGGAGGGACGGCCGTGAACAACATCCTGACCATCGAAAACCTGCGCACCACCTTCAAGACGTACGCCGGCGACGTTCAGGCCGTCCGCGACGTGAGCCTGACCGTCCGGGAGGGCGAGTGCCTCGCCATCGTCGGCGAGTCCGGATCCGGCAAGAGCGTGACCATGCTCTCCGTCATGCGGCTGCTGGCCAGCAACGCCCGGATCGAGGGGAAGGCCCTCTTCGGCGGCGTCGACCTCCTCTCCCTCCCCGAGAGGGAGATGCGCAAGATCCGCGGCCGGGAGATCTCCATGGTTTTCCAGGACCCCATGACCGGCCTCAACCCGACCCTGACGGTGGGCCTGCAGCTCCGGGAGGGCATGATGTACCACCTGGGGCTCAGCCGGGCGGAGGCGGACAAGCGGGCCGTGGAGCTCCTCACCCTGGTCGGCGTGCCGGAGGCCGAGCGGCGCCTCGGTCAGTACCCGCACGAGTTCTCCGGCGGCATGCGCCAGCGCGTGATGATCGCGATCGCCCTGTCCTGCAACCCGAAGCTGGTCATCGCGGACGAGCCCACCACCGCCCTGGACGTGACCATCCAGGCCCAGATCATCGACCTGCTGAAGCGGCTGCAGAAGGAGTTCAAGACGACCATCATCATGATCACCCACAACCTGGGCGTCGTCGCCGGCATGGCCGACCGGGTCGTCGTCATGTACGGCGGCCGCGTGGCCGAGGTGGGCACGGTGGACGAGATTTTCGAGCAGCCCAGGCACCCGTACACCTGGGCCCTGCTGCGCGCCGTCCCCCGGCTCGACCAGTCGGCGCGGAACCGGCGGCTCCAGTCGATCGCCGGCTCCCCGCCCAACATGCTCCACCCGCCCCCCGGGTGCCCGTTCCATCCGCGCTGCCCCTACGCGATGAACATCTGCGCAGCGGAGGCACCCGAGATGACGCCCCTCTCCCCTGAACACCGGGCAGCGTGCTGGCTCCTGCACCCGGACGCACCGCCTGTCGACTTCGCGCAGGAGGTGACTGAGGCGTGACCAGGCAGGGCAATCCGCTGATCGAGGTCAAGGGCCTGAAGATGTACTTCCCCATCACCCGGGGCTTCCCCATCCCGCGCGTGGTCGGCCACGTGAAGGCGGTGGACGACATCTCCTTCACCATCCATCAGGGCGAGACGCTGGGACTGGTGGGCGAGTCCGGGTGCGGCAAGACGACCGTGGGCCGGGCCCTGCTGCGCATCTACGAGCCCACCGCCGGCGAGGTCTACTTCGAGGGGCAGGAGATCCTGCACCTCCCCCAGAAGGAGTTCCTGCCGTACCGGCGCAAGATGCAGATGATCTTCCAGGACCCCTACGCCTCCCTGGACCCGCGCATGACCGCCGCGGACATCATCGGCGAGGCGCTCGACATCCACAACCTGGCCTCGGGCAAGGAGCGCATGGAACGCATCTACCACCTGCTGGACCTGGTCGGCCTCCTGCCCGAGCACGCCAACCGGTTCCCCCACGAGTTCTCGGGTGGCCAGCGGCAGCGCATCGGCATCGCCCGGGCCCTGGCGGTCGAACCGCAGTTCATCGTGTGCGACGAGCCCATCTCCGCCCTGGACGTCTCGATTCAGGCGCAGGTCGTCAACCTCCTGGAGGATCTGCAGGAGCAGCTGGGGCTGGCCTACCTGTTCATCGCCCACGACCTGGCGATGGTCCGGCACATCTCCCACCGCATCGCGGTGATGTACCTGGGGCGCATCGTCGAGCTGGCCGACAGCGACAAGCTGTACGAGCGGCCGATGCACCCGTACACCCAGGCGCTGCTCTCGGCAGCGCCCATCCCCGACCCGAAGCTCGAGACCAGCCGGCAGCGCATCCTGCTGGAGGGCGACCCGCCCAGCCCGGTCAACCCGCCGCCCGGCTGCCGGTTCCAGAACCGCTGCCGGTACGCGCAGAAGCGGTGCCGGGAGGAGGAGCCGCAGCTGACCCCGGTGGAGAACGGCCACGCCGTGGCGTGCCACTTCCCGCTGAACACCTGAGGCAGAAGAAAACCGCCTGCCCCTGCGGCAGGCGGTTGTTGTTTTCCTCTTCAAGCGACCAGGACCGTCTGCAGGGCCATCTGCCCGAGGGCGGCGGCGCAGCAGGCGCTGCTCCAGAGCAGCGGCCGGTTCCACGCCCCCAGCCGGCATCCGGCGGCGACCAGCAGGCCGGGGACCAGCAGCGAGCAGCCGAGCCACAGCAGGAGCGGCTCCGGCACGGCGATCCCGCCGGCGAAGACGGCCCGCCCGACGTCGGAGGCCGCCAGCAGGGTGAGCCCGAGGCCCGTGAAGACCACCCGCACCGGGATCCCGTCGCAGTTGGGGTGCACCTCCACCTCGTCCCACCGGCCGCCCAGCGCGCCGCTGAGGGCCAGGATGGCCAGGCCGCCCACCAGCGCGGCCCCGCCCAGCGACGCGGCCAACGAGAGCGCCGGGAGCCCGTCCGCGTCCGTCTGCGCCAGGCTGGCGAACAGCACGGCGAGCAGGCCGAGGATGGCGGCCTCCCGCTCCTGCTGCCGGCGCACGTCCGCCGCCGCGCCCCGGTACCAGGCCCAGCTCGCGCCCAGGGCCATGAGCGCGTACGGCAGGACCAGGCCCAGCGACACCCACCGCGGCGCGCCGCCCAGCACCACGGCCGCAAGGCTCAGGGCCGCCAGCGGGCCCGGCAGCCTCCCCGCCACGCGCCACGCCCGCGGCGGGTGATCCCGCACCAGTCCGTTCTTGCTGTCGAGCAAGGCCAGCGTGGCCACGAGCCCCAGCGACCACGAAAGGAACTGCAGGCCGGCTGCGTGGATGAGCGGTAACAATATGGGCACCCCCTGAAGGGTAGAATCGTTCCACTTTCAGGGTAGCGCCCGTTTCTTTCACGATCCTTTCGTGGCCCTTTCGCAAAACTAACGTGGACCAAAGCACGCCAAAGGGCTATCCGTCGAACTTATAGCCGATGCCCCAAATGGTCTTGATCAGCTCCGGATGCCCCGGGTCCCGCTCGATCTTCTCCCTGAGCCGGCGCACGCACACCGTCAGCGCGGCCTCGTCGCCGGAGTAGTCGGAGTGCCACACCCGCTGCAGGAGGGCCTCCCGGCTGAACACGTGGCCGGGGTGGCTGGCCAGCAGCCAGAGCAGGTCGAACTCCTTCGGGGTGAGGTCCACGGGCTTGCCCCGCACGATGACGGTGCGCGAAGAGCGGTGGATCTCGATGTCCTTGAACTTCAGCGGCCGGTCCTCGTCGATCGGCGCGCGGGCGCCGGCGGTGCGGCGCAGGATCGCCCGGACCCGCAGCAGCAGCTCGGAGAGCCGGAAGGGCTTGACCAGGTAGTCGTCCGCGCCGACGTTGAAGCCGACGACCTTGTCCATCTCCTCGCCGCGGGCGGAGAGGATGAGCGTCGGGATGCCGCCCTCCGACTGCAGCTGGGCCAGGACCTCGAAGCCGTCCATCTTGGGCAGCATGATGTCGAGGATCATCAGGTCCGGCTTCACCTTGCGGGCCATCTCCAGGGCCTGCAGGCCGTCCTCTGCGCGGTAGACCTCATACCCTTCCTGCTGGAGCGCCTGGTCCAGGGCCTTCAGGATCTTCGGGTCGTCGTCGACCACCAAGATGCGCTTCTTCGTGTTCGTCATCGACACCGCTCCCTCACTCGCGCCAGATCGGTAGTGTGAACGTGAACGCCGCGCCGTGTCCGGGCTCCGACTCGACCCAGATCCGGCCCTCGTGAGCCCGGACCAGCGAGGCGGAGAGAGCCAGTCCCAGGCCCCACCCTTCGGGCCGCCGCTCCCCGTGCCCCTGCCGGAAGGGCTCGAAGATCAGCTCCTGCTCCTCCTTCGGCACACCCGGGCCCGTGTCGCGCACCGTCACGCGCACCTCCCTCTCGTCCGCCCCACACTCCACCGACACCCGCCCGCCTTCGGGCGTGAACTTGACCGCGTTGCTGAGCAGGTTGAGCAGCACCTGGGAGATGCGCAGCGGGTCGGCGTGGACCAGGGGCACCTCCTCCGCGCAGTCGACGGCCAGCACGATCCGCTTCTTCTCGGCAAGAGGCGTGATGGTGCGCACCGCGTCGCGGATCAGGTCGCGCGGGTCCAGCACCTCCCGGAAGAGCTTCACCCTGCCGGCCTCCAGCCGGGAGTAGTCCAGCAGGTTGGTGATCATGTTGAGGAGCTTCTGGCTGGACTCCAGCACCTCGGTGAGGGACTCCCGCTGCTCAGGGGCCATCCGCGGGTCGTTCAGCAGGAGCTCCGTGAAGGTGATGATCGACGTGAGCGGCGTGCGCAGCTCGTGGGAGATCATGGTGAGAAACTCCGACTTGTAGCGCGAGGCCCGCTCCAGCTCCCGGTTGGCCTGCTCCAGCTCCCGGGTGCGCTCGGCCACCTTCTGCTCCAGGCCGGCGTACAGCTCCTGCAGGCGGCCCGACATCTGCTCGAAGGCCTCGGCGACGACGGCGGTCTCATGGTTGGCCTTCAGGGCCTGCAGCCGCTCCGGATCGATGACGAAGTTGCCCATCCCGATGTGCGTCGCGACCTCGGCCAGCTCGGCCAGCGGAGTGGCCACCTGCCGGTACAGGATCAGCCAGATCAGGCCCAGGCAGGCCAGGGCCAGGAAGGCCACGATCGCGGCCAGCCGCAGCGACTCGGCCCGGGCCGCGGCCAGGGTCTCCCGCATGGGCAGGATGACGCTGATCGCACCGGCCACGTCGCCCAGCTTCAGCCCCTCCTTCGGGTAGCCGGTCTGGTCCAGCTCCCCCTTCGGCTCACCGTGGCAGCGCAGGCACGACTCCTCGGCGCGCAGCGCCATCACGTAGCGGAAGGCCGGCGTGCCGTCCTCCAGGGTCACCCGCTGCCAGACCTCGTTGTGCGACGGGTCCTGCATGAAGTACTCCAGAGCCGCCCGCTCGAAGTCATCGGGGGCGTTCTCCGGAATGCGCGGGTTCAGGTTGGTCTGCTTGACCTGGGACTTGGAGAGGTCCGCGAAGATGTCCGACACGCCCTCGCCGACCTCCGCCGGCTCCAGCGGGCGGGCCTGGCCGCCGTGGACGAACTCCCCGCTGGACCGGGAGATAAACGAGCGGGTCGCCTGCTGCTGCTTCGCCACGAGGCTCGCCTTGATGAGCAGGTCCGCGTCGGCCTGCCGCTGCTGGTAGGCGAAGTCCAGCGCGAGCGCGACGAAGAGGACGGCCAGGACGAGGCCGCTGATGCCCACCATGAACTTGGCCGTCAGGCTGCGCATGGCTCCAAGCCTCCTGATCCTAATGATACCTGGACGGACCCCGAACGGCCATTGGGGTCACCGGCCCATCCGGTCCATGGTCCACGGTCGCCGCGCGCTGGCCCAAAAGTGCTATAAGCGGCAGGAAGGGAGCACCAGGTGCCCCCTCCTGCCGCGCGCTACGCCCAGCGCTCCGTGCCGCTGGCCGTGACCAGGCCGTAGACCAGCGGCGGCTCGGCCGGCCGCTCCTTGCCGATGCGGTACGCCCCGACCAGGCGCTCCTGCGCCTCGCGGAGCCGCTTCTCCGAGTTCACGTGCAGCTCCGCCAGCACCTCGCCGGCCTCCACCGGATCCCCGACCTTCTTGCGGAGCACGACGCCCACCGCGAGGTCGATCGGCGACTCCTTCGTCTCGCGCCCGGCCCCGAGCAGCATGGCGGCCGTGCCGACCTCCAGGGCGTCGATCGCCTGCACGTAACCCGCCTCCGGGGCTTCGACCGGGACGATCCGCCGGGCCCGGGGAAGCTTCACCGGCTGGCGGATGTAATGGGCGTCGCCGCCCTGCGCCTCCACCATCTCGATCAGCTTGTTCAGCCCGTGGCCCGCCCGCAGGGCCCTGATCAGCATCTTCCTGGCCGACTCGGCATCTTCCGCCACCCCTGCCAGGCGGAGCATCTGCGAGCCCAGCTGCAGGCAGAGCTCCTCCAGGTCCCGCGGGCCGAAGCCGCGCAGGGTCTCGATGGCCTCGGCGACCTCCAGGGCGTTGCCCACCGCGTACCCCAGCGGCTGGTCCATGTTCGAGACGACGGCGGCGACCTCGCGGCCGACCTCCCGGCCGATGGCCACCATCATCTCCGCCAGGCGGAAGGCGTCGTCCAGGCTCTTCATGAACGCGCCGGAGCCCGCCTTGACGTCCAGCACCACCGCGTCCGCGCCGCCCGCGATCTTCTTCGACATGATGGAAGAGGCGATGAGCGGGATGGAGTCGACGGTGGCGGTCACGTCCCGCAGGGCGTACAGCTTCTTGTCAGCCGGGACCAGGTTGCCGCTCTGCCCCGCGACCGCGCAGCCGATGCGGTTCACCTGGTCGATGAACTCCTGGGGGCCGAGCTCGACCCGGAACCCCGGGATCGACTCCAGCTTGTCGATGGTGCCTCCCGTATGGCCGAGCCCCCGGCCGGACATCTTCGCCACCGGCGCGCCGCACGCCGCGACCAGGGGGACCAGGACCAGGGACACCTTGTCCCCCACGCCGCCCGTGGAGTGCTTGTCGACCTTGCGGCCGCGGATCCCCGAGAGGTCGATCTGTTCGCCGGACTCGGCCATGGCCATCGTGAGGTCGGCGGTCTCCCGCGGCGTCATGCCGCGGATGCAGACGGCCATGGCCCAGGCCGCCATCTGGTAGTCCGTCACCTCGCCCGAAACGTACCCGCGGATGAGATAGCGGATCTCCTCGGTGGTCAGCTCCTGGCCCATTCGTTTGCGGTAGATGATGTCGTACGCGCGCACGGGCAGTCTCCTCCTTCTGGATCGGGTGACGACAATGCAGTTCTTCGACCGCGGGCGGACGGGTTCCTCTCCGGGGCCCCGCTGCGGAAGCCGCCACCGGGCGGGCACCGCCGGGGCGGCGTCCTCCCCTTCCATCATCCTTTCCATTCTCGCCCCGGTCATGACCCGGACGCCACCTCCCCGGCGCCCGGGCCGCGCCCAGCGAAAGGAAAAGACCGCACCGGGCGGGTGCGGTCTTGCAGAGCGCGCGGGGCCGCTTACCGCCCCTGCTGCAGCCGCTGGAGCACCTCGGCGTTGATCTCCTTGCCCTTCGCCAGCCGGGCCCGGATCACCGGGTCGAGGTACTGCTTCCGCAGCCGGATCGACTTGGGCGTGACCTCCACCAGCTCGTCGTCGGCGATCTGCTCCAGGGCCTCTTCCAGGGTCAGCTTGCGGGGCGGGTCAAGCAGCAGCTTCTCGTCGGCCCCGGCCGCCCGGATGTTGGTGAGGTGCTTGGTCTTGCACACGTTGACGTCCAGGTCCTGCGGGCGGTTGTGCTCGCCGACGACCATGCCCACGTACACCTCGGTGCCCGGCTCGATGAAGAGCGTGCCGCGCTCCTGGATCTGGTACAGGGCGTACTGCGTGGCCGTGCCGGTCTCCGAGGCCACCAGCGAGCCCCGCTGGCGGGTGGGGATCTCGCCCCGGTAAGGCCCGTAGCCATGGAACGTGTGGTGCATGATGCCGTAGCCGCGGGTGAGGGTCAGGAACTCCGAGCGGAAGCCCACCAGGCCGCGCGCCGGGATGATGAACTCCAGGCGCACGTTGCCGTTGCCGTGGTGGACCATGTTGGTCATCTCGGCCTTGCGGACGCCCAGGGCCTCCATCACCGGGCCCATGTACTCGTCCGGGAGCTCGAGGATCAGCTCCTCCAGCGGCTCCAGCCGGTTGCCGTTCTCGTCGTACCGGTAGATCACCTGGGGCTTGGAGACCGCGAGCTCGTACCCTTCCCGGCGCATGGTCTCGATCAGGATGGAGAGGTGCAGCTCGCCCCGGCCGGAGACGATGAAGACGTCCGGCGAGTCGGTCTCCTCCACCCGCAGCGCCACGTTCCGCTCCAGCTCCTTGAAGAGGCGGGCCCTCAGGTGCCGGGAGGTGACGTACTTGCCCTCCTGCCCGGCGAACGGCGAGTCGTTGGTGCGGAAGGTCATCTGCAGGGTCGGCTCATCGACCTTGATCGGCGGCAGGGGCTGCGGGTTCTCGGGATCGGTGATGGTCTCGCCGATGTTCACGTCCTCCAGGCCGGTCATGGCGATGATGTCGCCGACCGTCGCCACCTCCATCGGCACCCGCTTCAGCCCGTGGAACCCGAACAGCTGGGCCGCCCGGAACTTGACCACCGACCCGTCCAACTTGGCCACGGCCACCTGCTCCCCGGCCCGCACGGTGCCCTGCTTGATCCGGGCGATGGCCACGCGGCCCACGTACTCGTCGTAGTCCAGGGAGGTCACCATGGCCTGCAGCGGCGCGTCGGGGTCGCCCTCCGGGCAGGGTATGCGCTCCAGGATGGTGTCCAGGATCGGCTGGAGGTCCTTCCCCTCCTCTTCCAGCCGGTAGGTGGCGATGCCCCTGCGGGCGGAGGCGTACAGCACCGGGTAATCCAGCTGGTCCTCGTCGGCGCCCAGCTCGATGAAGAGGTCGAGGATCTCGTCCTCCACCTCGGCGATCCGCCGGTCGGGCCGGTCGATCTTGTTGATGACCACCACCGGCTTCAGGCCGGCCTCCATGGCCTTGCGCAGCACGAACTTGGTCTGCGCCATCGGACCCTCGGCCGCGTCCACGATCAGCAGGCAGCCGTCGACCATCGTCATGATCCGCTCGACCTCACCGGAGAAGTCCGCGTGCCCCGGCGTGTCGACGATGTTGATCTTGACACCCTTATATGTGATGGCGGTGTTCTTCGACAGAATGGTGATGCCCCGCTCCCGCTCCAGGTCGAAGGAGTCCAGCACCCGCTCCGCGACCTGCTCGTTGGCCCGGAAGGTGCCCGACTGCCGGAGCAGGCCGTCCACCAGGGTGGTCTTGCCGTGGTCGACGTGGGCGATGATCGCCACGTTGCGCAGGTCTGTCCGCTTCATGTGTCAGATCGCTCCTCAGGCGAAGTGTGCCCACGAACGGGGGTGAACCCCGCGGAAACTCCAACTCTCGTATTATACGGGCGATACCATAAAAAGTAAAGGAGCGGAGTAGCACTCCCGTCGGGCCCGCCGTACTCATGGTGCAGATCCGGCGGGAGGGGCGATCTCCATGGGCGGCACGATCTGGCGGAAACCCCCCTGGCACATCCGCCGCACCGGCTTTCCCGAAGCCTGGCGGCTCCTGCGCCTTCACCGGGGGCGCCGCGACCCAGTGGAGATCGGCCTGCTGGACAGCGGGGTGGACCTCCACCATCCCTACCTGAGGAACCTGCTCGGCCCCGGCCTCAACCTGCTCTCCCCCGGCGAGCCGCCCGAGGACGAGCACGGCCACGGCACGCACATCGCCGGCATCCTGGCCGTGGCGTCAGGCGCCGTGGGCGGCGGAAAGCCGATCTGGCCCCCGCCCCTGCGCATCCGGCCGGTGAAGATCTTCGACCGGACGGGCTGCGGCCGCATCCGCGACATCGTCGCCGGCCTGGAGTGGTGCCGCAGGCAGGGCTGCGAGATCGTCAACCTGAGCTTCGGCACCGGCCGGAGGGGCGACGACCGGCTGGCGAAGGCCATCCGCGCGGCGGAGCAGAGCGGCATCCTCCTGGTGGGCGCCGCGGGCAACGACGGCCGGGGAGGGGAGGTGGACGCACCCGGCAGCTATCGCGAGGTGCTGGCCGTCGCGGCCACAGACCGGCGGGACCGCCTGGCCCGCTTCTCCAGCCGGGGACCCGAGGTCGACCTGGTCGCGCCCGGAACCGACCTCTTCTCCCTGGCCCCCGGGGGCCGGTTCTGCCGGATGAGCGGCACCTCCATGGCCGCTCCCCACGTCACCGCCGCCGCGGCCCTGCTGCTCTCGGCCCGCCCGGGCCTCTCCCCCGCGGCCGTGCGGGCCCACCTGAAGCACACCGCCGAGTGGCTTCCCCAAATCCACGCGTCCGCGCAGGGAGCCGGCCTGCTTCGGGCAGACCGGCTCCTGCGGGAAGAGGTGTGAGGGGCCGCCTGAAGGAGGGCGGCCCCGTGTTGCCGAATATTCGCATCCCCGGTGGGAGAGCGACGTGATCATGAGCATCCTGGAGCAGGAGTACGGGCAGCGGAAGCGGCAAGGCTGAACCGGAAGCAGGCACATACGCAATCGCGGGGGCAGAACAGAAGTTGGAGCCGGAACAGGAGCACTGGCGCGGGAGGCAGCAGGGATCGACGCCGGGAGGTGCAGCAGATGCAGGAGCGGACCCTCACGGTTCAGGGCGGCACCCTTCACTACTTCACCAACGGCAGGTCCGGCCGGGCCCTCTTCTTTCTCCACGGGGCCGGGCTGGACCACCGCATGTTCGCAGAACAGTACCCGGCCTTTGACCGGGAGTACGCCCTCCTCGCCTGGGACGCCCGCGGCCACGGGCGGTCCGCCGGCGTGGAGGGCTTTTCCGCGGACCTGTTGGTACAGGACGCCCTGGCCGTGCTGGACAACGAGGGGCTGGAGCGGGCGACCCTCATCGGCCAGTCGATGGGCGGCAACGTCGCGCAGGAGCTCGCGCTCCGCCACCCGGAGCGGGTGGAGGCCCTGGTGGTCATCGATGCGACCCGCAACAACCAGCGGCTGTCTCCCTTGGAGGCGGCCGCCCTCGCCCTGGCGGGGCCCATGCTCCGGCTCATGCCCTTCGGGTGGCTGGTGGAAGCGGCGGCGCAGGCGTGCTCCTGCCGCCCCGAGGTGCAGGGGTATGTGCGGGAGTGCCTCAGCCGCATGGGCAAGGCCCGCTTCTGCGACGTGATGGTGCGGCTCTTCGATTTCGTGCGGCACCGGCCCGGGCTGCGCTACCCCGCGCGCACCCTGCTCCTCCTCGGCGAGCACGACCGCCTGGGAAACATCCGGGCGGCGATGACCGCCTGGGCACGCGAGGAGGACGTCGAGTTCCACCTGCTTTCCGGCGCCCGACACAACGCCAACCAGGACGCACCGGAGGAGACCAACCGGATCATCCGGGCGTTCCTCGAGCGGGGATGATCACGGGGACCCAGGTGTCTTCCGCCCCGACCACTCACGCAGGGGTCAAGCGTCCGCCTTGCCCAACCACGATGAGCTGGTGAGCACACGGATGGAAAACAGTTGGGGTGCCCAGAGGGGCACCCCTGAATCGCTTTCAGCACGATGGTCGTGACATGCACACTTCCCAATCCATGAGGGCCACCCGGCACCCGAGACCTGCGTTAGATCGGCAGCCGCGCCTGGAACAGCTCGCCCTTCTTCACCAGGTTGTGCACCGAGAGCCCCAGCAGCCGGACCTTCCGCCCCTCCCACTCCACCCGGCTGAAGATCTCCCGCGCCACGCGGCCGATCGTCCGGGCGTCGTTGGTCGGCATGGGCAGGGTCTGGCTGCGGGTGATCTGGAGGAAGTCCCCTCCCTTGGGCCCGCGCTCCACGAACACGTTCCACTTGATCTTCACCGTCACCGTCCGGGCGAACAGCCCCTGCCGCTGCAGCTCCGCCGCCAGGTTGTCGGCGTAGCGCTCCAGCAGCCGGTTCAGGTACTCCCGGTCCGTCTGGTCCACCGGGAAGGTGTTCTCCTCGCCGATGGACTTCGCCTCCCGGTGGGGCACGACCGGGCTGGGGTCGATCCCCTGCGCGAGCTGCCGCAGCTCGTCGGCCCGCTTGCCGAAGTGCTTGCGCAGCGTGTCCGGGTCGTAGGCCAGGAGGTCGCCGCAGGTGTAGATCCCCAGGGCGTGCAAGGCCTGCTCGCTGGCCGGGCCCACGCCCCACAGCTTCCGCACCGGCAGCGTGGGCAGGAGCTCCTGCGCCCGCTCCCAGGTGATGACCGTGAGCCCGTCCGGCTTCTGCATGTCGGAGGCGAGCTTCGCCATGAACTTGCAGTAGGAGACCCCTGCCGACCCGGTGAGCTGCAGCTCCGACCGGATCGCCTCCTTCAGGGCGCGCGCCACCGCCACGGCGTCCTGCCCCGACACGTCCAGGAACGCCTCGTCGATCGAGATCGGCTCGATGACGTCGGTGAAGCGGCGCATGATCGCCCGCACCTGGCGGCCGACCGCCGCGTACTTGGCGTGGTTCGGGCGGATGAAGATGGCGTGCGGGCAGAGCCGCAGGGCCTCCCGGGAGGGCATGGCGGAGCGGACGCCGTAGCGCCGCGCCTCGTAGGAGCAGGTCGAGACGACTCCCCGCGAGTTCGGGGAGCCGCCCACGATGACGGGCTTCCCCCGAAGCCGCGGGTTGTCCCGCTGCTCGATGGAGGCGAAGAACGCGTCCATGTCCAGGTGGATCACCCAGAGGTCGGTCCTCACTGCAACGCCTCCACCAGCGACTTGAAGTGGCGCCCCCGCTCCTCGAAGTTGCGGTACGCGTCGAAGGAGGCGCACGCCGGGGAGAGCAGCACCGTGTCCCCCGGGACCGCCGCAGCCCGGGCCAGGGCCACGGCCTCGGCCATGTCGGCGGCGCGCCGGATCGGCCCTGCGTATCCGCCCCTGCGCACGGCCTCCTCGATCTTGGGGGCGGTGGGCCCCATCAGGATGAGCGTCTTCACCTTCTCCGCGACCAGCGGGGCGATGGGGTCGAAGGGGATGCCCTTGTCCGACCCGCCGGCGATCAGCACGATCGGCGCCGGCAGGGTCGTCAGCGCAGCCACCGTCTCGGCCGGCGAGGTGGCCTTGGAGTCGTTGTACCACTTCACCCCGTCCAGCACCCGCACCGGCTCGATGCGGTGCTCGACGCCGGTGAACTGCGTCACCACCTGCCGCACCGCGGAGAGCGGCGCGCCGGCGAGGCAACTGGCCGCGATCGCCGCGAGGATGTTCTCCTGGTTGTGCAGCCCCGGCAGTTTGATCTCCTCCAGGAGCACGGTGGGCACCTCCCGGCCGCCCCGCCGCCAGATCATCTGGCCGTCGCGGACGAAGGCGGCGTCGGAGCCGCCGGGGTCGCCCCGCCGGCTGAACAGCACGACCCGGCCCTTCGCCTCGGCGGCAAAGGCGCGCACCGTCGGGTCGTCGGCGTTGAGGACCACCCAGTCCGAGGGCGACTGCCACCGGAAGATCGCCTTCTTGGCGTCCACATACTCCTCCATGGAGGCGTGCACGTCCAGGTGGTTGGGGCTGATGTTGGTGATGACCGCGATGTGGGGCGAGCGGCGCACCAGCTGGAGCTGGAACGAAGACAGTTCCAGCACCACCGCCGCCTCCGCCGGGATCTCCTCCACCTGCTCGATGAGCGGCTTGCCGATGTTCCCGCCGACGTAGGTCCTTCGCCCCGCGGCCCGCATGATCTCGCCGATCAGGGTCGTCGTGGTGGTCTTGCCGGCGCTGCCCGTCACGCCGATCACCGGCGCCCGGCAGAGCTCGAGGACGAGGCCGATCTCCCCGGAGATCGCGGCCCCCCTCTGCCGGGCGGCCTCGATCTCCGGCAGGTGCTTCGGCATCCCCGGGGTCAGGAAGATCTGGTCGTGATCGGCCAGGGGCGCAAGGTAGTTCTCGCCGGTCACGAGCCGCACCCCCAGCCGTGCGAGCTCGGCGGCTCGCTCGCCGAGCTGCTCGGCGGGGGTGCGGTCGCAGGCGGTGACCTGGACGCCCCGGGCCACCAGGTAGCGAATCAGGGCCAGGTTGGAGATGCCGATGCCGACCACGGCTGCGCGTCCCTGCAGTTCCACTCCGGCCAACCTCCTGCGGTGCGGTATGCCCCCACCCTCCGGCCTGCCCCGGGGCCCCGCCGGTCCGCTAGCCGGCTGCCAATAGCCGGGCGATGCGGTCCAGCCCCTCGTCGATGCGCTCCAGCGAGGTCGCGTAGGAGAAGCGGATGTAGTTGGGCGCCCCGAAGCCCGTGCCGGGCACCACGGCGACGTGAGCCTTTTCCAGGATGACCTCGGCCAGGTCGTCCGATGACCGGATCTTGCGCCCGGCGATCGTCTCGCCGATGAGCCCCGAGATGTTGGGGAACAGGTAGAACGCCCCCTGGGGCGCCACCTTCACGGAGAAGCCCGGCAGCCGGTTCAGCCGCTCCATCATGTGCCGGCGCCGGCGGTCGAACTCCTGCCGCATCTGCTCGACCGACTCCTGGCTGCCCCGCAGGGCCTCCACCGCCGCGGCCTGGGAGATGGAGCACGGGCCGGAGGTCGATTGCGACTGGAGGTCGGCCATCGCCTTGGCGTAGATGCGCTCGGAGGCGGTGTAGCCGATGCGCCAGCCGGTCATGGCGTAGGCCTTGGAGAGGCCGTTCACGGTGATCGTGCGCCGCTTGACCTCCTCGCCCAGCGAGGCGATGGAGACGTGCTCGGCGCCGTCGTAGATCAGCTTCTCGTAGATCTCGTCGGACACGATGATCAGGTCGCGCTCCACCGCCAGGGCGGCGATCTCCTCCAGGTCCTTGCGGGTGAGCACGGCGCCGGTCGGGTTGCTCGGGCTGTTCAGGTTGAGGACCCGGGTGCGGTTGGTCAGCTTCTCCCGGATCATGTCGGCCGTGAGGCGAAAGCCCGTGGACTCGTCGGTCTCCACCACCACGGGGACGCCCCCGGCCAGCCGCACGATCTCGGGGTACGAGACCCAGTACGGGGCCTGGATGATCACCTCTTCCCCGGGATCCAGCAGCACCTGATATGCATTATACAGCGACTGCTTGCCCCCGTTGGAGACGACGATCTCCTCCGGGCGGTAGTGGAGGCCGTTGTCCCGCTCCAGCTTCTCGCAGATGGCCTTGCGCAGCTCCAGGGTTCCTGCGGCAGGGGTGTACTTGGTCTTTCCCTGCTGGATGGCGGCGATGCCTGCGGCCTTGATCAGCTCCGGCGTGTCGAAGTCGGGTTCCCCCACGGAGAAGTTGACGACGTCGATGCCCTCCGCCGCCATCTGCTTCGACATCGCGTCGATCGTCATGGTCGGCGACGGCGTCAGCGCTCGGGCGCGGGCGGACAGACGCATGTGTTTTCCTCTCCCCTCGGTTGGGCCTGGTTCCTGGGTATGCACACCCTGAAAGCAGTATACACTTTCTCTTTATCACTGCAAAGCCCTACAGTGCGCTACCGCTCCGCGTAGAACCGCTCCAGCGCCCGCACGATGGCCTGCGCCGCCGCCTCCTGGAAGGCGGGCTGGACGGTGCGGGGGCCCTCCGAGGGGTTGTTGATGAACGCGAGCTCCACCAGCGCCGCCGGCGCCAGGGTGTTGCGGGTGGCGAAGAAGGTGTCGTCGAACACGCCCCGGTCGCGGGTGCCCAGGGCCCGCACCAGCTCCTGCTGCAAGAGCCAGGCCAGCTCCCGGGAGCGCTCGCCGTTCAGCGCCCGGCTGGTGTAGTAGACCTCGGTCCCCTGGGACATCGTCTCGCCCGAGTTGTGGTGAATGGAGAGGAACAGGTCGACGCCCAGGCGGTTGGCAAGCATCGTCCGGTACTGCAGGTCGAGCTGGTCCCAGGGCTCGCCGTCCACGCTGGTGAGGAACCACTCCGGCGGGACGCGCCGGTCGGTCGCCCGGGTCATGTAGACGGTCGCGCCCTTCTCGGCGAGCAGGGCCCGGAGCCGCAGGGCAAGCTCCAGGTTGACCTGCTTCTCGACGACGCCCGTCACCCGGCTGACGGCGCCGCTGTCATCGCCGCCGTGGCCGGGGTCGAGCATGATCACCTTGCCGGCCAGGCCGGGGGGATAGATCACCAGGTCGAAGCCGCCCTCCCACGCCTTCAGCGCATAAGGCCGGTTGGTCGGAACGGCCGCCCGCACCCCCGCCGCGGTCTCCACCGCCTGAACCCCCGCCGGAACCGCTCCGGATCCGAGCACGGCGCCGGGGAACTCCACGATGACCTGCCCGGCCTCGGCCCGTGCCCGGGGCTGGGCCGCGCCGCGCACCGTGAAGCGCAGGACCAGGGCATCCCCGCTGCCCTCCCGGCGGATGTCCGCGACGACCGGCCGCAGGCTCAGGAGCAGGGTGCCGTTCCGGTTGGACTCCACGGTGACCTGCGGCTCGCCCGTGAGCCGGAGCCTGAGCCCATCCCCGGTCAGCACCGCCTCCGCCACCCCCATCTGGTGGAGCGGCATCGACCGCTCGCCCTCCAGCCCGGTGGCGAAAGGCACCAGCAGGTCCCCGTTCTGCACGACGGGCGCGCCGAAGGTGCGCCCGGGCGCCGCGATCTCCAGCAGGTAGACCCCGGGGGCGCCCTCCTGCATGCTCACCCGGAGCCCGGCTTCGGCCGCCGCTTCGCCGGGCGTACCGCCCGGGGAGGTGTCCGACCCGTCGCCCGCCGGCGGCGCGGCCGGCTGCACAAAGGCCGCCAGGACCCAGCCGACCTGGCCCGACGGGAGCCGCACCTTCAACCACTGAAGATCCTTGTCAAGGACCTCCAGCGGCTCCCCCGGCGCGAGCTCGGCCACCACCCGGGACGCGACGGCCGGAACGAGGTACAGGGTCGCCCCCAGCGGCCCCACCACGGCCTCGCCGAGCTCGACGGGCTGCCGCGGGGCCTGCGGCGCGGCGGGCCGCTCCACGCTCCAGCCGGCCGCGTTCACCTGGATGCGCAGGGGCCCGTCCGTCACCTGGACCAGATCGCCCGGGACCCATCCCCACCGATTCTGCGGCGAGGCCACTCGCACCCAGCCGTCCCGCGCGTCCAGCAGCCGCAGCCGGTCGCCGGGCCGCACGGTGTCGGTGCGGCGCGCCTCGGTGTTGGGGCCGGCGTAGATGCCGGTCTCCTGCCGCACGGCGACGGCCTTTCCGGGATCGGGGACGGGCTCCGCAGGCGGCGGGAACGTGATGTCCGGCACGGTGCCGGGCGGCGCCGCCGGCGGCTGGGCCACGGGCGGGACGGTCGGGACCGGCAGCTCCCCCGCGCCGGGCTCGCCCCCGGGCGGCGGCGCCTCGGCCTCGCGGACGTACTGGGCGAAGACCCAGCCTTCCGTGCCGTCGCCCAGTTGGATGCGCCACCACTCCGGGGTCATCTCCAGGAGCCGGACGTACTGGCCCTGGTAGACGCGCGCCAGCACCGGGGCGTCCAGAGACGGCTCCCGCCGCACGTTCAGGATGTCGGTGTCCACGACGGCGTAGCGCCGCTCATCCTCCAGCAGCACCCGGCTGAACCAGCCGGCCACCCAGCCCTCCACGCCGCTCGGGAGCCTGACCCGGTACCAGTCGCCCTCCCGGCCCAGAACGGTGGCCCACTGGTCGTAGCCGAGCCCGCCGATGATGGCGTAGCCGGTGCCCGGCCCGGACCGGACGTTGAGGCCGTCCTGGTCGATGGGACGCAGGATGGCGGCCTCAGCGGGGACAGACGACAGCAACACCAGGGTAAGCGCTGCGGCGGCGACTCGCTTCACGGATGACACTCCTTAACCGTTTTATATCAAAATAGACGGAGTCTGGTCCGTCAGGTTCCATCTCTTACAGGTTTCGACGGTTGCCGGAAAGATCTTTTCCGTCGGCTGCCACCCGGTGGGATTACGCCTGACGGACCGCTCGCATGGCGCAAACAGACTACCGGAGCCCGCCGCCGCTGCGCGAAGGGTTCATTCTGCCCTAGACTGTGAAAAACGTCACATGCCCCGGCCGGTCCGGTGCGCGAACGTAGGGAACCGAACCGGATCCTTACACGAAGGAGTTGAGGTCCTGTGTTCTGCAACCAGTGCGAGATGACGCTTCACGGCACCGGCTGCACCAAGGTGGGCGTGTGCGGCAAGGATGAGAACCTCCAGGCCCTGCAGGAGAACCTGGTTTACGCCCTGAAGGGCATCGCCGCTTACACCTACCACGCCCGGGAGCTGGGGTACACCGATCCCGAGATCGACGCCTTCTTCTCCGAGGCGCTGTACTCCACCCTGACCAACGTCGACTTCGACCTGAATCACCTCCTGGAGCTGAACCTGAAGGCCGGCCAGATGGCGCTGCGCGCCATGGCCATGTTGAAGAAGGCCCACACCGACCACTTCGGCGAGATGGTGCCCACGCCGGTTCCCACCGGCACCGTCGCCGGCCCGGCGATCCTCGTCACCGGCCACAACCTGAAGGCCTTGCATGAGCTGCTGAAGCAGACCGAGGGGAAGGGCGTCAACGTCTACACCCACTCGGAACTGCTGCCCGCCCACGGCTACCCGGGCCTGAAGCGGTTCCCCCACCTGGTGGGCAACCTGGGCGCCGCCTGGTGCGACCAGAAGAAGCTCTTCGCCGAGTTCCCCGGTGCGATCGTCGGCACCTCCAACTGCGTCCAGATCCCGCTGGACGCCTACAGGGACCGCATCTTCACGGTGGGCGCGAGCCGGCTGCCCGGCGTGCCGCACATCGAGAACTGGGACTTCACCCCGGTCATCGCGAAGGCGCTCTCGCTTCCGCCCTGCGCGGACCGGCCCGGCGAGGTGACGCTCACCACCGGCTTTGCCGACACCAACATCCTGCCGATGGCCGACCAGATCCTCGCGGCCGTGAAGGCGGGCAAGATCCGGCACTTCTTCGTCGTCGGCGGCTGCGACGCGCCCGGCTCCTCCGGCAACTATTACCGGGAGTTCGTCCGGCAGACCCCGCCCGACACCCTCGTCCTCACGCTGGCCTGCGGCAAGTTCCGCTTCAACGACCTCGACCTGGGCACCATCGACGGCATCCCCCGGCTGCTCGACCTGGGCCAGTGCAACGACACGATCAGCGCCATCCGGATCGCGACCGCCCTGGCCGAGGCGCTGGGCTGCGGCGTAAGCGACCTGCCCCTCTCCATCGTCCTCTCCTGGATGGAGCAGAAGGCCGTGGCCGTGCTGATGGGCCTCCTGTCGCTGGGGATCAGGGGGATCTACCTCGGGCCGAAGCCGCCCGCCTGGATCACCCCCGACGTGCTCCGGGTGCTGCAGGAGCAGTTCGACCTCCACCTGACCACCACGCCGGAGGCCGACCTGAAGGCGCTGCTGGGGGCCTAGACCCGAAACAAAACAAGCGCGAGAAGGATGCGTCCTTCCCGCGCTTGTCTCGTTCTCGGTCGGACCGTGCGCCGCAGCCGCTGCGCCTACTCCGGATGGCCGTAGTGCTTCGTGATGGTCTCCACGGAGTCGCCGTCGATGACGAAGTGCGCGTTGGCGCTCTTCAGCCGGATGACCCGGTTCTCGTAGTCGAACTCCGTGTCACCCATGTGGATCTCGAACTTCTGGCCGCCTGCGGTGGTGATGATGATCTCGCCCCAGCTCTTGAGTTCCTTCTCGACAAACTCCATCTTCACAGCGGCTTCACCCCTTCCTGGATTCTGGCGTCATGAATGGTATCTACCAAGACCATCATACTACAAAATTCCTGAACGATGCAAGGACACGCAGGGATAGTATGCCCACCCCGACGCGATCTCCGCGCATGCGCCGCCTCAGCGCGCGCCTTCCAGGGCGAGGAGCCGCCGCTTCATCTCGGGCCCGCCCATGCTGTACTCGCCCAGCGTCCCGTCCGACCGCACCACCCGGTGGCACGGGATGAGCAGGGGCACCGGGTTGCGGCGCAGGGCGTTGCCCACGGCCCGCGCGGCCCGCGGCCGCCCGACGGCCGCAGCCAGCTGGGCGTAGGTGCGCACCTGCCCCCGTGGGATGGCCCGGCAGGCGGCGAGCACCTCCCGCTCGAAGGGGCTGAGCGGCGAGAGGTCCACCGGCCCGTCGTACGGCTCGCCCTCCAGCCAGCCCTGCAGGGCCTTCTGCAGCTCGGCCCGGCGGCTGTCGTCCCGCTCGGGCGCCTGCCCGGCTAGAGCGCGGCAGTAGGACCGGAACTCCTCCTCGCCGCCCTCCCCGACGGAAAGGCAGGCGATCCCCCGGTCTGTCCAGGCCACGTAGATGGTTCCAAGACTAGTCTCACAGCACGTGTACCGCATTCGCTGCTCCCTCCGCTTCCTCTGCCGGCCGCCGGGCCGCTCACGGTCAGCCGGTCTGCGCCGTCCCGATCCGCTGGATCTCCGCCACCGCTTCCGGGTTCTCCAGGGCCGAGAGATCGCCCGGGTCCTGGCCCAGATAGGCCGCCCGGATCACCCGGCGCATGATCTTGCCG
>QGVE01000143.1 GCA_003242675.1 Bacillota bacterium | reverse complement strand
AAAGAGGCTGGCCCCCTCCCGGGCGATGACCGCCTCCACGCGCGCTTTGGCCTCCAGCGATCGCACGCCGACCAGCACCTTCCCCTTCCGATGGTCGGTCCCCACCATGAGGACGCCGTCGACCTGCATCAGCTTCTGCTGAAGGGCCGCCAGCTCGGGCAGCCTGTCCAGCACGTCCCTGGGGATCGCGACCTGGTCTATCGGCCGCTGCCCGGCCTCCGGCCGCCCGCCTTCCCCCTGCCCGGCCGCCGGGGAGGCGCCGGCGCCCGGCATGCGGGCCGCCGCACCCGGCCTAGCGGCTTCCGGCGGCTGCACCGCCGGCGTTCCGGCGGCGGGCGCGGTGTGCAGGATGCCCAGCCCGATGCCCAGCGGGATCATGAGCCAGCCGACGGTGATCTGTACGGCGCGCCGCATCGGCCACACCTCCCTTCACGGAGAAGGACGCAGGACCGGCAGGCCGCCGTTTCAACCCCACGCAGGGAGGGCCCGGCACCCGCCGGCCGCTGTGGCGCCCCCGATTGATCCAAACCGGCATGGATAGTACACTTGTCATCGATTGCGCGCAGAGCCAACGCAAGTCCACCGTTCCGAAGAGGAGGGGCCATGAATCGCTACCGCATTCTCGCCCCGCAGACGGCCGCGGACGAGGAGTGGCTCAGAAACCTCTGGACCGCGGAGTGGGGCGGAGAGACGATGATCACCAGAGGCCGGGTGCACCGCCTCGCCGATCTCCACGCCCTCATCGCGTGGGATGGGGACACGCCGGTGGGGGCGGCGACGTTCCACGTAGAAGGGCCGGACTGTGAGCTGGTGAGCATCAACGCCACCCATCCGGGCGCCGGGGTGGGCGCCGCTCTCCTGCAGGCGGTGGAGGACGCCGCCCGGGACGCCGGCTGCGAGCGGGTGTGGCTCATCACCTCCAACGACAACCTGGACGCCCTGCGGTTCTATCAGCGGAAGGGGTACCGGCTCGTTGCCGTGTACCCCGGCGCCATCGATGAGGCCAGGCGCCTGAAGCCGACCATCCCTCTCGTGGGGGAGTACGGCATCCCGATCCACGATGAACTGGAGCTGGAAAAGAGGCTGCGTTAACGGCAGCGACTGGGAAGCGGGGGCAGCCGCGCCAAAGCAAACGGAGGCAGGAACCCCTCCTGCCTCCGTCCCTTTCACGATATGAGTGCACAGCCCGGCTGCACCCTACTCCGCAGCCTCGGCCTCCTTCTGGATCACGAGCCGGCCCTGGTAGTAGCCGCAGTTCGGGCAGACCCGGTGCGGCAGCCTGAGCGTCCGGCAGTTCGGGCACGGGCTCAGGTTCGGCGCCTCCAGGCGGAAGGTCTGGGCCCGCCGGGAATCCCTACGGGACTTGGACACCTTTCTCTTCGGAACCGCCATGCTGAATAACACCCCTTTCCTCTCCGTCATCGCAGATGACGGACCCGAGACCCGGTCCCGGGGGGAATAGATTAGGAATTGGCATCCGGCTTACGGAGCAGGTCTCTCAGCACCGCCAGCCGGGGATCGACGCTCTCCTCGACGCCCCCGTCACAGCCGCACGGCCCCTCATTGAGGTCCTTGCCGCACCGGGGGCAGAGCCCCTTGCAGAACTCGCTGCAGAGCGGCTTCATCGGCAGCGCGAGCAGGATGTTGTCGCGCGCCACCTCCGTCATGTCCACCACATCATCGCTGTAGAAGGAGACGTCCTTGTCGGACTCCTCCTCGTCCTCGACCACCGGCTCGTCCGCGCCGGGCTCCCGCTCGACGAACTCCGCTTCAAAGCTCACGGACAGCGGATGGGTGTACTCGCAAAGGCATCGGCTGCAGGTCAGCCGGGCCTCGCCCTGCAGTTCCGCCTGCACCAGCAGGCGGTCGCCCAGGTTCCAGATCTTCGCCGTGCCGGTGAACGGACGGCCGAACCCGACCTCCGCTCCACCGAGCTCGACCGGCTCCAGGGTGATCGCCAGGTCGGTGACCTTGTAGCTGCCGACCTCGTGTTTGATATCCGCCACATCGATGCGCACGGGACATCACCCCAATCGCGGCCTGCGCCCGGGCGTACGGCGCAGGCACAAGCTGTATTATATCGACGCACACCTTTCCTTGTCAACGACTGTGAATCCTGGAGGGCGCCCTCCTCCACACCGCTTACTCTCCGCAAACCGGCGGCAGACTATCCGCCCGACGCCCGGAGCCACTCCAGCGCGTCGCGCACGTGGTCGACCGGCACCACCTGCACCCGGGTCGCCACCGCCGCCGCCTCCTCGTAGTTGCTCCGGGGAACGAACATCAGGTCCACGCCGGCCGCCTCGGCCGTGTACACCTTCTGCTGCACCCCGCCGATGGGGCCCACGCGGCCGTCCGGCTCGATGGTGCCGGTGCCGGCCACGACCAGGTCCGTGAGGCCGCCCGGGGTCAGCTGGTCGATGATCTGCAGGGTGAACATCAGGCCCGCGGAGGGCCCGAAGATCGAGCCGGAGCGGATCTCGACGGGCACCGCGTCGTCGTCGAAGTCCAGCTCGTCCTGGACGGTGATGCCGAACACGGCCGAGCCCTCCCGCCCGGCCTCCTGCGACGCCCGCGTCGGCACCGCCAGCGTCAGCTCCTCGCCCGCGCGCACGAGGCCTACCCGGACCTCCGTCCCGCCGGGGATGCCCGCCAGGAGGCTGCGCAGCGAGCCGGTGCCCGTCACCGGCTGGCCCTCCACGGCGACGATGACATCGCCGGCGTGCAGGATCCCGCGGGCCGGGCTGTCGGCCAGCACGCCCACGATGCGCGCCCCCACAGAGCGCACCCCCTCGCCGAAGCCCAACAGCTGGAAGGCCACAGCCCGGGCGGTGCGCTGGCTGTTTTCCATGAGCTGCCGGTTCCAGTCCAGGTACTCGGCGTAGCTCTCAAAGCGGCCCAGGTACTGTTCTTTCGTCAGCAGCACGGCGCGCTTGTCCACCTGGGCATACAGGTACCAGAACAGGTTGGCGGGCTGTGTGTTGACCACCAGCAAATACAGATGGCCCCGGTGCACGTCGCCATTCGCCACCGTCACCAGCCGGCTGGTGTCGATGGCGGCGCCGGGTGCCGTGATGTAGTACGGGGTGGGCGTGCAGAACAAAATCGCGCCCAGAACAGCGATGAGGCTCGACAGCACGAACAGCCGTCGAACCCACGCGTCGAGCCCGCGAAACCACTGGACGACCGCCCGCAAAGGGCTCCCCCCTCGCCCGCTAGAGCTGGTTCTGCAGCTCCTCCCGGGCCTTGCGCAGGGCGGCGACGGCCCGCTGGGTGTCGGCGGCGATGCGCTCGAGCTCCGGCTGCGCCCGTGCAAACAGCTCGTCCGCCCACTCCAGCGCGTTCTGCCGGATCTCCCGCGCCACCCGCTTGGCCTGATCGATCAGCGCGTCGGCCTGCGACTGCGCCTCCTTGGTGACCGCAGCCTCGCTGGTCAGCTGCGCCGCCAGCGCCCGTGCCTCCCGCAGGATCTCCTCCGCCTGCTCCCGCGCCTCCGCGAGGATCGTCTCCCGATCGCGCGCGACGCGGTTGGCCTCCCGGATCTCCTGCGGCACGACCTCGCGCATCTCGTCCACGATGGCCAGGATCTCATCCGGGTCCAGCAGGATCTTGCCGGTGAGCGGTACCCGGGTCGCTTGCTGAACCAGCTCTTCCAGGCGGTCGATCAGAGCCATGATCTCCACGGCGCAACCCTCCCGGCGTCAGCGCTGTCGATTGGCGAATTTTTCCCTGAGTCGCTTCGCCGTGGACGGCGGCACCAGTCCGTCCGTCGGGCAGCCGAAGTACGCCAGCTCCCGCACGATGCTCGACGAGAGGTGGGCGTACTCGATCCGGCTCATGAAGAAACACGTCTCGATATCCGGGTCGAGCTGCCGGTTCACGGCCCCCATCTGCCATTCGTACTCGAAGTCCTGGATCGGCCGGAGCCCCTTCACGATGACCTTGCAGCCCTGCGCACGGGCGAAGTCCACGAGCAGGCCGTTTGCAGCCGCCACCGAGACGTTGGGGATGTGCTTGGTGGCCTCCTTCAACATCTCCACCCGCTCCTCCACCGTGAAGAGCGGCTCCTTGCGCGGGTTGGTCAGCACGGCGACGACGACCTCGTCAAACGTGCGGGCGGCGCGTTCGATGATGTCAAGATGGCCCAGCGTCACGGGATCGAAGCTCCCGGGACAGACTGCCTTGATCACGAATTCTGCCCCCCGACATCTCGGGCGTGAGCCCGATAGATGGATAAGACGGTCTCACCAAACACTACTTCCCTGAACCGAACAAGACCTCCTGCTGCGTCGGGAACGGGGTCCTTGGCGTGATGCTCGCAGATCACCCAGCCGCCCTCCGCCAGCACACCGTGGGCGTCGATCAGGTCGAGCACGGCCGGAATCAGGCCCTGTCCGTAGGGCGGATCGACGAAGATGAAGTCGAACCGGCGCCCGCGCGCGCCCAGATCGGCCAGCGCCGCGCGGGCGTCGCGCCGGATCAGCTCGGCGCGCTCCGCCAGCCCCGTCGTCTTCAGGTTTTCCGCGACCACCTTCAGGTGGGCCGTCTGCAGCTCGACGAAGACGCAGGTGCGGGCGCCGCGGCTCAGGGCCTCGATGCCCACACTGCCCGATCCGGCGAACAGGTCCAGGAAGTCGGCATCCACGACGCGCGGCCCGATGATGTTGAACAGCGACTCCTTCACCCGGTCACTGGTGGGCCGGACGGCGCGGTTCTTCACCGTCTTCAGCGGCCGGCCCTTCGCCGACCCTGTGATTACACGCACGGCGACTCACCTTTCGCTGTTCTTCCCGGAAATCGGCCCGACCATCCTGTATAGCTGCGCCCGCGGTGGGCATGCTAATGACCAGTGAGAGCCGATCCCGAGTTGAGCGGTCATCACCCCACAGGATGGGCTCTTTCTCCGTTCCGTTTCCTCTCCCACTTCTCCTCTCCGAGCGGCCGCGCGGCCGCTCCTTTTCTTGCCGCTAGGGAAGCACCCAGACCCGGCGGGTCTGGACGCCGAAGAGGTGCGGCTGGTCGCCGTACAGATCGATGACGTTGCCCTTGACCGCCCCGCCGGTATCCAGCGCGACCGCGTAGCCGTAGCCCTCGACGAAGAGCAAGGTGCCCAGGGGGATGACGCTAGGGTCCACCGCCGCCGCGCCCTTGCGCACCGTGACGCCGGTCGCGGTCCGCGTGCCCACGCCGGGCTCGCCCGCCGAGTACATCGTCGCCTTCATCTCTCGCATGGCGACGAACACGAGCGCGTGGCCGTCCTGCACGGTCGTCTGCAGGCCGGCCGGATCCAGAAGAACCCGGCTGATCAGGACGGCGGCCTCGGCCCGGGTCGCCGGGTGCCACGGCCGCAGGGTGCCGTCGTCAAAGCCGCGCATCAGCCCCTCGGCGATGGCCAGGGCCATGCTCTTGCGGTGCGCGGCGGACACGTCCGCGGCGTCGCGGTACTGCCCGAGGATCCGGCTCGCCTCCTGCCAGGGCAGGGTCTCGGCCGCCCACCGCTTTCCGGTGGCGCGCATGAGCGCGCTCGCGATCTCCTGCCGGGTGACGGCCCCTTCCGGATCGAAGTAGTCGGGCTGGCCGTCCAGCATGTCGGTCTTGGGGTCCAGGATCGCCAGCCGATAGGCCAGTTCCACGTAAGGCGCGTACCAGGTCCAGCACTGTGCGTCGACAAACAGGCCGTCGCACTTCCCGGCCGGGTCCAGCCGGCGCGCCGCGAGCAGCATCTTCACGAACTCCCCGCGGGAGATCGGCGCGTCAGGGCGGAAGCGGCCCTGCGGATCCCCGTGGATCACGCCCGCCCCGACCAGCCGCTCCACAGCAGGATACGCCCAGTGCTCCGCCGGGAGATCCACGAACAGGGACTGGTCCTGTGCCGGTTCGAGACCCGGTTCGAGGCCCGGTTCGGGGTCCGCTCCGGCCTCCGCCGGCGAGGTCGCGTCGAGCTCCGCAGCCGTGTCGGATTCGGCATCCGTTGCCGCCGGCTCCTCGGCCGGCGTCTGCGGCTCGGCGCCCTCCGCCAGGGACGAGGGAGGCTGCGGCAAGTCGGACGGCGAGGCCGAATCGACGACGGGCGCCGGGTTCTCCGGTTCGCCGGCGCTGGCGGGCGCCGCGCTGCCGGTCATGAGCACCAGGGCCGTCGCGACGGCGGTCATCCACTTCCTTGACATGGCTTCCTCCTTCATCCTGGGTCGGGATGAAGGAGGAATTCCACATGCAACTCCGTGGTCCTTCTAAGGTTGTATTATCGTACCACCCGGCAATAAAACAGCCGCTCGATGATCGGACGGCGGCCCGAACGCCCCGCGCCGTTGCCGAAGATCGCGTACCTTTGCTCGAACACCTCGACCGGTCCCCGCTGCTCCAGCGCGGACCGGATCACCTCGTCGGGGATGATTCCCTCATTGTTGTAAGAGAGCAGGATGTGGCGCGCCCGCGCCCGCTGGATCAGCCGGGTCAGGTGCTGCCCG
>QGVE01000142.1 GCA_003242675.1 Bacillota bacterium | reverse complement strand
CGTGTGTCCCAGCGTGGTCTCGGCCCCCCCCCCCCCCCCCCGCGGAGCAGCGTGACCCGCGTCTCCTCCCCCGACGGGTCGCCCTCCCAGGCGAAAGTGAAGACCAGCCGCTCGGGCGGGACGATCTCACGGTACTCGCGCACGCACACCAGGGCGCCCCACTCGAACTGCATCGACAGCCGGTAGCGGCCGCCGACCCGCAGGTCGACCTCGGCCTGCGCGTCAGGCCCCCACCAGCGCACCAGCAGCTCCGGCCTGGTCCAGGCCGCGAACACGTGCTCCCGACGGGCGTTCAGGTGCAGGCGAATGGGCTCCATCGCCCCCTCCGCCAGTCGCTTCAGCGCCTGAAGCCGGTCACCCGCTGCCCAGGCCCGGCGGCAGCGCTCAAACACCTCCAGCCGCCCCTCCGCCGGCAGGCGCTCGAACCCCGAGTGCGTCAGCCAGACCCGGGTGCCCCGCCCTTCCGGCTGGAGCTCGATCACCGTCTGCAGCGGCCCGCCACCCTCCGTGCCTGCGCCCGGGAGCTCGGGCCCGCTCCAGCCGCTCTCCGCCTCGGTCCAGGCGAAGCGGAGCAGCCGCTCGGGCACCACCTCCACGACCCGGCCGCGCCCCTGCCGGCCGTCCTCGCCCAGGGCCACCGGGGAGCCGGCCTCCGGCCGCAGGTGGATGCTGCCGGCGTACCAGCGGCGGAGCCCCTCCTCCGCGCCGACCCAGGGCCAGACCCTGTCGGGCGGCGCGGCGATCGCGACGGTCTGGCGGATCCGCGGCCGCGCCACCTCCAGGGCCAGGGCCACCAGCCAGTCGTGCCAGCCCAGGTGGTTGTCGATGGCGTCACAGGTCAGCCCCTCCTCCCGCAGGGTCACCCAGGTGCGCCCGCCGGGGAGCGGTTCGAGCCGCCACGTCACGGTCGTGGCCGGCTGCTCCAGCTCAAAGGCGCAGACCAGGAGCCGGCCCTCCTCCCGCCGGAGCTCGGGCCCCAGGGGAACCCCCAGCCACCGCTGCCGCAAGGCCGGATCCACCAGGGCCGCCCACACCCGCTCCGGGGGCGCGTCGATCTCCACGGACCGCTCCACGACGGCGCCGAACGGCGGCCGGAAGGAGAAGCGGGGAAGGGCCTCTGCCCGCTCCACCCAGCCCTGCAAGAGCCGGAGCCAGAGCACCCACAGGCACTGCCAGCTCTCCTCCGGGCACCGGGCCGGCAGCGCGTCCTTCGGGATGCCCCGGTGATGGACGGAGACCCGGGTGTAGTCCGCCGGCGGATCGCCCCCCTGCGGCACCGGCTCCAGCTCGATCTCCACCTGCGATACCTCGCCGGCGAGCGGCCACTCGAAGCGCAGGCCGCGGTCGCTCGCCGCCAGCAGCCGGCCTCCCAGGGCGCCGGTGGGCACGCTCTCTCCCCGGAGGAGGTAGAGCGAATCGGTGATCTCGGCCTCCACGCCGCTCCAGCGCGCGAGCTCGTCCGGATCCGTCAGCGCCCGCAGCACGCGCTCAGGAGCCGCCGCGATCAGGCGGGATGCGCGAACCTCCATCTTCTTCCTGTCCCTCCCCTTCCCAGTCTGCGGACTCCACCAGCCGCTTCAGGCTGGCCAGGCGGTCGTCCCAGAACCGCTGGTAGCGCGCGAGCCAGCCCTCCCAGAGCTCACGGAGCGGCTCCGGCTCCAGCTGGTAGATCCGCCGCCGCCCTTCCCGCCGCTCCCGCACCAGCCCGGCCTCCCGCAGCACGGCCAGGTGCTGGGACACCGCCGGGCGCGAGATGGCGGGGAAGTGCGCGGCGATTTCGCCCGCCGCCAGGTCGCCCTCGGCCAGCAGGTCCAGGATGCGGCGGCGGGTCGGGTCCGCCAGGGCCTGCAGCACCCGCTCCAACCGCCTCACCCCCTCATGATGTGTAAGTCCGGACTTACATATTGGCGTATAGATTTGCCGCAACTCTCTGTCAAGGGGGTTCCGGCTGCGCTCTGCACTGTCCCGCACCGACCTGCGCCGCCGCCCCCCACCGACGGCCACCGGACCGGGCGCGCCGGAATGCCGCGGCGCTGGCCCGGCTGCAGCCCGACCCAGCCCGCGCCGCCCCTTGCAAACCCGCCGGCCGTGGGGTAGTCCTATAGAGAGGGATTTGAGGGGAGGCAGGCCCTTGAACCAGCCAGTGCGGCGGGTGGACGTGGTCGGCGCGGTCATCCAGAACGAGGCCGGCGAGGTGCTCTGCGCCCGCCGGGCGCCGGGGTCGGCGCGGGGCGGGCTGTGGGAGTTCCCCGGCGGGAAAATCGAACCCGGCGAGCGGCCCGAGGAGGCGCTGCGCCGGGAGATCCGGGAGGAGCTGGGGTGCGAGATCGCCGTCGGCGAGCTCGTCGCCGAGGCCACGCACCGCTATCCCGAAATCGAGGTCCGGCTGCTCACCTTCCGGGCGCGCCTCGTCGCCGGGCGGCCCGTATCCCGGGAGCACGCCGAGCTGCGCTGGGTGCCCCTCGCACGGCTCAAGGAGCTGGAGTGGGCCCCGGCGGACCTGCCGACCGTCGCCCGGCTGCAGGCCGAGGCGGTGGCCGGAGACCCGGCCGTCAGCCCAGGTCGATGATCCCCAGGTGAACGGCGCCGCCGCCCTCCCAGAGCTCGCCCCGCAGCTGCTCGGGGTAGACCGGCTCTGCCAGCGCGGCGACCTCCTCCAGGCGGAACCAGCGGCACTCCCGCACCGGCCCGTCGGGGTCCTGGATCCGCCAGCCCCGCCAGGGACGGTCCGCGGGTCCGGCCGGCTCCACGGTGCGCCCGGCGGCGGCCGCGCCCCCGGGACGGTCGGCCTCCGCCTCCGCCCGGAAGGCGATCTCGATCACGTGCTCCGACCGGCGGGCGGAGCGGAACTCCTGCACGTAGGCCAGCGGGCCCACCCGCACGGCCACCCCGGCCTCCTCCGCCGCCTCGCGGGCGGCGGCGGTCCGCAGATCCTCGCCCGGATCCAGGGTGCCGCCCGGCAGCACCCAGGCAGACCCGTCCCGGCTCCGGCAGAGCAAGAGCTCACCGGCGCCGTTCCGCACGATGACCCGGGCGACCACCCGGTGCCGCGTCACCTGCTCGTCCATCCTGCGCCACGTCCTTTCGCGCTGGATATACAGTGGAATCATCTTACTGTCTACTCCTGAATTCGTCCAGGCGCCTGCGCCGGAACCGGGCACGGCCCCGCGCAGGCCGGAAGGAGGGATTCGCCTGAACCCCGCGTCCCAGCCCGACCTCGCACAGCTCAAGGCCGAGATGAAGGCGCACGCCCGGGAGATCGGCATCGACCTGGTGGGCGTGGCGCCGGCGGATCCCTTCCTGCGGGAGCGCGACTTCCTGGAGGAGCGCGCCGCCCGGGGGCACGGGCCCAACCCCTACGAGCACCCGGTGATCGCCGACCGGGTGTACCCCGAGCGGCTGCTGCCCGGCGTGAGGGCGATCATCGCCTGCGGGATCGCCTACTACCACCCCGACGCCCCGCCCCCGCCCGGGGGCGGCCGCGCCCTGCGGGGCTGGCTCTCCCGCTACTGCCGGGGCCTCGACTACCACCACATCCTGAAGGACCGGATTCAGCAGCTCGCGGCCTGGCTCGAGACCCGGGCGCCGGGCCACCGGCACGTGGCCTACGTGGACACCGGGCCGCCCCTGGAGCGGGCCGTGGCCGAGCGGGCCGGCATCGGCAAGTTCGGCAAGCACACCAACCTCATCACCCGGGAGTACGGCACCTGGGTCTTTCTCGGGGAGCTGCTCACCACCCTGCCGCTGCCGCCGGACGAGCCCCAGGTCCCGGCCTGCGGCGCCTGCACCCTGTGCATCGACGCCTGCCCCACCGGGGCGCTCACGGAGTGGCGACTGGACGCCAACCGGTGCCTCTCCTACATCACGCAGATGAAGGGGATCATCCCGGCCGAGTACCGGGAGGTCATGGGCAACCGGCTGTTCGGCTGCGACGACTGCCAGGACGCCTGCCCGTACAACCGGCGGGCACGCCCTTCCCGCCACCCCGAGTTCGCCCCGCTGCCGGAGCTGGACGGTGGGCATCCGGACCTGCTGAAGCTCATGGCCATGACCAAGGGCGACTTCCGCCGCTGGTTCGAGCCCACGGCGGCGGGCTGGCGGGGCAAGACGACGATCCAGCGCAACGCGCTGATCGCCCTGGGCAACAGCGGCGACCCGGCGGCGCTGCCGGCCCTGACGGCCGCCCTGGAAAGCGAGAGTGCGATCCTGCGGGCCCACGCGGCGTGGGCCCTGGGCCGGCTCGCCCGCCTTGCCCCCGCCGTCCGGGAGGAGGCCCGGGCCGCGCTGGCGGCGCGGGCCGGGCGGGAGGCGGAGCCCGCGGTGCAGGTCGAGCTGACCGCGGCCCTGGAATCGTTGGGCGGGAATGAATAAGGCCACCAGGTTGCGGCCAGAATAGCAGGCAGAGGCAGCCCCTATTTCGGCGCCTCTTCTATGCCCACTCTTTTGGTAGCGGGGGCCGTCCTAGCGGTGAGGGACGGCCCCCTCTCCTTTGCCTCAGTCCCCGGTCTGCGCCGCCCCGGCGCCCAGGCGCCGGGCGACGGCCTGCGCCGACTGCTCGTCCGCGTGGTACGACGAGCGCACCAGGGGGCCCGCCTCGCAGTGGGCGAAGCCCCGCCGGAGCGCCTCGTCCCTGAGGTGCGCGAACTCCGCCGGCGTGTAGAACTTCGCCACCGCCAGGTGGCGGGCGGTCGGCCGCAGGTACTGGCCGAAGGTCACGATGTCGACCCCGGCCGCGCGCAGGTCGTCCATCGCCTCGTACAGCTCCTGCATCGTCTCGCCCAGGCCGACCATGAGCGAGGACTTGGTGGGGATGTGGGGCTTCAGCGCCTTCGCCCGGCGGAGCAGCTCCAGCGAGCGGTCGTACTTTGCCCGGGAGCGCACCCGGTCCGACAGCCGCCGCACCGTCTCGATGTTGTGGTTGAGGATGTCCGGCTCCGCATCCATGACGACGGCCAGGGCGTCCCAGTTCCCGCCGAAGTCCGGGATCAGCACCTCGACGCCGGTCCGGGGGTTCTTGCGCCGGATGGCCCGGATGGTCTCGGCGAAGAGGGCCGCCCCGCCGTCCGGGAGGTCGTCCCGGGCCACGGAGGTCACCACCACGTGGCGCAGGCCCAGCTTCACGCAGGCGTCGGCCACCCGCTCGGGCTCCTCCCGGTCGAGCCCAACGGGAACGCCGGACCGCACGGCGCAGAAGCCGCAGTTGCGGGTGCAGATGTCGCCGAGGATCATGAACGTCGCGGTGCGCCGGTTCCAGCACTCGAAGATGTTGGGGCAGCGGGCCTCCTCGCAGACCGTGTGCAGCCCGTGGCTGCGCATCAAGCGCTTCAGCTCGGCGTACCCCGCATCCGTGCGCAGATGGATCTTCAGCCACTCCGGTTTGCGTCCCACGTCCGGCCGCGCCCGGCTGGGCAGGACGGGGAGCTCCAGGTCGGGGTCGATCGGGATCTCGGCCACGCTTTCACCTCACCTGCCCAAAGTCTACCCACTTTCAGCCGCCCGCGCCGCGCGACCGGAGCGGCTTCAGGACGGGCGCCGCTCCCAGGGGTGCACCACGCCCACCACCCGGTGCGGGGCGTCGTCCGCGATCGCCTGCAGCACCCCCTGGCTGATCTCCCGGTGGGTCAGCCAGCGGGAGCGCCCGCCCTCGATCTGGAAGCCGAGAATGACCTCCCGGTACGCGACGTTGGGCGGCAGCGCTTCCAGGGCCGGCTTGGGGAGGCGCGTCGGGTCCGCGGAGGCGCTGCTCCGCACGTGGAACAGCCGGCACGGCTCGCCGCTGCGGCCGAGCTCGGCCGCCACCGTCTCCAGGGCCCGGGGAGCCGTGCTGTGGATCCAGCAGACGGCGAGGCGGATGGGGCCGTGCTGCTCCACGGCCCGCCGGAGCGCCTCGGCCAGGGCAGCCGAGTCGTGGTAGTCCACGGGCAGCGGGTGGATCCCCGGGAACCGGTCCGCCCGCCGGGCCACGACGCTGACCACCGCAAAGTCGCGGGCCAGGGCCCGGGTCGCCTCCCACAGCATGCCGGTTCCGCCGACGACCAGCGCGTGCATGGTCCGCCCACCTCTCCCTTCCGCGTCTGCCGGCGCGACCGCCTCCCCCGGGGCGGTCGCGCCGCCCTTCGCCCCGCCGCGGGGGGATCCCGCTGTCAACGGGCCCCGCCGGACGGGGCGCACCCTGCCAGAGCGCCTCGGAATCGACCTAAGGTTTGTCCGATTAGCGACAGTTTACCATACGCTTTACTCCCGGAGCAAAACCCCGGGTCCGTGTGCCGCCGGGCCGGAGCAAGAAAGCTGCGCAAATCTCACCGTAAAGTATGGTACAATTAGGAAGGTAATTCTCTGAAATCCGCCCCGGAGAGGAACCGCCGCGGTCGAGCGCCAGCCCCACATCCCGTGCGGGCGGGGCGACCGGGCGGAGGGACTCCTCCGGGCCGCACGCGTGCTGCGCGTAGGCCGCCCGGGAGCTGGACTGGCGGGGGCCGGACGGGACCTACCC
>QGVE01000013.1 GCA_003242675.1 Bacillota bacterium | reverse complement strand
GCAGGGGCCCGCCGGGGCGAACTAGGGTGGGGGTCCGCTGGCCGCCCCCCCCGCAGAAAGGGGGGCGGGCATGCGGCCGGGGGCGGTGCGGGGCCGACTGCTGGCGGTCGCGGCGGCGGTTCCGGTGCTGGCCTGGCTGCTGGGTCTCATGGCCGGACCCGCCGAGCGCACGGTGACGGTCCGGGGCCTGGGGCAGCCGGTCACCTTCGTCACCCGCGCCACCAGGCTGGACGAGGCCCTGGCCGAGGCCGGGATCCGGGTCGGCCCGCTGGATGAGGTCGAACCGCCGCTGGATACCCCGCTGAGCGGCGCGAAGGAGGTCGCCGTGACGATCCGCCGCGCCGTTCCGGTGGTGCTGGTCGACGGCGGCCAGCGGCGCACGGTGTACTCGACGGCGCGGACCGTCGGAGAGCTCTTGCGGGAGCAGATGGTCACCCTGGGCGAGCTGGATTCGCTGTCGGTTCCGGAGAGCGCGCCCGTCAAGGCCGGGCTGGAGGTGCGCATCGTCCGCCGGGCCGAGGAGCTGGTGACCACCGAGGAGGAGATCCCGTTTGAGACGGTGGAGCGGCCGGACGGCCGCCTGATCGCCGGCACGGAGGAGGTCCTTCAGGCCGGGGTGCCCGGGCGCAAGCTCGTGGAACGGCTGGTGCGCTACGAGGACGGCGCGGTCGTCGCCGACGAGGTCGTCCGCGAGCAGGTGATCCAGGAGCCGATTCCCCAGATCGTCGCCTACGGCACGGGCGGCGTCGTCTACCGCGGGGGCCAGCAGTTCCGGTATACGGCAGTCCTGGAAATGGTCGCGACCGGCTACACGCCGGGACCCGAGAGCAATCCGGACGGAAACGGGTTAACCTATACGGGGATTCCGGCGCGCCGCGGCATCGTGGCCGTCGACCCCAGCGTGATCCCGCTCTACACCCGCCTTTACATAGAGGGCTACGGCCCGGCCCTGGCCGCCGACACGGGCGCCGCGATCAAGGGCAACCGCATCGACTTGTGCTTCGACTCCGTGGAGGAGGCGCTGGCCTGGGGCGTGCGGCCGGTTACGGTTTATGTCCTGGGAGACTGAGGCGGGCCAGGGGCTGACGGCGAGCCCCTGGCTTCGCGCAATCTGCGGCAAGGAGACGATGCCATGGACGACCTGGCGAACCCGGGCCTCCTGAAGCAGCTGATGGCCCGCTACGGCCTCCGCCCGCAGCACCGGCTGGGTCAGAACTTCCTGATCGACGGCCGGGTGCTCGACGCCATCGTGGCGGCGGCCGCCATCGGGCCGGAGGACCTGGTGCTGGAGATCGGGCCGGGGCTCGGGACGCTCACACAGCGCCTGGCCGCACGGGCCGGCCGGGTGATCGGCGTGGAAATCGACCGCGGCCTGGTGCAGGTTCTGCGGGAGACGGTGCAGAAAGCTTACGGCAACGTCGAGGTCATCCATGGTGACGCCGGGCGCACCGACTTCCATAAACTGCTCGCGGAGCGGCTGGCGCCGGGGCAGAAGGCCAAGGTCGTCGCCAACCTCCCTTACTACATCACCACGCCGCTGGTCATGCGGCTCCTGGAGGAGCACCTGCCGCTTTCCCTGGCGGTGGTGATGGTGCAGAAGGAGGTGGCCGACCGCATGGTCGCGCCGCCGGGGTCCAAGGTTTATGGCGCCCTCAGCGTTGCGGTACAATATTACACCGAGCCGCAGGTCGTCCTGCGCGTGAGCCGCGCCGCGTTCCTGCCGCAGCCCGAGGTAGACTCCGCCGTCGTCCGGATGCGGTTCCGGGCCGAGCCGCCCGTGACCGCCGGGGAAGAGGCCCTGTTCCGGGTGGTTCGGGCCGCCTTCGGGCAGCGGCGCAAGAGCCTGGTGAATGCGCTCACGTCCCTGGGGATCGCGAAGGCGGAGGTGCAGGTGGCGCTGGAGGCGGCGGGCATCGACCCGGGCCGGCGGGGCGAGAGCCTGTCGCTGGCGGAGTTTGCGGCCGTGGCCCGTGCCCTGTTCCCCGCTGAGGCCCCCGCGACGGAGTAGCCGGCGTTGGCGACGTGCCCGGACCGGTTGGAGGGAGCACCCGTGGAGGATGGAAGATTCTACAGCCCGACCAGAGGCCCGCTGACGTTCGACCAGCTGGTCGACGACCTGCTGGCCTTCATGGCCGACGATCCGCACGGATCCTACCGGCTGATCGTCGGGACGGATTCGCAGACCCGCGACGACCTCTGCTTCGTCACGGCGATCATCGTGCACCGAAAGGGGAAGGGGGCCCGGTTCTACTACCGGCGGCGCCGGCAGAGCAAGATGCGCAGCCTCCGGCAGCGCATCTTCTACGAGGCCGCGCTGTCGCTGGCGACCGCGGAGCGGCTCGCCCAGAGCCTCTCGGAGCACGGGGCCAAGGGGCTGAACGTCGAGATCCATCTGGACGTCGGCGAGCAGGGCGAGACCCGGGACCTGATTCGCGACGTCGTGGGCATGGTCGCGGGCAGCGGCTTCCACGCCGAGATCAAGCCCCACTCCTACGGCGCCTCCAAGGTGGCCGACCGCTACACGAAGTGACCTTCCCGCGCTCACGCCTGTCCACCCGCCTTCCCGGAATCGGCGGTTTCATTCACCAGAAGCACTTGACATGAGGCATTCGGGCAAGTAAAATACTAATTTCCTTGACTTCGGGGTCCAAGCCTGCTATACTAAGCTCGTGAAGCATTTCGCCAGTGGACGCGGCGACCGCGCGGGAAGGTGTGGTGGCAGTTGGCTTCCAGGAGCGTTCTTGGGGACATCAGGCGGGACCTCGAGGCCTACGTCGGGTCCAAGATTCGCCTGAGGGCGAACAAGGGCCGCAAGAAGATCGTTGAGCGCGAAGGGGTACTGGAAGGTACATACCCCAACATCTTCACCGTCCGGCTCTCTGAGGCCGATTCCGTGCGGCGGGTCAGCTACAGCTACGCCGACCTGCTGACGGAGACGGTGGAGCTGGTGGTCTGCACCGCCAGCGGCAAGGAGACCAAGTTCGAGGCGCATTCCCGCTAGGCGAACCGAATTCCGAGCCAGGGAAAATCCCTGGCTTTTTCGGTGTGTGGAGGGAAATCCTGATGGAGATCCAATGCCCTGCCAAGGTCAACCTCACGCTGGACGTCCTCCGGCGCCGGCCGGAGGACGGATACCACGAGATCCGGTCCATCATGGTGCCGATTTCCCTCCACGACCGGCTGGTCCTGGAGCCGGCGGAAGAGGCGATCGCCCTGGAGAGCCGGCCCCCGGTGACGGGCCGCGCCGAGGAGAACCTGGCCTGGCGGGCGGCAGCCCTCCTTCGCGAGGTGACGGGCTGTCGCCGTGGCGCCTGCATCCGGCTGGAGAAGGCGATCCCGGTGGCCGCCGGCCTGGCCGGCGGCTCCACCGACGCCGCGGGCGTCCTCGTGGGGCTGAACCGGCTGTGGGGAACCGGGCTCTCCGAGCGGGACCTCGCCGACCTGGCGATCCGGCTCGGGTCAGACGTTCCGTTCTTCATCTGGTCCCGGCCCGCCCGGGTGGAGGGGATCGGCGAGCGCATCACGCCGGTTCCCGTGGCCAGGCCCCTCTGGATGGTGGTCGCCACGCCGGACGTGCCGAAGTCCACGGGCCAGGTGTACCGGTGGTTCGACGAGCTGCCGGACGTGGGCCCGCGCCCGGACAGCCGCGCGCTGGAGGCGGCCCTGGCCCGGGGCGACCTCGCGGCCGTGGGCCGCGCCCTGGGCAACGTGCTGGAGCGGGTGATGCTGCCCCGGCACCCGGAGATCGCGCGCCTCAAGGCGGAGATGCTGGCCGGCGGTGCGCTGGGGGCGGTGATGTCCGGGGCCGGTCCCTCGGTCCTGGGGCTGGTGCCCGACCGGGAGGCCGGGGCCCGGCTGCTTCAGCGGATCCGCCCGCTGGCCAGGGCGGCCTGGCTGGTCTCCACCCTGGGCTGAGGGACTTGCAGGGCGCCGGCAGGAACTCCGCCCGCGCGCCGAGAAGCAAACTGTTTGTTTCGTGCATGAACTTGGGCATCTGAGGAGAGATCGGGCATGGCCGTGCACGTCATCGTCCTGGCCGGGGCCGCCAACGGCGGCCCGCTGCGGGATGTCAGCCCGGCACCCAACGAGGCGCTCGTCGACATCAACGGCAAGCCCATGATCCAGTACGTCATCGACGCGCTGCAGGAGGCCAGGTCGATCGGACGCATCGTCATCGTCGCTCCGCCCGGCCAGGTGGAGCCCTACGTGTCCGGCCGCAACCTCGAGTTCGTGCCCAGCCGCGGCCACATCGTCGACAACATCCTGGAGGCGCTGAAGGTCCTCCAGCCCGAGGACCGGTTCCTGGTCATCAGCAGCGACGTCCCCCTGATCACCGGCCAGATCGTGGACGACCTGATCGCCCTGTGCGAGCAGCGTCCGGCGGATCTGTACTACCCGATCGTGGAGCGGCGGGTTGCCGAGGCGCGCTACCCGGGCGTCCAGCGCACCTACGTGAAGCTGCGGGAGGGGACGTTCACCGGCGGAAACGTGTTCCTCGTCCATCCGTCGATCGTCGACCGGGTGGCGCCGAAGATCCGGGCCTTTCTCGACTACCGCAAGAGCCCCCTCAAGATGGTCAGCCTGCTGGGGTGGAGCTTCACGCTGCGCTACCTGCTCCTGCGCAACCTGAGCCTCCGGGAGTTGGAGGAGAAGGTCTCGCACATGCTGGACATCAACGGGGCCGTGGTGGTCTGCCCGTGGCCCGAGGTGGGCATCGACGTGGATAAGCCGAGCGACCTGGGGCTCGTGCGGGCCCTGTTGAAGTAGCGGACCGGCCGGGTCGGACGGGGGGTGGCAGCCATCGATCGGATGAATCGGAGCCAGCGACTGGTGCTCATCATGAAACTGCTCTCCGAGCGGCCGGGGGAGCTGCTGCCCCTGAGCTTCTTCACCGAGCGGTTCGGCGCCGCCAAGTCCACCATCTCCGAGGACCTGGCCCTGGTGAAGGAGGCCCTGGAGGCCGACGGGTCCGGCCGGCTGCGCACCCACGCCGGGGCCGCGGGCGGGGTGCAGTACTGGCCGCTGCCCTCCCGGGAGGAGGAGCACGCGACGCTGGAGGAGCTGTGCCGGCTCCTGAACGACCCGGGGCGGATCCTCCCCGGGGGCTTCGTCTACATGACCGACCTCATCACCCACCCGCACTGGAGCGCCCGCATCGGGGCCATCATGGCCGCGCGGTTCATCGACGCCGAGCCCGACGTGGTGCTGACCGTCGAGACCAAGGGGATCCCCCTGGCGCTGATGGTCGCCCGGGCCCTGGGGCTGCCGATGGTGGTGGCCCGGCGGGAGGGGCGGGTGACGGAGGGGCCTTCCGTCACGCTGCACTACATCTCCGGCTCCCGCCGCATCCACACGATGACGGTCGGCCTGCGGGCCCTGCAGCGCGGCTCCCGGGTGCTGGTGGTCGACGACTTCATGAAGGCGGGGGCGACGGCCCGCGCCATGGTGGACGTGGTCGGCGAGATGGGCTGCTCCGTGGCCGGCGTCGGCGTCTTCGTGGCCACCGCAGTGCCGGAGAAGAAGCAGGTGGAGCGCTACGTGTCGCTGCTCACGCTGGAGCAGGTGGACGAGGTGGCGCGCACCGTCCGAGTGGTCCCGGCCGACCGAATGACGAAGGAGTGAACCGCGGGTGACCGTAACCGTTGAAGACATCGAGAGGGCGCGGGCCCTGCTGAAGGGCCGCATCAAGCGCACGCCGCTGCTCCAGAGCCCCGGCATCACGACGCACTTCGGGCTCCCGGTCTTCCTGAAGGCCGAGAACCTGCAGCGCGCCGGATCGTTCAAGGTGCGCGGGGCGCTCACCAAGATCCACTCGCTGACCGCGGAGGAGAAGGCCCGGGGCGTCATCGCCGCGTCGGCGGGCAACCACGCCCAGGGCGTGGCCCTGGCGGCCGCCAGCCTGGGCATCCGCGCGGTCATCTGCATGCCCGAGGGCGCGCCGATCGCCAAGCTGGAGGCGACCCAGGGCTACGGCGCCGAGGTGGTCCTGCACGGCGAGACGTACGACGACGCTTACCAGAAGGCGCTGGAACTGCAGGCCGAGCACGGCTACACGTTCATCCACGGCTTCGACGACCCGCACACGATCGCCGGCCAGGGCACGGTCGGCCTGGAGGTCCTGGAGGACCTGCCGGATGTCGCGACGGTGGTGGTGCCGATCGGCGGCGGCGGCCTGATCGCCGGCATCGCCCTGGCGGTGAAGTCCCTGAAGCCGGACGTGCGGGTCGTGGGGGTCCAGGCGGCGGGCGCGCCCGCGGTCTTCCTCAGCCGACAGCAGGGCCAGCTGGTGGCGACGGAGTCGGTCCACACCATCGCGGACGGCATCGCCATCAAGAAGCCCGGCGCGCTTTGCTTCGAGCTCATTCAGAAGTACGTCGACGACATCGTGCTGGTGGATGAGGAGGAGATCGCGCAGGCGATCCTGTTCCTCCTGGAGCGCGCGAAGGTCATCGTCGAGGGCGCCGGCGCCGTGGGCATGGCCGCGCTGCTGGGCGACAAGATCCCCAACCTCGCCGGGCCCGTCTGCGTCGTCCTGTCGGGCGGCAACATCGACGTGAACATCATCTCCCGCATCATCGAGCGGGGCCTGGTCAAGGCGGGCCGGTACATCCGGCTCTCCACCTTCGTCCCGGACCGGCCGGGCGGGCTGCAGCAGCTGCTCGCGACGGTCGCGCAGACCGGGGCCAACGTGATCGACGTGCGCCACGAGCGCTGGCTCAACAAGGTGACCATCGGCGAGGTGGAGATCAACCTGGCCCTGGAGACGCGCAACGCGCAGCACGTCGACGAGATCCTCGCCACGCTCCGGGCCAAGGGGTATCATGTCCGGATCATTCCGCCGTATCGTCCCAACGAATGGTAGGAGGTGTGAGCGATGGCGCATCGGCCTGCCGCGTGGTTTCGGAACGTGGCTGCCCTGGGCCTCCTGGTCGCGGTGGCCATGGTCCCGGCGGTGACGGCGCTGCTGCACGGCAGCCTGCCGCTCTGGCTGCACATCCCGCTCACCGGGCTGGCGCTCACGCTGCTGGCCCTGGGGTCCGCCGTGGCCGGCGTCGCCATGGTGGAGTTCCGGCAGCGCCGCGAGCCGGCGAAGACGGGGGAGTAGCGGGCCGACGGGGGAGGGAGGCCGGGGCCTCCCTCCCCCGCACGCGCGCAGAGGGGAACGGGCGACCGGGTCTGCGAACATTTGCACGGTGTCTTGGGCCCTGCTTGGGAGGAATTCTCTGGAAGAATCGAGAAGTACTTCCACACAGCAACGCTGGGGAGGTACTTCCGAAATGAAGATCACGAACGTCCGGATCAATCAGCTCGAGGGGCAGGGCAAGGTCAGGGCCCTGGCTTCGGTCGTGTTCGACGGGGTCCTCACCGTCACCGACCTGCGGGTGGTCGAGGGGTCGAAGGGGCTGTTCGTCTCCATGCCCAGCCGCCGGAACAAGGACGGGCAGTTCCGGGACATCGTCTACCCCTGCACGGCGGAGATGCGCCAGGCGATCCAGCAGGCGGTCCTGGGCGCCTACGACGCCCTGTCCCGCAGCGAGGTCAGCGCCCGGGAGGAGGATCAGGCGGAGCCGGGTGAGGCGGCCGCAGCCGTAGAGCGGGAGCTGGCCGGGGTGGGGGCCGGGGCGGCGTCCGGCGGATAGGCCGCCTCCGGCTCCCTGGCCCGGCACCGGGGTGCCGGGCCATTTTTCCTTGTTTCGCGCGGAACCTGTGGTATAATGGCTCCGGATCCTGCGCAGGAGGGGAATGCCATGTCGCGCATCACCGCCGTTCTCCTGGCGGCCGGCCACGGCACGCGGATGAAGTCGGACCTGATCAAGGTCCTGCACCCGCTGGCCGGGAAGCCCATGATCGGCCACATCGTCGACAACGTGCGGCGGGCCGGTCTGGAAGACATCGTGGTCGTGGTCGGCTACCAGCAGGACCGGGTCCGGGCCTACCTCGGCGACCGGGTCCGGTACGCCGTGCAGTCCGAGCCGCTGGGCACGGGCCACGCGGTGCTGCAGGCCGCGCGCTTCATCGACGAGACCGAGGGCGGCCACGTGCTGGTGATGTACGGCGACAACCCCTTCATCGGGCCGGAGCTGATTCAGCGGCTGATCCGGGCCCACGTCGAGGCGGACGCCGCCGCGACCCTGCTCACGGCGGAGGTCAGCGACCCCGGCTCCCTGGGGCGGATTCTGCGCGACCCGGCGACCGGCGCCTTCCTGGGCAGCGTCGAGTACAAGGACGCGACGCCGGAGCAGCGGCAGATCCGGGAGATCTGGACCGGGGTGGCCGTGTTCCGGCGGGCGGGCTTCACGGCCCTGCTGAACCGGCTCGACCGGAACAACGCCCAGGGCGAGTACTACCTCCCCCAGGCATGGCAGATCCTCCTGCGGGAAGGCGAGAAGGTGCAGGCGCTGGCCCTGGCGTCGGAGGAGGACGCGCTGGCCCCCAACGATCGGGTGGAGATGGCGAGGGCCGAGGCGCGGCTGCGCCGGCAGATCAACGAGCGGCACATGCGCAACGGCGTGACCATCATCAACCCCGACGCGACGTACATCGACGAGGACGTGGAGATCGGCCGCGACACGGTGATCTGGCCCTTCACCTTCATCCTCGGCAGGACCGTCATCGGGCCCCGGTGCAAGATCGGGCCGATGACCACCCTCGTCTCCTCCACGGTGGCCGAGGACTGCGTGGTGGAGCAGTCGGTCGTCGAGGAATCGTATGTGGGCCCCGGGTGCCGCATCGGTCCCATGGCGCACCTCCGGCCCGGCTGTGAGCTGGAGGGCGGCGCGGAGATCGGCAACTACGCCGAGCTCAAGAAGGCGAAGGTGGGGCGCGGCGTGAAGTGCCACCACCACTCCTACCTGGGCGACGTCACCATCGGCGCCGGGGCGAACATCGGCGCCGGCGTCATCACCGCCAACTACAACGGCGTGGAGAAGTTCAGGACCGAGATCGGAAGCGGCGCCTTCATCGGCACCAACGTCAACCTCATCGCCCCCATTTCCGTCGGTGACGGGGCGTTGATTGCCGCCGGCTCCACCATTGGCCCCAGGCTTGAGATCCCGGCCGATGCGCTGGTGATCGAAAGGGCTCAGGCGGTCATCAAGGAGGGGCGCGCTGCCAGCCTGAAAGAGGCCTGGCGGCAGCGCAAGATGAAGAGGGAGGGCACCTAGCCGTGGTACCGTACCAGGATCGGAAGCTCAAGATCTTTGCCGGGAACTCCAACCTCCCCCTGGCCCGGAAGATTGCCGAGCATATGGGGATCAGCCTCGGCGACATGAACGTCGGCCGCTTCTCCAATGGCGAAATTCGCGTCGACATTAACGAGTCGGTGCGGGGCAGCGACTGCTTCGTCATCCAGTCGGGAGTCCATCCGGTCAACGAGAACGTGATGGAGCTCCTGGTCATTGGCGATGCCCTCCGGCGGGCGAGTGCCCGCCGGATCACCGCGGTGGTGCCCCATTTCCCCTACGCGCGGCAGGACCGCAAGGCCAGAGGGCGGGAGCCCATCACGGCGAAGCTACTGGCGAACCTGATCACGACGGCCGGCTTCCGCCGCCTCCTCACCATCGACCTGCACGCCGCGCAGATCCAGGGCTTCTTCGACACGCCGGTGGACCACCTGCACGCCGGGCCTCTGATCGCGAATTACTTCAAGCAGAAGGCGATCCCGAACGCCGTGGTGGTGTCGCCCGACACGGGCGGCGTGCCCCGGGCCCGGGACCTGGCAGAGCGGCTTGGGGTCGGCCTGGCGATCATCGACAAGCGGCGGCCTGAGCCCGGCGTCGCCGAGGTGATGAACATCATCGGCGACGTCGAGGGAAAGACAGCCATCCTGGTGGACGACATCATCGACACGGCCGGCACCATCGTGAAGGCGGCCGAAGCCCTGCTGAAGCGCGGAGCCACCGAGGTCTACGCCGCCTGCACGCACCCCGTGTTCAGCGGCCCGGCCTACGAACGGCTGGCGGCCAGCCCCTTCAAGGAGATCGTGGTCACCGACACGATCCCGGTGGACGCCGAGAAGCTGGGCGACAAGCTGCGGGTGGTCTCCGTGGCGCCGCTCCTCGGCAAGGCCATCATCCGCATCCACGAAGACCTGTCCGTATCGAAGATCTTCGAAGAGGAGCCCAGGCTGTAAACTTCGGCCAGCCACGGCATCCCGGCCCGTTCCGGGGTGCCTTTCCGTTCTGGTCCGCGCCGATGAAAGCGCAGGGCTGGCACAAAGGAGACCGTGGGAGTATGGCCAAGCTCATCGTCGGCCTCGGCAACCCCGGGCCCCGGTACGCGGCGACCCGCCACAACGCGGGCTGGATGCTCCTGGACGCGTTCGCCCGCAAGCACGGGGTGGCGGTGGACCGGCGCGGCTTTGAGGGGCTCTACGGCGAGCTGCGCTGGGGCCCGGAGGCCGAAAAGGTGATCCTTCTGAAGCCGCTCACCTATATGAACCTCAGCGGACGGTCGGTGGCCCAGGCCGCCCGCTTTTACCAGATCGCCCCCGCCGACATCCTGGTTCTGTTCGACGACCTGGACCTGGAGGTGGGGCGGCTGCGCCTGCGCCCCAAGGGGAGCGCCGGCGGCCACAACGGCGTGAAGTCGGTCATCGCGGAGCTGGGCACGACGGAGTTCCCCCGCCTCCGGATCGGGATCGGCCGGCCGGCACCGGGGTGGGAGGTCGTCGACTGGGTGCTGGCGCCGTTCGGGCCCGACGACGGAGCCGCTGTGGCGGCCGCGCTGCCCCGGGCGGTGGAGGCGATCGAGTGCTTTCTCACCGAGGGCATCCTGGCGGCGATGAACCGTTATAATGCATAATGCACAGCGAGAGAGGGGTTCGCGGTGGATCTGGGTGCATCTGTCAGGCAAGGGACCCGGGCGGGGCTCCTCGTGTTGTGGGAGCTGGCCAAGGTGATCATCCCGGCCGTCGTGCTCATCCACGTGCTGGAGCGAAGCGGATGGCTGGCCCTCATCTCGAACTGGCTCGGGCCGGTGATGGGGCTCTTCGGCCTGCCGGGGGAGGCCGCCCTGGCCCTGGTTTCAGCCAACCTGTCCACCATCTACGCCGGGCTGGGGGTCACGGTGGCCCTCGGGCTCCCGGCCCGGGAGACGACGATCCTCGCGGCGATGATGATGATCAACCACGCGGCCATCTCCGAGACCGCCCTCGTGGCCAAGGCGGGCGCCAGAGCCGGATGGGTGCTGCTGGCCCGGACCGTCGCCATGGTGGTCGTCGCCCTCCTGCTGAATTGGCTGCTGCCGGGGGAGGGAGCGGCATGATGTGGCTGACATGGCTGTGGGAGGGGCTGCTCACCGGCGCCCTGCAGGTGGCCAGGCTCTGGTGGCTGATCCCGCTCTTCATCGGCATCCAGATCCTGAAGGACGCCGGGTGGCTGAGCCGGGCCTCCCGGTTCATGGCCCCCGTGCTGCGGCCGCTCAGGCTGCCCGGGGACGCCGGCGTTCCCCTCGCCGCCGGTCTGGCCATCGGGCTCACCTACGGCGCCGGCGTCCTGCTCCAGACGGCGCGGGAGGGGCGGCTGACCCGGAATGAGCTGACGGTGCTGTGCGTCTTCCTGGGCGTCTGCCACGCCATCTTCGAAGAAACGTTCCTCTTCGCCGCCGCCGGGGCCAACGCCTTCTTGCTCCTGGCCATCCGGATGGCCGCCGCGGCCGCGGCCGGATGGCTGGCGTCGCGCGCCTGGCTGCGCACCGCCGCGCACGCCCGGCCGCTGTCGGGCAGTGCCGGCAAGCCCTAGACGTATACGGCGCGGTGCCGGCGGCCAGACTTCCGCACAGCGATGTGGGCTTCAGCCCCCGCCGCGGGGCTGAAGCCCCCTTCGCCCGCGCCGTCTGCCCGGCGGCCGCAGGCGGCATTTGGCCTGGGCGGCGGCCACTTACGGGAGGTTTTCCCACATGTCCAGCGAGACACTGCTGCAGCTTGTTCAGTCCTCGCCGGAGTTCAGTTCGCTCTACGACGGGCTCAGGCGGGGCTTTGCCGAACAGATGGTGTACGGCGTGACCGGCTCGCTCAAGAGCGCGCTTCTCGCCGCGCTCCGGGAGCGGACAGGCCGGCCCGCCCTCGTCATCACCGCGACGATCCAGCAGGCGGAGCTCTTCCGCGCGGACCTGGAGACCTGGCTGCCGGGGCAGGACGTCGTGCTCTTCCCGCCGATGGAGTACCTGCCCTTCGAGGTGGTGGCGCACTCGCCCGAGGTGATCAGCCAGCGGCTGGCGGTGCTGGAGCGGCTGGCCCGGGGCGAGAACCTGGTCGTGGTGGCGCCCGCGGCCGCGCTGTACCGGTGCCTGACCCCGCACGAGGTCTTCCGCCGCTCGCTGCTCACGCTCGCGCCCGGGCAGGCGATCGGGCGGGACGAGCTGGTCGCGCGTCTCACGCGGCAGGGGTACGAGCGGGTCGACATGGTGGAGTCCAAGGGGCATGTCGCGGTGCGGGGCGAGATCGTCGACTTCTTCCCGCTGGCCAGCGAATACCCGCTGCGCGTGGCGTTCTGGGGCGACGAGATCGACGAGATCCGGCGCTTCGACCCCGCAACCCAGCGCACGGTGGAGCGGGTCGAGTCGGTGACGGTGGGCCCCGCCCGGGAGTTCATCCTGCCGGAGGGCGGGGTGGAGCAGGCCATCGCGCGCATCCGCCGGGAGCTCACCGAGGCCGTCGCCCGGCTCCGGCGCATCCAGGCCCGGGAGGCGGAGTCCCGGGCGGAGGCGGAGGCGGCGGAGCCCGCGGCCGGGGAGGAGGCCGGCGCGGGCCGGTCGGGGCGCGGCCGGCGCCGGCGCAAGGATGCGCCCCGGCTGCCCCTGGATGCCGTCGACGCCGCCCAGAAGCTGGAGGAGCGGGTGGAGGGCCACCTCGCCAAGCTGGAGGAGCAGATCTACTTCCCCGGGCTGGAGCAGTATGCGACCTTCTTCTACGACCAGCTGGAGACCCTGATCGATTACTTCCCCGAGCGGCCGCTGATCCTCGTCGACGAGCCGGCCCGCATCCGCGATGCGAGCGTGGAGGCGGAGGGGCGCGAGGCGGACCGGCAGGCGGCGATGATGGAGCGCGGCCACCTGCTGCCGGGCCAGCTGGGGCTCTACCTGAACTTCCAGGCCTTGCTGCAGCGGTGCCGGCAGGGGAGCGCGCTCTACTTCAGCGCCCTGGGCCGGGGGATCCCCGGCATCCGGCCCGCCAACGAGGTGGGGCTGTCGGTCACGGCCGTGCAGGAATTCCACGGCCAGTGGCCGCTCTTCGAGGAGGAGCTGAAGCGCTGGAAGAAGCAGGGCTACCGCATCGTCATCCTCGTGGGCACGGAGGACCGCCAGCGGCGGATCCGGGAGCTGCTGCAGGAGGCCGACGTGGAGAGCGGCGCCGGGGCCCCGGGATCGCCGGTGGCCGTGCCGCTTCCCGGCGCCGTCTGGGTCGGCGTGGGGACCGTCGACAGCGGCTTCCTCTGGCCGGGGCAGCGGCTGGTCGTGGTCACCGACCGCGAGATCCAGGGGCGGCAGCGGCGCCGCCGGCGGGGCGTCGTCCAGACCGCGGCAGCGGCCTCCAGCCGGCATGCCGCCCGCATCTCCAGCTACCAGGACCTGCAGGTCGGCGACTACGTCGTCCACGCCACCCACGGGATCGGCCGGTACCTGGGGGTCCGGTCGGAGACGATCCTGGGCGTGACCCGGGACTACCTGGTCATTCAGTACGAGGGCTCCGACCAGCTCAAGATCCCCACCGAGCAGGTCAACCAGATCCAGAAGTACATCGGCGCGGAGGGCCACGAGCCGAAGCTCAACCGGCTGGGCGGCGGCGAGTGGGCCAAGGTCAAGAGCCGGGTCAAGGAGTCGATCCGGGAGATGGCCGCGGAGCTGCTCCGGCTGGCCGCGCTGCGGGAGACGCTGCCGGGCACGGCCTTCCCGCCCGACACGCCCTGGCAGCGGGAGTTCGAGGACGCCTTCCCCTACGAGGAGACGCCCGATCAGCTGAAGGCCATCGCCGAGATCAAGGCGGACATGGAGAAGCCGCGGCCGATGGACCGGCTGCTCCTGGGCGACGTGGGCTACGGCAAGACCGAGGTGGCCCTGCGGGCGGCGTTCAAGGCGGCGACCGCGGGGAAGCAGGTGGCCATCCTCGTGCCCACGACGATCCTGGCGCAGCAGCACTACGCCACCTGCAAGAGCCGGTTCGAGGGCTTCCCCATCAACGTGGCGGTGCTCAACCGCTTCAAGAGCCCCAAGGAGCAGGCCGAGATCCTCCGGGGGCTGGCCGACGGCACGATCGACATCGTCATCGGGACGCACCGGCTGCTCTCGGACGACGTGAAGTTCAAGGACCTGGGCCTGCTGATCGTGGACGAGGAGCAGCGCTTCGGCGTGGCGCACAAGGAGCGCATCAAGCAGCTCCGGGCGAGCGTCGACGTGCTGACGCTCTCCGCGACGCCCATCCCCCGCACGCTGCACATGGCCATGGTCGGGCTCCGGGACATGTCGATCATCACGACGCCGCCGGAGGACCGGTACCCGGTGGAGACCTTCGTGGCGGAGTACGACGACGCCCTCGTCCAGGACGCGATCGGCCGGGAGCTCGCCCGGGGCGGGCAGGTCTTCTACGTGCACAACCGCATCCAGACCCTGGACGAGGTGGCCGCCCGGCTGCACCGGCTGGTGCCCGAGGCGCGGATCGCCGTGGCCCACGGGCAGATGCCGGAGGACCGGCTGGAGAAGATCGTGCTGGACTTCATGGACGGCGAGTACGACGTGCTGGTGGCCACCACGATCATCGAGAACGGCATCGACATGCCGCAGGTGAACACCATCATCGTCGAGGACGCCGACCACCTGGGGCTGAGCCAGCTCTACCAGCTCCGGGGGCGCGTGGGCCGGTCCAATCGGCTGGCCTATGCCTACTTCCTCTACCGGCGCGACAAGGTCCTCACCGAGGCCTCGGAAAAGCGGCTGAAGGCCATCAAGGATTTCACCGAGCTGGGTTCGGGCTTCAAGATCGCGATGCGGGATCTGGAGATCCGGGGCGCGGGCAACCTCCTCGGCCCGGAGCAGCACGGCTTCATCGTCAGCGTCGGCTTCGACCTCTACTGCCAGCTCCTGGAGGAGGCCGTGCGGGAGCTGAAGGGCGAGCCGGCCCCGGAGCCGGAGATGCAGCCGAACATCGAGCTGCACGTGGACGCCTTCATCTCGGACCAGTACGTGCCCGACGCCCGGCAGAAGATCGACGCCTACAAGCGGATCATCGCCGTCCGCACCCTGGAGGATGTGGAGGACGTCGCGGACGAGCTGTTCGACCGCTTCGGCTCGCTGCCCGACCCGGTGAAGAACCTGCTGGACATCGCCCGGCTGCGGGTGCACTGCAGCCGGTTGGGCATCACGTCGATCAGCCAGATGCGGGACCGGGTGACGGTGAAGTTCCTGCCGTCGGCGGCGCGCGCCGTGCCGCTGGACCGGCTGGCGATGCTGGGCCGCAGGCCCGAGTTCCGGGGGCGCATCGAGCTGCCCCGCAGCCGCAGCGCCACCAGCTTCGTGGTCAAGGTGGGCGGGCTGGACCCGCGGTCGCTCCTGCGGACGCTCCTGCTTCTCATGGAGCAGCTGAGCGCGGAGGTGGCGCAGACCGCGGCCCGCTGAGGGGAAGTTTACGTTTCTGCGGCACCCGCCGGAGACCGGCGGGTGCCGCATTTGCGCGCGCAGGAGATGCCTGCGATTCCACTTCTTGCATATACTGTCACCGGAACGCCCCGAGGGGGTGGGCTGCCAAAATGTGAATAGGGGCTGGAAAGGGTGCCGAATACTATCGGCAGTCGAGCCGAAGTCGCTGCCTACAGAGGAGGGTTGTACTTGAAGGCCACAGGCATAGTCCGCCGTATCGATGACCTGGGCCGGGTTGTCATCCCCAAGGAGATCCGTAGAACCCTTCGGATCCGGGAAGGCGACCCCCTCGAAATCTTCGTCGACCGGGACGGGGAAGTCATTCTGAAAAAGTACTCGCCGATCGGAGAACTGGGGGAGTTCGCCAAGGAGTACGCCGACTCTCTCTACGAGGCTGTCGGGCACACCGCACTGATCGCCGACCGGGACACGATCATCGCCGTAGCCGGAGCACCGAAGAAGGAATTTCTCAACAAGCCCGTCGGTTCGATTGTGGAACGCGCCATGGAAGAGCGCCGCTCGATCGTCGTCTCCCGCGCGGGGGAGGCCCGGCAGCGGGGAACCATCATCGGCGATGACGACGACGAGGCCCGCATTCCCGTGTACGTAGTGGCTCCCATCGTGGCCGGAGGTGACCCCATCGGCGCCGTGATCATCTGCTCGCGAGAGCCCGATGCGGTCATGACCGAGACGGAGATCAAGCTCGCGGAGACTGCCGCTGGCTTCCTTGCCAAGCAGATGGAGCAATAACCCGAGAGCGTGGGGCCGTTCAGGAGCAGTCCGCTGCTCCTGAACGTCTTTGTCTGCGCGGGAGTTTTCCGGCCCCGGCGGCTTCTACGGCGGACCCCTGCCCCCGGCGAGGGGCCGCCCGCAAGCCCCGCCCGTCCCTTTACGGCGCAGTCCCGGTGAGATAACATAGGAAAGATTGATAGTGACGGGCTTCACCGGAACCGACCACGGGGGGCGGCATGCAGGTGCGTGAAGGCGAGTCGTTTCTGCGCGGGGCGTTCGTTCTCACCCTGGCCACCCTGGTCACCCGGCTCCTGGGCCTCCTGTACAAGCCCGTCGTCGCCCGCATCTTCGCCCCCTTCGATGGGCGGGGCGGCGCCGTGGGCCTGGGGCTGACCCAGGTGCCGGTCACGGCCTACCAAATCGTTCTTTCGTTCACCTCCGTCGGCCTCAACGTGGGCATCGCCAGGCTGGTCGCCGAGCGCATGGCCCTGGGCGACGCGGCCGGCGCCCGGCGGGTCTTCCGCTCGTCCCTGGCGCTCATGGCCGCTCTGGGGCTCGCTGGGACGCTCGCCTTCTACTTCGGTGCGCCGTGGATCGCCCGCGCGATCTCGCCGGAGGTGATGGAGGCCGCCCCCGGCTTCCGGGCGACGGCGCCGGCCATCCTGATCACGTCGGTGCTGGCCGCCTACCGCGGCCTCTTCCAGGGCTTCCAGGAGATGACCCCCACCGCCGTGTCGCAGGTCGTCGAGCAGGCGGTGCGGGTGAGCGCCGGCGCTGCGCTCACGTGGGCCCTGGTGCGGGTGTCGGTGCCCATGGGGGCGGCGGGGTTCAACCTGGGCGACGTGTGCGGCGCCGCCGCCGCCCTCGCGTACATGCTCGTCCTCGCCGCCCGCCGCCGCGGAGCGCTGTGGCGGGCGGAGCAGGCGGCTGCCGAGGGGCCCGCGGCCCTGGCGGGCATCGGGCAGGCTGGTGCCCGGCGGCGCCCGCTGCCCACGGGCTTCCGGCTCTACGGCCGCATCTTCGCGGTGGCGGCGCCGATCAGCATCGTGGGGGCGGTCGTGCCGCTCATGATGCTGGCCGACGCGCTGTTCGTCTTCCGCGCCCTGGCCGCCGCCGGCGTGAGCGGCGTCGACGCGCAGGAGCAGTATGGGCTCCTGACCAACGCCTTTATGATTGCCAACCTGCCGGCCATCGTCTCCACCGCGGTCTACACCGCCGTCCTGCCCGCCCTGGCCGGCGCCGCCGCCCGCGGCCGCCGCGCCGAAGCCCGCCGGAAGGCCCGGCAGGCGTACCGCGTCACCTTCCTGCTGGGCATCCCGGCGCAGGCGGGCATCTGGGCCCTGGCGGAGGGCATCTACCGGTTGATCTACGGCGCCCCCGCGGGTGGCCCCGCCCTGGCGGCGATCTCCTGGGCCGTCCTGCCGATCATGCTGCAGCAGACGACCTCCGGCGTGCTGCAGGGCGCGGGGCCGATCGGCGCCCCGGTGCGGAACTTCGTGCTGGGCGCGGCGGTCAAGATCGGCCTGACCGCGTGGTGGACAGGCCCCTACGGCATCGCCGGGGCCGCGTGGGCGACCGCCGTGGGCTTCGGCGTGGCCGCCGTGCTCAACGTGATCGAAGTGGAACGGCTATTGGGGCGAACCTTGCTCACCCGCAGCATGCTCTGGAAGCCGCTGGGTGCCGCCCTGGCCATGGTCGGCGTCTTGCGGCTTCTCACGCCGCACCTGCCGCCGGGCAGCCCGGGGGTGTTGCTGGCCATCGCCGCCGGCACCGCCGCCTACGGCCTGGCGCTGCTGGCGGTGGGGGGCGTGTACCGCCGGGACGTCGCGGCCATCCCCCGGTTCGGGCCGCGCCTCATCGCCGCGCTCGACCGCACCCGGCTGCTGCGCTAGCGCGGCCGGGTGCGCGGCCGCGCGGCCCTGCCCGGCGGGATACAGGAGGGTTATTCGTTGCCACAGTCCAGATCCGCCGGATTCGTGCGGGGCGCCCTGCTGATCACGGCGGGCTCCCTGATCTCTCGCCTGCTCGGCGTCTTCTACCGGCCCGTCGCCCAGATCCCCCTGGGCGAGGACGGGCTCGCCCTGGTGTCGCCGCCGAACGCGCCCTACATGCTCATCCTCGCGGTCTCTTCCACCGGGCTCAACGTCGCCGTCTCCCGGCTGGTCTCCCAGCGGCTGGCGGTGGGCGACCGGCGCGGGGCGAGGCGGGTGGTGCGGCTCTCGGCGACCGTTCTGGGCGCCCTCGGCGCGCTGTTCAGCGTGCTGTTCGCCCTGGCCGCGCCGTGGATGGCGCGGGTGCAGGGCTTCCCGGAGGCGACGCCCGGCTTCCTCGCCCTGGCCCCGGCGATCCTGATGGTGACGCTGGAGGTCTCGCTGCGCGGCCTCTACCAGGGGATGCAGCAGATGCGCGTCCCCGCGGTGACCATGGTGATCGAGCAGGTGGGGCGGGTGGTGGTGGGCCTGACCGGCGTCTTCCTGCTCACCCCCATCGCCCTGAACCTGGGCGCGGCGGCCTTCAACGCGGGCAACACCTTCGGCGTCTTCCTCGGGCTGCTGTACGTCCTCTACGTCTACTGGCACGACCGGCCCATGCGGGACTGGACGACGGTCGCCCCCGGGGTCGAGTCGTGGGAGCAGCGGAGCACCCGGCAGCTGATGCGGGACATCCTCGCCATCGCCCTGCCGCTCTCCTTCCTCGGGGCGGTGCTGCCGCTCACGCAGCTCGCGGACACGGCGCTCATCACCAACCGGCTGATCGCCGCCGGCATGGACGTCGCCGAGGCGAAGCGGGCCCTGAGCTACATCACCAACGCGACGCAGCTCCGGGACCTGCCCATCATCTTCGCCCAGGCCCTGTACGTCTCGCTGGTCCCGGCGATCAGCGAGTCGATGGCGCTGGGGCGCGTGGCCGAGGCACGGCGGCGGGCCGCGGCCGCCATGCGGCTCACGTGGTTGATCGGCCTCCCGGCCACGGCCGGCCTGGTCGCGGCCGGCCGCGACGCCTACGGCGTCCTCTTCACCGGCCCGGGCTGGTACGTGATGGCGCCGCTCGGCTGGTCGACGATCTTCCTCATGCTCCAGCAGACCTCGTCGGGCATCCTGCAGGGGCTGGGGCTGATCTGGCTCACCGTGTGGAACCAGCTCATCGGCGTGCTGGTGAAGATCGTCCTGACGTGGTGGTGGACGGGGCTGCCCGGGCTGGGCGCCAGCGGGGCGGCCTGGGCGACGACGGCGGGCTTCCTCCTGTCGGCCGCCCTGAACCTCCTGGCCCTGCGGCGGCGGTTCGGCCTGGGGCTCGGGGTGCGCGCCAACATCCTCCGGCCCCTGGCGGCTTCGCTGGTGATGGCGGCTGCGCTCTGGGCAGTCAGCCCGCTGGTCCGGTCGGCGATCGGCTGGCCGCGCCTTTCCGGCCTCGCGGTCATCGCCGTCGGCGTCCTCGTCTACGGCGCCGCCCTGCTGGTCCTGGGCGGCATCCGGCGAGCGGACCTGGAGCTGGTGCCGGGCATGCCGCCGGCGGCGATCGAGCGGCTCCGGCGGCTCAGGCTGCTTCGGGACAGTTAAGGGGGTTTGCGGAGATGGACGACCTGCTGCAAGCGTTTGCGATCGATTCGGCGGAGGGCCTCGAAGTGCGGCCGCCCGCGCTGCTGCGGAGCTGGGCGGGCCCGGCGGGGCTGCCGCTCCTGATCCCCGGCGTGCCGCCTGCGGAGGTCGGGGCCGTGCAGCGCGCCCTCCTGCTCCACTTTCCGCCCGACCACCCGGTGAAGGTCCGGGCGGCGGGGAGCGTCCACGAGGCGCCGCTCTCGGGTTTGGCGGATCGGAACTGGGGAGAATACCGGTTAGACCTGTTCCTGCCTGCGCCGGCCCCAGTGCCGCGGGAGCGGTGGCCGCTGGACCCGCTGGTGGAGGTGATGGCCCGGCTGCGCGCGCCGGACGGCTGTCCCTGGGACCGGGAGCAGACCCACGCATCGCTCCGGCGCTACCTGCTGGAGGAGGCCTACGAGGCGGTGGAGGCCATCGACGACGGGGATCCGGAGCACCTCTGCGAGGAGCTGGGCGACGTCTTGCTGCAGGTGGTCTTCCACGCCCAGATCGCCCGGGAGGCGGGGCGGTTCGACATGCGGGACGTGGTCTCGGGCATCACCGAGAAGCTGATCCGCCGCCATCCCCACGTCTTCGGCGGCGCCTCCGCCAAGACGGCCGAGGAGGTCACCCGCCGCTGGGACGCGATCAAGCGGGCGGAGCGCGGCGGGAAGGAGGCGGGCTCCCTGCTGGACGGGGTCTCCCGGTCCCTGCCGGCGCTCTCCCGGGCGTGCGAGCTGCAGAAGCGGGCTGCGCGAGCCGGCTTTGACTGGGACGACGCGGCGGGGCCCGCCGAGAAGGTGCGGGAGGAGCTCGCCGAGGCGCTGTCGGCTCCTCCGGAGGAGCGGGAGGCCGAGGTGGGCGACCTGCTCTTCGCCGTGGTGAACCTGGCCCGCAAGCTGGGGGTCGACCCCGAGGTGGCCCTGACGGGGGCCAGCGCGAAGTTCGAGCGGCGCTTCCGGTACGTGGAGGAGCGGCTGGCGGAAAAGGGGCTCCGGCCGGCGGATGTAACCCTTGCGGAGATGGACGCGCTGTGGGAAGAGGGTAAACGGGTCGAACTTCGGAAAAAATATGGGGGAAATGAACGGCAGTCGTAAAGGAAATGGAAGGAGATCCGCAAACCTGCGCCGAATACGGCTCAGCGGGAATCATACCCAATTCTGACCTCGAAGGGGGAGACCGATTCTTGAACAAGCAGGATCTGGTCGCGAGTGTTGCCGAGAAGTCCGGTCTGACCAAGAAGGACGCGGAGAAGGCCGTCAACGCCGTCGTGGAGTCGATCAAGGAAGCCCTGAAGAAGGGCGACAAGGTCTCGCTTGTCGGCTTCGGCACGTTCGAGGTCCGCACCCGGGCCGCCCGTTCGGGGCGCAACCCGCAGACCGGCGAGCCGATCAAGATCCCTGCTGGCAAGGTGCCTGCTTTCCGCCCGGGCAAGGATCTGAAGGAGAGCGTCTGAGAATGACGGAGAGGGCCGGACCCTGCAAAGGGTCCGGTCTTCGCACGAGGAGCGGTGACATGCGCATCGACAAGTTCCTGAAGGTCTCCCGGATCATCAAGCGGCGCACCTTGGCGAAGGAGGTCTGCGACGCCGGCCGGGTGCAGATCAACGGCAAGCCGGCGAAGGCCGGCACCGAGGTGAAGCCCGGCGACACGGTGTTCATCGACTTCGGCCGGCGGGAACTGACCGTGCGGGTGCTCGACGTGCGCGAGCACGTGCGCGCCGCCGAGGCACGGGAGCTCTACGAGGTAATCGCCGAGGTGGTCAAGCCCGATCCGCTTCTGGCCGACCTGGAGGACGACCCCGAATAGCGCACCCGGCGGACCGCGCCGAAGCGGTCCGCTTTCTTGTTTCGTAACATAGCGCGCCGGGCAGCCGCATAGGGATGGGACAGGTTTCCCCCGAGCCGGGGGTGCAGAGGAGGTCGGTGACGGTTGGAGGAGCGGACGGCTTTTCGGACGGAGGGCGGGAGCCCCGGCCCGGCAGAGCAGGCGGCGAACGGCCACTCCCTCAGCATCGCCAATCGGGAGCGCGTGCAGATCACCGGCGTCGTGGCCGTGGACAGCTTCGACGACGAAGAGGTGAACCTGGAGACGGAGATGGGGCTCCTGACGATCCGGGGAGAGGAGCTGCAGATCAAGCAGCTCGACCTGGAGAAGGGGCACTTCGAGATCTCCGGCTTCGTTTCGGCCCTGCAGTATGCGAGCCCGCGCCAGCGGAGCGTGCGGCAGCCGCGCGGCCGGTCGTTCCTGGAGCGGCTGCTGCGGTAGAGGCCACGCAGGCGGGTCGGGGGGAGGCGGTCCGGTGCTGCGGATGGAGCTTCAGTTCTACGCGCTCTTCATGACGGTGCTGAGCGGCATCGGGGTCGGCCTGCTGTTCGACCTGCTCCGGGCGGTCAGGCGGTTCCTGCGCCCAGGGCCGCTGCTGGCGGCCCTGGGGGATCTTCTTTTCTGGGGCGCTGCCACCGCCATGGTCGCCACCGGCCTGTTCCTGGGCAACTGGGGCGAGTACCGGTTCTACGTGCTGGTGGGCATGCTGGCCGGCCTGGCCCTGCACTTCACGCTGGCCAGCCCGGCCGTCCTCTGGCTCGCGGACCGGGCGCTGCACCTTCTGGCTTGGGCCCTGGGCCTGCTCTGGGGGCTGGCCTTGCGGCTGGTCTGGTTCCCCCTGCGCGCCGTGGCCGGGTTGGCGTGGCGACTGGCCCGGCGGCTGGGCGGTTGGGCGGCGCGGCGGCTGCGGGGTCCCTACCGGTGGCTCCGGCTGCGCTACCTGCTGGCCCGGCGCCGGATCCGGCGCGCCTGGCGCCGCTGGTGGAGGGGGCCGAAAACGTGAAATGGCGGCGCGCGAGCAGGAGTTTTCCGCCGACTGAAGTAATAACAACGTACACAGCTTGTACCCAGGTTGTACGCAAGTTGTACTCAGGTTGTACACAGGGTATCCACAGGATGTGCATATCCGGTAGCCGGGGGCGGACGGATCGGTGAACATCGAGATCCGCGGCGCGGAGCGGCTGAGCTTCCGGGAGCGGCAGGTCGTCGTGCTGAAGGAGATGGGCTGGAGCAACGAACAGGTCGCGAAGCGGCTCTCGCTCGCGCCCAGCACCGTCGCGACCCTGTACAACCGGGCCAAGGCCAAGGGCTACCAGGTGGTCATCGTCCTGCCGGGAGACAGCCTGGGGCTGTTTGACAGCGCCGAAGACAGGGAGGATGAAGAATGACAACTCCCTCTAGGAGGGCCGAGCGCGAGGCGGCCGCACGCGAGCCGGGCCGGCGCGCCAGGGGAAATCCCCTGCGGCGGCACTGGCTGTCCGGCGCGCTGATCACCGCGGTCGGCGCGGCCCTTTCCTGCCTGGCGCTGGAGCTGTACGAGGCGAAGCTGGAGCTGCAGCGGGCCCTGGCGGTGCAGGCGCAGGTCGAGGCCGAGCTCCAGGCGCTGCGGGAGAAGAAGCGGCGGCTGACCGAGACGCTGGAGCGGGTCACCAGCGACGAGTCGATGGAGCTGAAGGCCAAGCAGATGGGCTTTACATGGCCAGACGAACAGGTCTACCAGACCGTCTTGCCCGACGGCGACTGAGCCGGGGCCGCGAGCACGGCGCCCGGCCGGCGCGCGCACAGGCGCCGGTCGGTTGAAACGCGCCGCCGCGGCGTGCTAAGATGAACTGACGCGATCGGGCCCGAGTGGCGGAATGGCAGACGCACGAGACTTAAAATCTTGGGGCCGCAAAGGCCGTGCGGGTTCGAGTCCCGCCTCGGGCACCAGAGGAGACAAGGGCTGCAGGGTGTGCGACCCTGCAGCCCTTCCCTTTGTCTAAGGGGCCCGCCGCCGCCGCTGGGCTGCCATCGGCGGCCGTTCCGGCTGGCGGCGGCGGCCGCGTTCACCGGGCTTTGCCGGCGACCGGGGGGTGGGCCCAGGGCCGCGGAGTGGGTGGCGATCGCCATGACGCGCAGGTGTCATCCCCGGCTTCAGACCGAAATGGCTGGGAATAGCGCTTTGGCACCTGCCTGGACACCGCCGTGGCGAAGAGTACATGCTCACCCTTTGTGCTAACATCTGCGGGACGCAGCGGACGGCGCGCGAGAAATGGGCACCATCGGCGGATAGCTGTGCCTATCCCTCTGAAGGTACCATGATCTTAGCTCTACCCACAAATTGCTGGTCGGGGCCAGGGCGGTGCACAAAGGGGGTGGCGTGCATGCGCATCCGGCTCTACGGCCTCCTGCGTGACGCGGCAGAGCGGCAAACCGCAATAGACGTGGACGTGTGCGAGGGCGACACGGTCGGCACCCTGTTGGAGCGACTGGTGACGAAATACCCGCGCATGCGTCCGCTTTTGTTTGAGCGCCCGGGCGTTCTGTACCGCCACGTGATGATCGTGAAGAACGGCCGCGACATCCGCGACGGGCTCGGCCTGGACACGCCCGTCCAGCCCGACGACGACATGGCCGTCTTCCCGCCCAGCGCAGGGGGGTAGCCCGCAGGACCGGAGCCGCAGGGAGAAGGGCAATCCCATTTGTGAAATAAGGCACATTCCGTGGTTCCGAGCATCGTCAGGGGGTGGCAAGCGATGGCGAAGATGCTCCTGATCACGCCGGACGTCTGTACCGGCTGCCACTCCTGCGAGATCGCCTGCTCGCAGGAGCACGAGGGGTACTACGTACCCAGCAAGTCCCGGGTGACGGTGTACACCTGGGAGGACGAGCTGATTTCCGTTCCGATGATGTGCGTCCAGTGCGAGGATGCCTTCTGCATGAAGGCCTGCCCCGTGGGCGCCATCAGCAAGCATCCCGACACGGGCGCGATGGTCGTCGACCATGGCAAGTGCATCCGCTGCAAGATGTGCATGCAGGCGTGTCCCTTCGGCGGAACCTCCTATGATCCCGTGGCGAGCCGCATCCTGAAGTGCGACCTGTGCGGCGGCGACCCCAAGTGCGTGAAGTACTGCCCGAGCGGCGCGCTCCAGTATGTCGACGCGAGCCGGGCGACCGTCGAGCGCAAGCGGGCGTACGCGGCCAGGCTGAAGGCTGCAGTGGGGGTGAAGTGAGCGATGCATGCGTACAAGGGCAAGATCCTGCGCGTCGACCTGACCTCCGGCACGGTCAAGACCGAGTACCTGGATCCCAAGGTGGCCCGGCAGTACATCGGCTGCCGCGGCATGGGCACCTACTACCTCATGAAGGAGGTCGACCCCAAGGTCGATCCGCTGAGCCCGGAGAACAAGCTGATGTTCTTCACCGGCCCGCTGACCGGCACCGCAGCGCCGTCCGGCAGCCGCTACAACGTGATCACCAAGAGCCCGCTCACCGGCGCGATCGCCGCTTCCAACTCCGGCGGCTACTGGGGCCCGGAGCTGAAGTTCGCCGGCTGGGACGGCATCATCTTCGAGGGCAAGGCGGAGAAGCCGGTCTACCTCTGGATGGAGGACGACCACGTCGAGCTGCGCTCCGCCGAGCACCTGTGGGGCAAGACTGTGTTCGAGACCACGGACGCCATCCGGGCGGAGACCGACCCGGACGCCCGCGTCGCGTGCATCGGCCCCGCCGGCGAGAAGCTGGCCCTGCTGGCCGCGGTCGTCAACGACTACAACCGCGCGGCCGGCCGGAGCGGCGTCGGCGCCGTGATGGGCTCCAAGAACCTGAAGGCCGTCGCCGTGCGCGGGCACGGGGGCGTCGAGGTCGCCGATCTGGAGGGGTTCCGGGCCTTTGCCGAGCGAGACCGCAAGCTGATGAAGGACGACCCCGTCGCCGGCAACGGCCTGCCGACCTACGGCACCATGGTCCTGGTCAACATCCTCAACGAGCTGGGCGGCCTGCCGATTCACAACTGGCGCGACTCCGGCACCTGGTCCAAGGCTGATCAGATCAGCGGCGAGACCCTGGCCGAGAAGTACCTGGTGCGGAACAAGGGCTGCTGGGGCTGCAACATCGACTGCGGCCGCGTCACCAAGGTCCCCGAGGGTCCGTTCAAGAGCTTCGGCGAGGGGCCGGAGTACGAGGCCGGCTGGGCCCTTGGCGCCGACTGCGGCGTGAGCGACCTGGCCGCCGTCTGCAAGGCCAACTTCCTCTGCAACGAGCTGGGCCTCGACCCGATCTCGGTCGGCTCCACCATCGCCTGCGCGATGGAGATGTACGAGAACGGCTACATCACCATCAAGGACACCGGCATCCCGCTGAACTTCGGCAATGCGCACGCGCTCGTGGAACTCACCCGGATGATCGGCTACCGGGAGGGCTTCGGCGACCTGTGCGCGGAGGGCTCCTACCGGCTGGCCAGCCGCTTCGGCCACCCCGAGCTGTCGATGTCCGTGAAGAAGCAGGAGATGCCCGCCTACGACCCGCGGGCCGTGCAGGGCATCGGCCTCAACTACGCCACCTCCAACCGCGGCGGCTGCCACGTGCGCGGCTACACCATCTCGCCCGAGGTGCTGGGCGTGCCCGAGAAGCTCGACCCGCAGTCGATCGACGAGAAGCCCCAGTGGGTGAAGACCTTCCAGGATCTCACCGCCGCGGTGGACTCCGCCGGCATCTGCCTCTTCACCACCTTCGCCTTCGGCGCGCCGCAGATCGCGGACGAGCTCCGGGCGGCGACGGGCTTCGACTACACCGTGGAGGAGCTGCTGAAGGCGGGCGAGCGCATCTGGAACCTGGAGCGGCAGTTCAACCTCAGGGCCGGGCTCTCCAAGAAGGACGACACGCTGCCGCAGCGGCTCCTGAAGGAGGCTCTGCGGTTCGGGCCGATGAAGGGGAGCGTCAGCCGGCTCGACGAGATGCTGCCCAAGTACTACGAGCTGCGCGGCTGGGACAAGGAAGGCAGGCCGACCAAGGAGAAGCTGGCCGAGCTCGACCTGGTGGAGTTCGCCTGATCCGCCACCCAGGTCGCACGGTGGGCGGAGCCGCCCCAGGCTCCGCCCACGCACCTTCCCGGGACGGATCTACCTCAGCCGGGAGAACCGGGAGCACCCGGAAGCGGAGGGGAAGGGACGGTATTATTTCTTCTTCCTGCTCTTCGTCACGGCGATGCTCGGCATGGCGACGGTGCCGGACTTTTTCCAGATCTTCCTGTTCTGGGAGCTGACCACGGTCTGCAGCTGGGCCCTGATCTCCCACTACGGGTCGCCGGAGGCGATCCGCTCCGGCCTGAAGGCCCTGGCGGTCACCCAGTTCGCCAGCCTCTTCTTCATCGGCGGGCTCGTGCTGCTCTACGCGCAGACGGGCTCGTTTGCCTTTGATGCGGTTGCCCGCATGACCCCGGCCGGCCGCGCGGCCTTCGCCACGCTGCTCCTGGTCGCCGCCTGGGGCAAGGCCGCGCAGGTGCCGTTCTTCACGTGGCTGCCCTCGGCCATGGTCGCGCCGACGCCGGCCTCGGCCTTCCTGCACGCGGCGGCCATGGTGAAGGCCGGCATCTTCCTGGCGGCCCGCTGCCTGGTCTCCACCGGCGCGTTCAGCGGCTGGGTCGCCGGGGCGATCACCCTGGCCGCGCTGATCACCCTCTACGTGGGCCTGGCCGGCTACTTCTACGCCGACGACCTGAAGCGGCTGCTGGCCTTCTCCACCATCGCCAACCTGGCCCTGATGCTGGTCGGCATCGGCCTCGCCGCCCTGGGCAGCCCGGCCGGACTTCACCGCCACGGCGGAGGCTGGCTACGGCTGGGCCGCGGGCGTGGCGGTGCGGACGAGCCTGCTCACCATCACCACCCTGGTGCGGGCGGGAGCGCGGGCGTTCCTCCTGCGGCCGGCGGGCGAAGAGCCGGCTCCGGCCGCACCGGCCCCGTGGCCGATGGTGCTCCTGGTGGCGGCGGTCTTTGCCGCCGGGCTGTTCCCGGGATGGATCCACGCGCTGCTGTCCGCAGCGGCTGTGGCCCTGGCAAGGGGGGTGTAGTTCGTGGGACTGCGGAGCTGGTTCAGCGGCCTGGTGCGCAGGAGCTTCACCCAGTCGCTCTGGGTCTACCATGCCAACGCGGGCTCCTGCAACGGCTGTGACATCGAGGAGATCTGCGCTTTCACCCCGTACTACGACGCCGAGCGGTTCGGGCTGAAGCTGGTGGGCTCGCCGCGCCACGCGGACGTGCTCCTGGTATCGTGCGCGGTCACGAGGCAGGTACGCCCGCGCCTGCTTCGTTTGTACGAGGCCGTGGCCAAGCCCTGTGTGGTGATCGGCGTAGGCTCCTGTGCCACTGGCGGAGGCATTTGGTTTGACACATATGGGACCGAAGGGGGGCTGAACGCGGTCCTGCCGGTGGATTACTATATTCCTGGGTGCCCGCCGCGGCCGGAGGCGATTCTCTACGGCGTCGCCGTCGCCATGAAGCTGGTGGACCCGAAGGTGCAGCCGTACGAGCACGAGGAGCCGCTCGAGGTGCGGTCCGCCAGCGGCGAGACGGTGTTCGCGGCGGGCGGAAGCCGTTCTGGCGCGTGAGGGCAAGTTTTCGGCCGCGCGGACGCAGGCCTGCGGGGGCGGGCGGTGGCGCAAGGCGGTTCATGCCGCTTCCCGCCCGCACCGGCGAGGGGGTGGAACCATACCTACCGTGACGGGATGGACAGGTGAAGGCGGCGCGCGCGTGCGCCGGGAGCTGGTTGTGGAGGGCATCGTCCAGGGGGTGGGCTTCCGCCCCTTCGTCTACCGCCTGGCCCGGGATCACCGGCTCGCGGGATGGGTGTGCAACGACGAGCGGGGCGTCGTGATCGCCGTCGAGGGCGCGCCGGAGGAGGTCGCCGCCTTTGAGCGGGAGCTGCGGGAGAGGCCGCCCGCGCTCGCCGTGGTGACCCGCGTGTCCGGGCGGGACGTGCCCCCCATCGGGGAGGCGGAGTTCCGCATCGTCGCCTCGCAGCGGGGCGAGGAGCGGGTGGCCGCGGTTCCGGCCGACGCCGCCACCTGCGCCGCGTGCCGGGCCGACATCCTCGACCCCGCCAACCGGCGCTACCGCTACCCGTTCACCAACTGCACCCACTGCGGGCCGCGCTTTACCATCATCAAGGACATCCCCTACGACCGCCCGATGACGACGATGGCGGCGTTTCCGATGTGCCCGGAGTGCGAGCGGGAGTACCACGACCCCGCCGACCGGCGGTTCCACGCCCAGCCCAACGCCTGTCCGGCCTGCGGTCCTTCCGTGCGCCTGGTGGACGCCGCGGGCCGGGATCTTTGCTCTCCTGCGGCGTGGCTGGAGGAGGCGGCGGCGCGCCTCAGGGCCGGACAGATCGTCGCCGTGAAGGGCATCGGCGCCTTCCACCTGGCCTGCGACGCCACGAACGAGGAGGCGGTGGCCCGGCTCCGGCGGGTGAAGCACCGCCGCCACCGGCCCTTCGCCCTCATGGCCAGGGATCTGGAGACGGTGCGGCGGGTGGCGGAAGTCAGCCCCGCCGAGGAGCGGGCCCTCACCTCGCCGGCCGCGCCCATCGTCCTGCTGCGGCGGCTGCGGGACCCGGACCTGCCCGTTGCACCCTCGGTCGCGCCGGGCGTCGATACCCTGGGCATCATGCTGCCCTACACGCCGCTGCACATCCTGCTCCTGCAGGAGGCGCCGCCGCTCCTGGTGATGACCAGCGGCAACCCCAGCGGGCTGCCGGTCCAGTACCGGGAGGAGGAGGCGCTGACGGACCTGGCCGATCTGGCTGACGCCTTCCTCATCCACAACCGGCCGATCCACGTGCCCTGCGACGACTCGGTGGTGCAGGTGGTGGACGGCGAGGTCCGCTTTCTGCGCCGCTCCCGGGGCTACGTCCCCCGGGAGGTCCCGGTGCCCGCCCCGCCCGGGGGTCCGGCGCCGGCCGTCCTCGGGGTGGGCGGCGACCTCAAGAACACCTTCTGCCTGCTGCAGGGGCGGCGGGCGGTGCTGAGCCAGCACCTGGGCGACCTGGAGACCGCCGAGGCCCAGGCCAACTACCGGCGCGCCCTGGACCACCTGCAGCGGCTCACGGGCATCCGGCCCACGGTCGCCGCCTGCGACCTGCACCCGGGCTACCACTCCGCGGCCCTCGCCCGCACCCTGGGGGCGGAGGCGGTGATCCCGGTGCAGCACCATCACGCCCACCTGGCCGCATGCCTGGCGGAGAACGGCTGGGAGGGCGAGGCGATCGGCCTCGTGCTGGACGGCACCGGCTACGGCACCGACGGCGCCATCTGGGGCTTCGAGGTTCTGGCCGGGGGCTTTGAGGGGTTCCGCCGCGTCGCCCACCTGGCCTATAGCCCGCTGCCGGGCAGCGAGGCCGCGGTGCGCCACCCGCTCCGCACCGCGGCGGGCATGCTCTGGGCCCACCTGGGCGAGGAGGCCCTGGAGCGGCTGGCCGCGCTGCACCCCGACCGGGCGGGGGAGATCGCCAATGTGCGCCGCCTGCTGGCTGCGGGCCTGAACTGCCCGCCGGCCGGAACGGCGGGCCCCGCCCTCCCCGGGGGGGGGGGGGGCCCCGGGACCTGCCCGTGGGGGCGGGCGCAAGGGCGGGGGGCCCCCAGCCGGGGGGGCGGGGGGCAAGGAGGGG
>QGVE01000141.1 GCA_003242675.1 Bacillota bacterium | reverse complement strand
CCAGCTCGGGAGCCGGCGAAGGGCGGGGCGGACGCTGGGGCCGAGGAGCGGGGGGAGCGCGCCGCCATCCGGGAGGCTCTGGGCGGGGCCGGCAACGTGCGCAGCCTGACCGCCTGCATGACCCGCTTGCGGCTGGAGGTGGACCGCCCGGAGGCGGTGGACGATGCCGCCCTGCGCGCCCTGGGCGCCGCCGGGGTGGTGCGGGCCGGCTCCTCCATCCAGGTCGTGATGGGCCCCCGGGCGGGCGAGATCGAGCGGGCCCTGCGGCAGGCGATGGCCCGCCCGGCTTCGCCGGCGGAGCCGGCCGGGGAGCCGGAGCCGCAGCCGGGGCGGCCCGGGACGCCGCAGGGGTAGCCCCGGGGCACGCGGCGCGGGCCCGGGCAGAGGGCCCGGGGATGATCGGAGGGCATGGGAGGCATGGGCCGTGCAGGTGACGATGGCCGTCGCCAAGGTTCCGAAGTTTGGGCTGACGGAAAGTGGGGACTCTCTAGAACTGGTGGAGAGGCCGCGGGGCGGCCTCACCGCCATCCTGGTCGACGGGCAGCGGCACGGCCGGGCGGCCAAGCGGCTCAGCCAGCTGGTGGTCGCGAAGGCGCTGCAGCTGGTCGCTGACGGCGTGCGGGACGGCGCGGTGGCCCGGGGGGTGCACGACTACCTGTACGCGGTGCGGGACGGCAAGGTCTCCGCGGAGCTGGTGCTGCTCTCCGTGGATGCCCGCAGCGGCACCCTGGTGGTCACCCGCAACACCCACGTGCCCGTGCTGGTCCGCCGGGGCGACGGCACCATTCTGCGGCTGGACGAGCCCGTCGAGCCGATCGGCATGCGGGAGGCGCTGCGGCCGGTGATCGCCGAGGTGGCGCTGGAGGCCGGGCTGGTGGCCCTGGCCATGACGGACGGCATCTACTCGGCCGGCCGGTGGCACGGGCGGCAGTGGCCGGTGGAGGCCTTGGAGGCGCTGCTCCGGGAGGCCGACCCGGCGAAGATGCAGGCCCTGGCCGACCGGGTCCTGGACGAGGCGATGAAGCTGGACGAGGGTCGCCCCGCGGATGACATGGCCGTGGTGGCCGTGGGCGTGACCGAGGGGGGCGAGGACCGCATCCGCCGGATGAACGTCACCCTGGAGTGGTGAAGCCGACCGGGGAGGGGTGCGATGCGTGAGCCCATCGTCGCGATCGTGGGCGTGTGTGCGGCCGGGAAGACGACGCTGGCAAGCGGCCTTCGGCAGGCCGGCGTCCAGGCCTACAGCGTCCCCCAGGAGCATTCCTGTGTGAAGCGGCTCTGGAAGCACCTGCATCCCGATGCGAACATCCTGGTGATGCTGGACGCCCGGTGGGAGACGGTCCGCCGCCGCCGGCCGGACATCAGCTACGGGCCGGAGCGGCTCGACGAACAGCGCAGGCGTCTGGCCTGCGCCCGGGCCGAGTGCGACCTGTACCTGCCCACCGACGAGCTCAGCATCGAGGAGGTGCGGGAGCGGGTGCTGACGTTCATCGCGGAATGGAAGGAGAAGGGGCGAGCGTGATGGCGCCTCCGCAGGAGGGACCGGCGCCGGCCGGGAGGGGGCTGGCCCGGGAGATTCTGGAGACGGTGGTGTTGGCCCTCGTCGTGGCGCTGGTCGTGCGCACGTACGGTGTGCAGGTTTTTCGGGTGGACGGCGAGTCGATGCTGCCGACCCTGGTCCACGGCGACCGGCTTCTGGTGAACAAGCTGGTCTACCGGTTCCGGCCGCCGGCGCCGGGGGAGGTGGTGGTGATCGCCGACCCCGCCAACCCCGGCCGCCACATCGTGAAGCGGGTGATCGCCGTGGCCGGGGACGAGGTGACGGTGCGGGGCGACGCCGTGTGGGTGAACGGCCGGCGGCTCGCGGAGCCCTACGTCAACCCGGGCAGCCCCGGCACGTACGACGTCGGGCCGCTGACGGTTCCGCCCGGGTACGTGTGGGTGATGGGGGACAACCGGGGGGCCTCGCTGGACTCGCGCCTTCTGGGGCCGATCCCGGTTGCGCGGGTGGAGGGCCGGGCGGTCGCGCTGGTCTGGCCCCTGGCGCGGGTCGGGGACCACGGACCGCTGGCGGCGGCGCGGGAGTACCGGTGAGGAGGCCGGACCGGCGGGGCGGCGGCCGCGGCGTCGGGGACAAGGGAGCAAAAGGGAGACGGGAGGAACCAGCTTGGCGAACGTGACCTTTGAGCAGGTGCGGCGGGATCCCGAGGTGCGCGCCTACATCGTGAAGGCCAACGAGATGCTGTCGGCCATCGGCTTCACCGAACACGGGCTCCGGCACGTGGGCCTGGTCGCCGACCGGGCGATGGGGCTGATGGCCGAGCTCGGCCGGCCGCCTCGCCTGCAGGAGCTGGCGGGCATCGCCGCCTTGCTGCACGACATCGGCAACATCGTCAACCGGCAGGGCCACGGGCAGACCGGCGCCATGCTGGCCTACCAGATCCTCAGGCGGATGGGCATGGAGCCTGAGGAGATCGCCATCATCATGTCGGCCATCGGCAACCACGAGGAGGAGATCGGCAACCCGGTGCACGACGTCGCCGCCGCCTTGATCCTGGCGGACAAGTCCGACGTGCACCGCACCCGGGTCCATAACCGGGACGTGGCCACCTTCGACATCCACGACCGGGTCAACTACGCGGTCACCCACAGCGCATTGCACGCCTTCCGCAAGGAGAAGGTGATCCGGCTCAGCCTGGTGGTCGACACGTCCATCATCGCGATCATGGAGTACTTCGAGATCTTCCTCACCCGCATGATCATGTGCCGGCGGGCGGCGGCCCACCTGGGCTGCCAGTTCCAGCTCGTCATGAACGAAAACCGCCTGCTGTAGCCGCGATTTTCTTTGACTCGCCCCGCGGCGCGCCGTACAATTGAAGAGGTTATGGGCAGGAACAGTTGAAGCAACAGCGTATTCCTGCGAATGTCCGGAGGCGCAGCCTCCATTTTGCTTTGGAACAAGTCAATCCACGCAGAGGAGGACAGGCCATGAGAGGCGGCTGGAACGCGCTGGTTCTGGCCCTGATTCTGGCGGTGGTCGCCGGCGTCATCGGGTTTTACCTGTCGCCGGACCCCGGGACCGGCTCGGCCAGGATCTTGCGCCACATGAAGCTGGGTTTGGATCTGCAGGGCGGTGCCCACATCGTCCTGGAGGGCGTCGACTCGGAGCTGGGCGAGGTGACGCCGGATCGGATCCAGGCGGCCCGCGGGGTCATCGAGAACCGCATCAATGCCCTGGGGGTCTCCGAGCCGATCGTCCAGGTCGACGGCCGGAACCGGATCATCGTGGAAATCGCCGGCGCGGCCAACATCGACGAGGCCCGGGAGGTCATCGGCAAGACCGCCGTGCTGAAGTTCGTCGACCCCGACGGGAACGAGGTGCTGACCGGCAACGACGTGGAGAAGGCCAGCGTCGCCCAGAACCCGTCGGGCGGCGGCTTCGTCGTGACCCTGAAGTTGAAGGGCGACGGGCCGAAGAAGTTCCACGAGGCGACCTCCAAGTGGGTCGGCCAGCCGATCTACATCCTGCTGGACGATGAGGTCATCTCCGCCCCGGTTGTTCAGGAACCGATCCCGGGCGGCGAGGCCGTCATCACCGGCAACTTCACGGCGGAAGAGGCCGGGCGGCTCGCCACGCTGATCAACGGCGGCGCGCTGCCCATCAAGCTGGTCGAGGTGGAGGCCCGCATGGTCAGCGCCACGCTGGGTGCGGACTCCATCGCCAAGTCGCTCCGGGCGGGCTGGATCGGCCTCGTCGGCGTCCTGCTGTTCATGATCCTGCTCTACCGCATCCCCGGCCTCCTGGCCGACATCGCGCTCGGGGTTTACGCGATCCTGAACATGGTCGTCCTCCTGGCCATCGGGGCCGTCTTCACGCTGCCCGGCATCGCCGGCCTGCTGCTGGGCATCGCCATGGCGGTGGACGGCAACGTCATCATCTTCGAGCGCATCAAGGAGGAGCTGCGCAAGGGCAAGGGGCTCCGCTCCGGCATCGACGCCGGCTTCCACCGGGCGTACGTGACGGTGCTGGACTCGCAGGTCACCACGGCGATCGCGGCGGCGATCCTCTGGTACCTGGGCACGGGCCCGGTGCGCGGGTTTGCGATCACGCTGTTCGTCGGCACGGTGCTCTCCATTTTCACGGCCGTCACCTTCACCCGCTGGCTGGTGAAGCTCACGGTGGACACCGGCTGGTTCAACAAGCGGACGCTGTTCGGCGTGAAGGAGGTGGCCGGGTAAATGGTCCTCACCCGCATCCGCTACATGCGCTATGCCACGCATTACCTGCTCTTCACCCTGGTCACCGTCCTGGTCGCCGCCGGCCTGCTCCTTTCCCGCGGGCTGAACCTGGGCATCGACTTCACCGGCGGCCTGCTGCTGGACCTGCAGTTTGAGAACGCGGTCACGATCGAGCAGGTGCGCACCGTGATCGACAGCGTCCTGGGGATCGACGCCCAGATCCAGCAGGTGGAGCCCAAGGGGGCGGAGAGCCCCGAGGCCACCGAGTTCCTCGTGCGCACCCCGGAGCTGAGCGCCGAGGACAAGGCCAAGCTCTACGACAGCCTCAACCACCTCGGCCGCTACAGGGTGATCGGCGAGGACGCGGTCTCGGCGACGGTGTCCTCCGAGCTCACGACCAAGGCCCTGCTGGCCGTGGGCATCGCCGCCGTGCTGCAGGTGATCTACATCTCGATCCGGTTCCAGTTCCGCATGGGCGTCGCGGCGGTCCTCGCCCTGCTGCACGACGTCATCATCACCATGGGCGTCCTGTCGCTTTTCCGGGTGGAGATCAGCTCCAACTTCGTGGCGGCGGCGCTGACGGTGCTGGGCTACTCGATGAACGACACCGTCGTGGTCATGGACCGGATCCGGGAGAACCTGCAGAACCGGCAGAAGGGCGAGCCGCTGGAGGAGGTGGCCACCCGGTCGATCCGGGAGGTCATCGTCCGGTCGATCTACACGGGCGTGACGGTAGAGCTCATGCTGGTGGTGATGATCCTCCTGGGCGGCTCGACCATTCTGGACCTCGCCGCGACGCTGCTGGTGGGCATCCTCGCCGGCACGTACTCCTCGATCACCGTCGCGGCGGCGCTCTGGTTCGTGTGGGAGCGGAGCCGGGAAGGCGGCGATCCCGGACGCGCGAGCGCCAGGCCGGCCAAGGCGTAAGTGGCGGCGGACCGGGGAACGGGTCTCCGCGCAAGGCCGAGCGGCTCCCGGTCGGCGGCAGCGGCGCTTTGCCGGGCGGCGACGACGGAAGAGTGACCGAATTCGACAACGACTGCAACACAGGGCGCCCTTTCGGGGGCGCCCTTTCGACATTGACCGGGGCGAGAACCGGCTTTACAGGGGCCGACCGCCCAGCCCCCGCTTCGACAGCGTGTCGAGCGATCTTCTGGCGGCATTGACAAGCCGCGAGGGAGTTTCTTCCCAGCGTTTGGTTACACTAACAACCAGTGATCGCTGCGACGTTCGGGGGGTATGACATGGAATCGGTTCTCGGCCTGGTGCGGCATCCCGGAAACGACGCGCTCTTCCGGGCCGTCGAGATGTCGCTGGTCTCCACGCTGGCCGGAAGGCCCCTGCACATCCACGCCGAGGGGCTGCGGGGCACCGGCAAGACGACCATCATGCGGCGGGTGCGCCGTCTCCTGCCCCGCATCCGGCGCATCCGCGGCTGCCCGTACAACTGCGACCCGTCCGCGCCCCACTGCCCCCTGCACCGGGACCTGAGCCCGGAGGAGGTGGCGGCCCTGGGCGAGGAGCGGGTGCCCATGCCCTTCCTGGAGATCTCCCATGCGGCCAAGATCGGCACGGTGGTGGGCTCCATCGACCTGAGCCGGCTGGTGAGCGCCGTGAGCCCCGAGGCGGCCCTCCTGCCCGGCACCATCCCGCAGGCCCACCGGGGCATCCTGTTCGTGGACGAGATCAACCGGCTGGCCGAAACCTCGCCGGAGCTGGCGGACGTGCTGCTGGACGTGATGGGCACCCGGCCGGGGCGGGTGCAGATCGAGGAGACCGGCCTGCCGCCGGTGGAGCTGCCGGTCATGGTCTCGGTCTGGGCGGCCTCGAACCCCGACGAGGACCCGGGGCCCCTGGAGGAGATCCGCCGGCAGCTCAGCGACCGCTTCGACTTCGCCATCTACACCGACCGGCCGGCGGACCCCGCCGTGGTGGAGCAGATCCTGGCCGCCGCCGAGGCGGGCGAACCGCCCTCCCGCCGCGTCGCCGAGGCGCAGGCCGAGCTCTGGCGCACCCGGCTCACCCTGCGCGCGGCCGACCTGCGCCACGTGGCGGTGCCGCCCGGCGTGCGCAGGCAGATCGCCGCGCTCTACAGCCAGTTCGACCTGGAGTCGCTGCGGGGGGTGGAGGCGATCCAGGCCGGCATCCGGCTCTCGGCCTGCCTCGACGGGCGCCGGGAGGTCCAGACGGAGGACCTCCTGCGGGTGGTGCCGATGGCCCTGCGGCACCGGGTCGATCCGGAGCTCCTGCGGCGGGTGATCGGGTACCTGGCCGGGGGGCTGGCGCAGCCCGCGGCGCCATCCGCCCCCGCCGCGGGCAGCACCCCCCCCGCCCGTTCGGGGGCGGTGCCCACCCCCCTCGCCCGGCCGCCGCTGGGGGGCGTGGTTGCCCCGCCGGCCCCCCCGCGCCCGACCCGGGGCGCGGGGCGGG
>QGVE01000140.1 GCA_003242675.1 Bacillota bacterium | reverse complement strand
GCTCCACCTCCAGGTCCCCTTCTTCGATGCCGTACTGGCGGATGCGCTGGGCGTTCTGGCTCACCGTCTCCAGCATCTGCCGGTTGGTGGGCGCAAACCAGATGTTGTTCTTGAAGAAGTCGGTGTGCCCGAACACGTGGGCCACGACGAATTTGTTCTGCAGCAGCGAGTTGGTTTCCAGCAGGAAGGCGTAGCTGGGGTTGGCGTTGATCACCAGCTCGTAGATCTTGCTGAGGCCGTAGTCGTAAGCGGACTTCATCGTGTAATACGCCTTGCCGTGGGTCCAGTGGCTGAACCGTCCGGGCAGCAGGTAGGCGCCGAACTCGTAGAGGATCGTCGCCGGCACGATCTCAAAGTGGGTGGGGAAGGGATCCAGGCCCAGCCGCCGCGCCGTCTCCCAGATCTCCCCGATCGCCTCCTCCAGGGCCGGCAGGTCACGGTCATCCATGGGGCTGTCTCCTCCCTCCCGGTGGGGCTTCCTACAGTGTATGCCAGGCAGGGAGAGGACTGCCCTCGGAGGCAACAAGAAGCCCGGCCACCGCTGTGGCCGGGCGCTGGTCGGTGCACCGTTATAGCTTGAACTTCTCCACCTGCGCCTGCAGCTCCCTGGCCGTGGCCGCCAGGCTCTGCGCCGACGCCGCAATCTCCTCCGCCGTCGCCGTCAGCTCCTCCACCGACGCCGACACCTCCTCCGCTGCCGCCGCATTGCTCTGCGCCACGTCGGTGATCCGCGCCACCGCCTCTGTCACCTCGTGCGCGCCCGCCGCCATCTCCTCCGTCGCCGCCGTGTTCTCCTCCGTCAGCGCCGCCAGGTCGTTGAACGTCTGCAGCACCCGCTCCGAGTCCTTCCGCACCTGCTCCGCAGACTCCGCAATCGCCGCCACCTGCGAAGCCGCCCGGTTCAGGGTGGCCAGGATCTCCGTCAGCGCCTCCCGCGCCTGCGCCGCCATCGCGTTCCCCTGCGCCGCCCGGGCGGTCCCCTCTTCCACCGCCTGCACCGCTTCCGCCGTGCCCGCCTGGATCTGCTGCACCAGCTCCTCGATCTCCCGGCTGGACGCCGCCGACTGCTCCGCCAGCTTCCGCACCTCGTCGGCCACCACCGCAAAGCCCCGGCCGTGCTCCCCCGCCCGCGCCGCCTCGATCGCCGCGTTCAGCGCCAGCAGGTTCGTCTGCTCGGCGATGTTGGAGATCCCCTGGCTGATGGCGCCGATCTGCCCGGAGTACCGCTCCAGCTCCCGGACCCGCTCGGCGATGCGCTGCGAGGCCTCACCGATATGCCCGATCTCCTCCAGCGTCCGGCCCAGCACCTCGGCCCCCGCCTCCGCGCGCTCCACCGCGGCAGCCGTCTCCTCGGCCGTCGCCGTGGCGTCCGTCACCACCCTGTCCAGGTGCTGCGCCATCTCCTGTAGCAGCGTCGACGCCTCCTGCACCTCCACCGCCGACCGGGTCGCGCCCGAGGCGATCTGCTGGATCGCATCCTTCAGCTGGGTCATCGTGGCGTTGGCCGCGGACGTGGCTCTGGCCTGCTCCGAAGCCCCCGCGGCCACCTGAGCGATCGCCTCCGCCGAGCTGGAGGCCGCCTGGGCCGACGATTCCGCGGCGCTGGACAGCTCCTGCGAAGCCTGCAGGACGCTCCGGGTGCTCTGGCTCACGTGCTGAAGCATCCCGTGCACGTTCTCCAGCATCCGGTTGAAGGCCGCGGCCATCTCGCCCAGCTCGTCCCGGTTGCGCACCTTCAGGGGCTCCACCGTCAGGTCGCCGTCGGCCATGCGGGCGGCGGTCCGGGCGATGGCCACCACCGGGGAGGCGACCTGCCCGCCCAGGATCGCCGAAACGATCAGGCCCAGCACCGTGGCGATCCCGGCCGCCACGGCCATGATCAACCGGGCTTGGTGGGCCACCCGGTCCACCTGGGCGCGCGTATTGTCGACAACCCTGTCTGCCAGCTCAATGAGGCCCCGGACGCTCGCCACGACCTCCGCGCGCTGCTTCGGCAGGGGGCCGTTCAGGATCTCCGCGGCGCGCTCACGGGTGAAGCTCTGCTGCGCGAACACCTGCTCGGCGAGGGCGTCATACGCCTGGCTCCGGTCGCGGACCTGGTCCACGGCCTCTCTGCCCTCCGCCGTGTAGACCAGCGTCGCCATCTCGGCCAGGATCGCCTCCAGCTGTTCGGACGCGGTCGTATAGTCCTGGTAGTAGGAGCGGTCTGCGGTCGCCAGATACCCGGTCACCGCCCTGGCCTGATCCGTCAACAACTGCTCGACCTTGTTTGCCTGGAGCTGGACGTACTGCACCCGACCGGAAAGGTCGTCGTAGTTCTTCACCACATCACGCAGGCCGATGAAGCCGGTGACCGTCGTGCCCACCAACAGGAGCAGGACAGCCCCAAACGCGATGAACAGCTTCGTGCGGACGCTGAACTTCACGACGCAGCCCCTCCCGACAAATGGTCCGAACCGCAGCCAATACTTTAGCATCATCACAATACGCAGTAAAAGGTTTTTCCTATTAAAACTAACAGGGATAGTCTAATCTATTTTGAGTTGTAGTTTTTGGCAATCCCAAAACTGCGAGCCGCCGCCACGGGCTTGTCGAAAGTCAGACACGGCCCACCGCGCCTCCCCCGCCTCCCCCGCCTGCGCCGCCATCGGGTTCCCCTCCGCCGCCTGGATCTGCTGCGCCAGGTTGCCGATCTCCCGGCCGCACAGCGAAGCGGCACCGGGGATCCCGGTTCCGCCCTCGTGTTCGTCCGCGCCACTGCCTGGCGGTCCGCAGCCGCCGCGGCTAGAGCTTGAACCGCTGCACCTGCGTCTGCAGCTCCCGCGCCGTCACGGCCAGGTTCTGGGCAGAGGCGGCAATCTCCTCCGACGTCGCCGTCAGCTCCTCCACGGAGGCCGAGACCTCCTGGGCCGCGGCCGCGTTGCTCTGCGCCACCTCGTTGATGCGGGCCACCACCTGCGTCACCTCGTTGACGCCCGCCGCCATCTCCTCGGTGGCTGCCGTGTTCTGCTCGGTCAGCGAGGCCAGGCTGGTGAAGGTCTGCAGGACCCGCTCGGACTCCTGCTTGACCTGTGCGGCGGCCTGGGCGATGCCGCGCACCCGCTCGGCGGCCTCGTTCAGGGTGGCCATGATCTCCGACAGGGCGTCGCCGGCCTGGGCCGCCATCTGGTTGCCCTCGTCGGCCCGCTTCGTCCCCTCCTCCACCGCCTGGACGGCCTCGGCGGTTCCCGCCTGGATCTGCCGCACCAGCTCGCTGATCTCCTGGGTCGAAGCGGCCGACTGCTCCGCCAGCTTCCGCACCTCATCCGCCACCACGGCGAAGCCGCGGCCGTGCTCCCCGGCCCGGGCCGCCTCGATGGCCGCGTTGAGCGCCAGCAGGTTGGTCTGTTCGGCGATGCCGGAGATGACCTCGGTGATGGCGCTGATCTGACCGGAGAACCGCTCCAGTTCCCGGATCCGTTCCGCCGTGCGCTGGGAGGCCTCGCCGATGCGGCCGATCTCCGCCAGCGTCCGGTTCAGCACCTGTGCGCCGGCCTCGGCCCGCTCGATGGCCAGAGCCGCCCGCTCCGCGGTCTGCGCGGCATCCGCCACCATCTGCTCCAAGTGGTGGGCCATTTCCTGGAGGAGCGCGGACGCATCCTGCACCTCAGCCGCCGACCGGTTGGCCCCGGCAGCGATCTGCTGAATCGCCTCCTGCAGCTGGGCCATGGTGCCGTTGGCCTGCGCCGTGGCCCCGGCCTGTTCCGATGCGCCCTCGGCCACGTGTGCGATGGCCTGGGCCGAGCCGGATGCGGCCTGCGCCGACGACTCCGCGGCCTCCGAGAGCTCGTGGGACGCCCGGAGCACGCTGTCGGTGCTCGCGCTCACCTGCTGGAGCATGGTCCGCATGCTGTCCAGCATCCGGTTGAAGGCCTGCGCCATCTCGCCCAGTTCATCCCGGTTCTTCACCGCGAGCGGCTCTACGGTCAGGTCGCCCTCGGCCATCCGTGCGGCGCTGCGCGCAATGGCCGTGACCGGGAATGCGACCTGCCGGCCGATGGTGACGGCGATGATCCAGCCGGCCACCACCGACACCGCGGCGGCGACCCCCATGATCCAGCGGGCCTGCAGGTCCGTCGCCTCCACCTGCTCCCGGGTCGCCCCGGCCAGCTTGTCGCCCAGCTGGATCAGCTCATCCACGCTGGTCATGAACCGGCTGCGCAGGGGCGGCAAGGTGCTGGTCACCATGGACTGCACGACGCCGGGGGAGAGCGACTGCTGGCTGAAGAGCTGCGCGGCCGTGGCCTGGTACGCCTTCTGGCTGTCCCGGACCCGGGCGAGGATCTCCTGCGCCTCCGCCGAGTCCACCAACGCCGCGATCTCGCTCAGGCTCGCTTCCAGCTGGTCAGCCGCCTTCTTGTACTCATCCTCGTAGGCCCGGTTGGACGTCAGCAGATACTGGTTGAGCGCCCGGGCCTGCTCCGTCATGAGCTGCTGCACGATGCGGGCCTGGAGCTGCATGGTCTGTATGCGCCCGGACAGTTCCTCGTACTGCGCCCGCACCTGGTTGAGCGCCCGGAATCCCACTGCCGTGACGCCGACCATCAGAATCAGGATGGACAGGAACCCGGCCAGCAGCTTGGTGCGTACAGTGAGCTTCACGTGGCGAACCCTCCTCGTCCACCGTCACCACCCGTGATTCAGGAAATAGGGTAGCATGGTGCAAGCTGAATGTTCAAGCACATACACATTTAGTCAGTCAGTGGCGAAATTTCCGCTTCCGCACCTGGGAGCCGAACCGGCACGTTCCCTGTCTCCGCGTTGCGCGCGCGAAACCCGCCCGCGGATCCGGGCGGGTCTCGCGCCAGTCGTCCCTTAGCCGTCCAGGACCACCGACAGGTACTTGTACTCCAGGTAATCGTCCAGGCCGTGACGGCCGCCTTCGCGCCCGAGCCCGCTCTCCTTGACGCCCCCGAAGGGCGCCTGGGGCACCGCGAGGAGCGAGTCGTTCACGGCCACCATCCCGTACTCCAGCGCCTCGCTGACCCGCACCGTGCGCCCCAGGCTGCGGGTGAAGATGTAGGCCGCCAGGCCGTAGCGGGTGTCGTTGGCCCGGCGGATCACCTCCTCCTCGGTGCGGAAGGTCAGGATCGGCGCGACCGGACCGAACGTCTCCTCGTGCACGATCCGCATCTCATCGCTGACCTGGTCGAGCAGGGTGGGGGCGTAGAAGTAGCCGCGGTCAAATTCGGGCCCCGTCAGCCGGTGGCCGCCGGTAAGCACCCGGGCGCCCTTGCCGCGGGCGTCGCGGACGTGTCCCTCCACCTTCACGTACGCCGCCTCGTCGATCAGCGGCCCCACGTTGGTGCCCTCCTCCAGGCCGTGCCCCACCCGCAGGCCGCGGACCGCCTCCACCAGCCGCTCGGTGAAGGCCGGGGCGATCGACTCCTGGACGTAGATCCGGTTGGCGCAGATGCAGGTCTGGCCGGCGTTGCGGAACTTGCTGATCACCACGCCCTGCACCGCCGCCTCCAGGTCGGCATCCTCGAACACGATGAACGGGGCGTTGCCGCCCAGCTCCAGGCTGACCCGCTTCATCTGCGCCGCGGCGCCCTGCATCAGGTACTTGCCCACCTCCGTGGAGCCGGTGAAGGAGATCTTGCGCACCAGCCGGTTCTCCAGGAACTCCTTCCCCACGGCCGCCGGGTCCAGGGTGGTGACCACGTTGACCACCCCGGCGGGCAGGCCGGCTTCCTGGATCAGCTCCGCGATGAGCAGCGCGCTGAGCGGCGTCTGCTCCGCCGGCTTCAGCACCACCGTGCAGCCCGCGGCCAGCGCGGGGGCGAGCTTGCGGGTCACCATGGAGGACGGGAAGTTCCAGGGCGTGATCGCCCCGACGACGCCGACAGGCTGGCGCAACACCAGGATGCGGGTCTTCCGGGACGAGGCGGGGATCGTCTCGCCGTAAATGCGCCGGGTCTCCTCGGCGTACCAGTTCAGGTACTCGGCGCCGTTGAGCACCTCGCCCCTGGCCTCCGTCAGGGGCTTTCCGTTCTCCTCGGTGAGCACCCGGGCGAGCCGGTCGACGTCTGCCACGATCAGGTCATACAGCTTGCGCATGTACCGGGCCCGCACGTGGGCGGGAAGCGAGGACCATTCGGCGAAGGCCGCATGGGCCGCCTCAACGGCCGCCCGGGCGTCCTCCGCGCCGGCGTCGGGGACGGTGGCGATCACCTCCCCGGTGGCCGGGTTGGTCACCTCGAACCGCCTGCCGCTTACCGCCTCGCGCCACTGACCGCCGATGTACATCCGGTAGCCCTCTGCAGACACGTGCGCTCCCCCCTAGCCAGTATCGTCGCGCCAAGCATAAGATTGGCGTAATCTCCGTGTCAACAGACCGGTCGTTCGACCACGCGCGGTGCCAGGTCGAGCTTCCGTGATCCCCGCTCCACAGCCCCTGTCCCACCAGCGTCGGCGGGGCGGCGTCTGCAACCTTGTGCCGCGCCCGACCCCCGGCGCCCCTGACAAGTGTGAGTAAAGTTTTCGTGGGTAGGCCACAACATTTCTGCTGAAAAAAGCAGGACGAGAGATGGCCCTTCCAAAAGTGTTGTTGCTGGGAAAACAAACACCAACACAGGGAGGGTCATCTCTCGTCATGGTTGAGATTCGTGCAGACAACGGCTTTTCCTTTGAGGAACTTG
>QGVE01000139.1 GCA_003242675.1 Bacillota bacterium | reverse complement strand
TCCCTTTTTTTTTTGGCGCAGCGTCAGAGTGGTTTAAGAGGCAGGCCCTGGTGTGCGTGCGCGAGTACCGTGAGATCGTCCCGCCCGAGCGGCTGGTCTTCACTTTCGCCTGGGAGGGCGACCCGTCGGGGGAGGAGACGCGGGTCACGCTGCTCTTCTGCGGGAGGTGGAGGGGGGCACCGAGCTCATCCTGCGGCACGGGGGCTTCGGCGATGCCAGGGTCGCGGAGCACCACCGCGCGGGCTGGCTGGACTGCGTCGGGCGGCTGGCGGCGATCGCACCGGCCATCGACGGCGCTGCGCCGCTGGAGCGCTGACGCCCGTGCTGGGGTCTCGGTTTATCAGAAAACGGAAAACAACGGATGAAGTTCCGGGTTGGAGAAGGAATAGATCACCAATGTGTGTAACCCATAGATATATGTTTTAGGTATTTCTACGTGCAACAGGGGAGGCGGACCGAGCGTCCCCCGCGATGCGGGGCTTATCTGTCCTTCCAACCCGGAGGTGTACGCGGTGTACCGGGTCCCGACAACCGAGATCCGCGCGGGCATGAGACTGGGCAAGACGATCTTTTCTGCGAACGGCCAGGTACTGCTGCAGGCGGGAACGGTGCTCAGGGAGTCCTTCATCGGTCCCCTGCTCTCGTACGGCATCACCTCGGTGTACGTCGTCAACGAGCTGGCGCCCGACGTCGAGCCGATGGACGTGGTGTCCGACCAGACGCGGATCCAGCTGAAGGATCAGATGCACCGGACCATGGAAGAGGTCCGGGCCGCCGTCGCCGTGGCGACCCACCAGAGGCTCCGCCACTTCTCGCCCACCATTCGCACCGACGGGCTGAAGCAGACGATTGACCAGATCATCGCCGAACTCCTCAGCAACCCCAAGGTGGCCGTGAGCCTGGTCGACATCCGGTGTGCCGATGAGTACACCCTCAGCCACTCGGTCAACGTCTGCATCCTCTCGACCCTGCTCGGCATCGAGCTGGGCTACTCCCTGGAGGAGCTCAGGGACCTCGCCCTGGGGACGCTCCTGCACGACATCGGCAAGGTGGCGATCCCCCCCGAGATCCTCAACAAGCCGGGCCGGCTCACCCCCGAGGAGTCCGAGATCATGAAGCGCCACACGGTGCTGGGGTGGGAGCTCCTCAAGAATCAGTCGGAGATCCCGCCCACCGCGGCGGTGGTCGCGCTCCAGCACCACGAGCGCTGGTCCGGCGGCGGCTATCCGTACAACCTGCGCGGCACCCAGATCTACCGGTACGCGCGGGTGTGCGCGATCGTGGACTGCTACGACGCGATGACCTCGGACCGCATCTACCGGAAGGGACTCAGCCCCGCGATGGCCCTGGAATCGCTGGCGGGTCCGATGCACGGGTTCTTCGATCCCCACATCCTGCTGGCTTTCCTGAACTGCATCGCGCCGTGGCCGGTCGGCTCGATGGTGGAGCTGACCGACGGGCGGAAGGCCGTGGTGGTGGCCGCCGAGCGCGGCCGCGCCGACCGGCCCCGGGTGCGGGTGCTGCTGGAGCCCGACGGGAGCTGCACCCCGAATCCGTACGAGATCGACCTGTTCCGGGAGCGGCAGGTGGAGATCCTCCGCGAAGTCCACGAAGACGCGGACCAGTACATGAGGGAGATCGCGGTGTAGGCCAAAGGCGGCCGCCACCCGATGCCGGGTGGCGGCTGCTCGGTTTCCGGCGGGGTGCCGGCCCGGTGCCGGGGCGGGCCGGCGACCTGCGGCTCGGGGTTGTGCTGGGTGGTGCCGCTGGTGTAAGATAGGAAAGTCATCCTTCGCGCCGCGGCCCGTGCACGGCACGCCGCGGCGCGCATACCGCGATCCGGCCCCGGGGAGCGCGCTCCTTCGGTCCGGGCCGGGCCTGTGCGGAAAGGGGGAGTTCCGGTGGAGGTTTGGTCGATCACGGAGCATGGAGGCGGCAAGACGCTCGCCATCAGTCGGGAGGACGTGGTGAGCAAGCTCCAGGCCCTGGTCGAGAGCCGGGGGCCCTGGTACATCGAGCGGCTCCAGGTGAGCGATTCGGAAGGGAATCGCTACACACCGGAAGTGGGCGCGGACGGCAGCGTCGAGCTGGTCCTGCGGTCGGGTCCTTCCCGCCGCCGGCGGTGAGGCGCTGAGGGCAGCAAGAACGGAGCCGGTGCCGAAGGTGCGGCACCGGCTCCACGCTTCATTTTTTCCTCTGCAGCAGACGGTAGAGCAGGAAGGCGGCTGCCCCGATCAGGATGACCGCGACCACCACGTCCTGGTAGATGCCCACCCAGTGGGAAACCCGCTCCCAGGCGGCGCCCAGGGCCGCGCCGACGCCGGCCAGGAGCACGTTCCAGAGGGCGGAGCCCACCGCGGTGTAGAGCACGAACACCGCCAGGTTCATGCGCACCAGGCCGGCGGGGATGGAGATCAGGCTGCGCATGATCGGCACCATGCGGCAGAAGAAGACGGTCCAGGTGCCGTAGCGCGCGAACCAGTCCTCCGTGCGCTGCACGTCCGCCTCGGTCAGGGTGAGCCAGCGGCCGTACCGGCGCACGATCCCGTAGATGCGCTCGCGGCCGAACCACAGGCCGATGCCGTAGAGCGCCAGCGCCCCCAGCACCGAGCCGGCGGTGGCCGCCAGGACGACCCCAAACAGCGTAAGGCTGCCCTGCGTCGTCATGAAACCGGCGAAGGGCAGCACGATCTCGGAGGGAATCGGAGGAAACAGGTTTTCGATCAGGATGACGAGGATGATGCCAGGGTACCCGAAGGCCTCCATCACCCGCGCGGTCCAGTCCATGTGCGACCCCTATTCTCCGGAACCGATTTCGCAACCGATTCTACGCCAGGCCGCGGGTTCTGTCAATTCGGCGGCGCGGCGCCCGGGGCCGGGGTCCCACCGCGGGGCGGCGAGGCGCATGACCGCTACGGCTCCACGAGGCCCAACCGGATGGCGTAGCGCACCAGCTCGGTGCGGTCGTGGATGCCGAGCTTGTCCAGCATGTTGGAGCGGTGGGTCTGCACGGTCTTCTCGCTGATGAACAGCCGCTTGGCGATCTCGGCATTGGTGAGTCCCTCGGCGATGAGCACGAGGATCTCCCGCTCGCGCGGGGTGAGCGGGCAGGGCTCCGCCGGCTGGCCGTGGGCGCGGCCCGGGCGGGACACGTAGCCCTCGACCACGGTCCGGGTGACGGCGGGGTCGAGCACGGCCTGTCCCTGCATCACGGCCCGGATCGCCCCCACCAGGTCGGCGGCGGCAGACCGCTTGACGATGTAGGCGTCGGCCCCCGCGCGCAGGAACTCCAGCACGTAGGGCTCCTCCTCGTGCATCGTGAGCCCGATGACCTTTGTCTCCGGAACGGCCTCCTTGATCAGCTTGGTGGCCTCGATGCCGCTGATGTCGGGCAGCGAGATGTCCATGATGACGACGTCGGGCTTGAGCTGCTTGGTCAGCTCCACCGCTTCCTCGCCGCGGCCGGCCTCGCCCACCAGCTCGATGTCCGGCTCAGACTGCAGCACCATGCGCACGCCCTCGCGCACCATCATGTGGTCGTCGCAGATCAGCACCCGAATCGCCACGCTGCATCGCTCCTTCCACGGGCAGTTCGGCGTACACCCGAGTTCCACCGTTGGGACTGGACTCGATGGTCAGCGTCCCGCCGGCCAGGCTGACCCGCTCCCGGATGCCGGCCAGGCCGACGCCCTCGCCCCGCCGCTTGACGTCGAAGCCCTTGCCGTCGTCCTTCACCTCGACGGTGAGCCAGCTCCCCCTCTGCCGGAGGGCAATCCGGATGGATTGTGCGCCAGCGTGTTTCACGGTGTTGGTGCAGGCCTCCTGGACCAGGCGGAAGGCCGTGATCTCGATGTGGTCGGGCAGCCGCTCCGTGAGCCCCTCGATCTCGACGTCGATCTTGAGGCCGGCGTCCTCGTAGCGGCGCACCAGCCAGCGGATCGCGGCCTCCAGCCCCAGGTCGTCGAGGGCGGTGGGTCGCATCTCGTGGATGACGCGCCGCACCTCGCTGAGCCCGGTCTCGGCCATCTCCTTCACGGCCATGAGCCGCTCCCGCAGCTTCTCCTCGCTCATCGGGTGGCGGACGAGGAAGTCGAGGGTGACCACCAGCGCCGTCAGGGCCTGCCCGATCTCGTCGTGCAGCTCCCGGGCGATGCGGCGGCGCTCGTCCTCCTGGGCTGTGATGAGGCGGGCCAGCAGCCGGCTCCGCAGGCGCTCCTTCTCCGCCAGCTGGTCGTACAGCCGGGCCCGGTCGATGGCGAGGCCGATCTGTTCCCCCACGGCGGTCAGGATCTCCAGGTCGCTCGGGCTCAGGTAGCGGGACGGCGGGATCATGAGGACCATGATGCCGGCCACCTTGCCGCCCTGCCCCAGGGGGATGGTGATGTGCCGGCCGCTGGGGTGGCCCACCTCTGCGGTCGCCCGGACGCAGGCCAGGTCCCGCACCTGCGTCACCAGGGCCTCCCGGCTCAGGTGGCGGAGGCAGAGGCAGCGCTCGATGGGGAAGTGCTGCGCCTGCACGCCGGCCCGCGCCCATTCGGGGAAGCCGCAGGCCGCCCCGATGGTCCACGTGCCCTCGGCGCCGCCCCGCCCCTCGGTGCGCAGCAGGATCCAGCCCTCCCGGACGTTCAGCATCTCCGTCACCAGCCGCAGGGCCTCGTCGAGGGCCTCCTGGAGCCCGAGCGGCCGGTTGAGCCGCTCCAGGGTGCGGGAGAAGAGGCGGATGGCCCGCTCGTGCTCCCACGACTGCCAGGTGACGGCCGCGGAGAACAGCAGCGAGAAGAGGGCGTGGGTGAAGATCTCCAGCGTGATGGTGGAGCCGGGCAGGGCCGCGACGGCCGCCCGCAGGGTCCCCGTGCAAAAGCCGGAGAACAGCAGCCATTCCGCCAGGCCGCGCCCTTCCTCGGGGGTGGGATAGGACAGCCAGGCGCAGGCGCCCAGTGCGATCACCACCACCGCGGTCGCGGTGATGCCGACCGGATCGCCGGCGCTCACCCCGAGGGCGAACGCGGCGATGAGGCCGATCATGCCCACCGGGGCCAGGCGCTTCAGGACGGCAGGCCGCCGCCAGCTGCGCTCCGCCTGGCCGCCCAGGAACGCCAGGGCCGCCGCGGCGAAGGCGATGTCCCGGAGGAGCGTCGCCCCCGGCGCGCCGGTCTCGGTCAGGAACATGCCCAGCACGTGGATGGTCAGCACCAGCCACCCCAGGCCCCACGTGAGCAGGGAGCGCTCCTGCGCCTGGTAATAGCGCCAGAGCAGCGCCCAGCTGACCGCCAGGTGGAAGCCGATCCCGAGCGCCACCGCGGGCAGGATCAGCGCTTCGCCGAGCGGCACGTGGCCTCCCCCCCGGACGAATCATTTGTCTTTGCCATTGTAGTCGAATGAATGAAATGTGCGGGAGGCACCAAAGTACTATTGGCAATCCGTTCCTGGCGGCCGGCCAGGCCCTGGCGGTAGGAAATCTCGCCCAAGGGTGCCTTTCGCGGCCGGACACCGCGCGGGGGGACTACGCGCCGCGCCCGATAGACCTATGCGGAAATCCGCCCCTTGGCGACTTGAATCTACACCTGTGTATTTGCGACATTGTAAACAAACGATAACGATTCTCATTTGCGGAGGGGTGTGCATGACGCTGGATCAGGCCAAGCCAGGGCAGACGTTCCGCATTCGCAGCATCGATGACCCCGCCGCACGGCTGGCTGCCATCCGGTTCGGCATCGCCGAGGGCAGCCGGGCGTCCTGTGAGGCCGTGCTTCCCGGCGGCCCCGTGGTGCTGCGCAAGGGGAAGCAGGAGATCGCTCTGGGGCGCAGCCTCGCACACCGCATCGAAGTCGAGCTCCTGGAGGGATGAGGCGTTGGCCCAGGCACACTGCCACGGCCCGAGCCCCGGCGTGCCGCTGTCCGGCCTTGCATCCAAGGTGGTGCTGGTCGGCAATCCGAATGTGGGAAAATCCGCGATCTTCCATGCCCTGACGGGCATCTACGTAGAAGTCTCCAACTACCCGGGCACCACGGTGGACATCGCCTCGGGCCGGATGGGTGACCTGGGCGTTTACGATACCCCGGGCGTGTACGGCATCTCCGCCTTCAACGAGGAGGAGCGCGTCGCCCGGGACATGATCCTCGAGGCCGACATCGTGGTCAACGTCGTGGACGCCGCGCACCTCGACCGCGACCTGTTCCTGACCCTGCAGCTCATCGACATGGGCTTTCCGGTGGTCGTCGCCCTGAACCTGATGGACGAGGCGCGGGCGAATGGGCTGAGCATCGACGTGGAGCGGCTCTCGGCCGAACTGGGAGTGGAGGTGATCCCCACCGTCGCGGTGAAGGGCGAGGGGGTCGCCGAACTGAAGGAGGCCATCCGGCGGGCCCGGCGCGGCAAGCCCACGCCGGAGGTCGTGAGCCGGCTGCCCGCGGATCTCCCGCCGGCCGAGGGCGTGCTGTGGCTGGAGGACGACCCGGAGACCTGCAAGCGGCTCGGCCGGCCGGGGCCGGGCCTGCGGGAGGAGGTCTACCGGGCCCGCCGCCGCCGGGCGGACGAGATCGCGGAACGGGTGGTTGCGGAGACGGCGGCCGGCGCGAGCTGGCCGGCGCGGCTCGGCCGCTGGATGCTCCACCCGGTCGGGGGGCTCTTCTTCCTCGCCGCCTTCCTCCTGGCGATGTACCAGGTACTGGGCGTATGGAT
>QGVE01000250.1 GCA_003242675.1 Bacillota bacterium | reverse complement strand
CGCGGCGGTAGGGGAATCCTTTGACCGTCGAGGGCGGTGTCGAAGCCGGCTAGCTTCTCCGAACACACCCGGGGCTGCTGGCCGACGGCCGCCTCATCCTGGCCGGCCGCACCCAGGAGGAGAATCCCATCGGCCTCGTGATCTTCGAGGCGGAGACGGAAGAGGAGGCCCGGGCCATCATGGAGGGCAACCCCGCCGTCCAGGCCGGGGTCATGACCGCCACGCTCCACCCCTACCGGGTCGCCCTCATCCGCGGGTAGTGAACGGCGGCCGGGATTCCCGGCCGCCTTGACCGTGTGCGCGGGGCAGACCGCCAGCGCGGGCAGGACCGTCACCTGGCGGAGTCGCGCGTGCCCGACTTCCACCGCCAGCAGACCCGTCAACGGGCGGAGTCGCGCGCACCCGCTTCCCCCACTCCTGCCCGGGCCAGGTTCACGAACACCTGCTCCAGCCCGCCTCCGCCGGCGTACCGCTCCCGCAGCTCCCGCGGCGTCCCCACCGCCACCAGCCGGCCCGCGTTCATCATCGCCAGCCGGTCGCAGTGGGCCGCCTCGTCCATGTAGTGCGTCGTCACCAGCACCGTGGTGCCGCCGTCGGCCAGGCTGTAGATCAGGTCCCAGAACTTCCGGCGCGACATGGGGTCCACGCCCGAGGTCGGCTCGTCGAGCAGGAGCAGCGGGGGCCGGTGCAGGATGGCGCAGGCGAAGGCCAGCCGCTGCCGCAGGCCGCCGCCCAGGTCCCCGGCGAGGGTCTTGCGCTGGTCCGCAAGCCCCGCCCAGATCAGCAGCTCCTCCTGCCGCCGGGCCAGGGCCTCGCCCCCGAGCCCGTAGACCCGTCCGAAGAACGCCAGGTTCTCGGCCACCGTGAGGTCCGGGTAGAGGCTGAACCGCTGCGACATGTAGCCCACCTGCCGGCGGATCTGGTCCGCGCCGGTCCGCAGGTCGTACCCCAGCACGCGACCCGTTCCCGCCGTGGGCGCGAGCACCCCGAGCAGCATCCGGATCAAGGTCGTCTTGCCCGCACCGTTGGGGCCGAGCAGCCCCATCACCGTCCCGGAGGGCACGGTCAGCGAGACCGCGTCCACCGCCGTGAAGTGGCCAAAGCGCCGGGTCAGGCCCTGCGTCTCGATGGCGTAGGTCATCCCACCTGCACCCCCTCGGCTCCGGCGCCCGTCAGCCAGAGGAAGACGTCCTCCAGCTCCGGGGGCGCCTCCGTCAGTTCACACCCGGGAGGCGGATCCAGGGGAGCGGCGGGATCCAGCGCGACCCGAACCCCCTCCCCCAGGGGGGCGGTCCACCTGCACCCGGGCAGGCCCGCCGCCACCTCCGCAAGGGCCAGGCGGCTGGCCGGACGCCCCGCGTCGCCGGCCGCAGTCAGCAGGGCCATGCGGTAGGGCAGCCGCTGCTTCAGCTCCGCCGCCGTGCCCTCGGCCAGGGCGCGCCCCTCGTGCAGGAGCACCACCCGGTCGCAGTGCTCGGCCTCGTCCATGTAGGGCGTGGTGACCAGCACGGCCCGGCCCTGCCGCGCCTGCTCCTTCAGCAGCCGCCAGAACTCGGCGCGGGCCACCGGGTCCACGGCGGTGGTCGGCTCGTCCAGGATGAGCACGGGCGGGCGGTGGATGACGGCGCAGATCAGGGCCAGCTTCTGGCGCATGCCGCCGGAGAGGGCGCCGGCCCGCCGGTCCGTGAAGGGCAGGAGCCCCACCCAGCCCAGCAGCCGCTCCGCCTCCGCCGCGATCTCAGGCCCCTTCATTCCGTAGAGGCGTGCGAAGAAGCGCAGGTTTTCCCACACCGTCAGGTCCGGGTAGAGGCTGAACCGGCCGGTGAGGTAGCCCACCCGGCCGCGGGACTCGGGCT
>QGVE01000012.1 GCA_003242675.1 Bacillota bacterium | reverse complement strand
CGGGGCAAGCCAGGGCTCCCAAAGATGTAGACAAGCGTGGAATCATCGAGGGCGACGGCCAGATGGCCCGCGGGTGAAAGTGCTGCACAGCGGGCACAGAATCCACCCCGGGCCACACTGTCTCCTCTACTTGCCCGACATCTGCGCGAACACCTCGTCCGCGATCTGCAGCGTCTTCTCCAGGTCGGCCCGGGTGTGCTGCACCGTCAGGATCCACGCCTCGAACCGGCTGGGTGCGAGCGCAACGCCCCGGTCCAGCAGCCCCCGGAACATGGCGGCGAACTGGTCGGGATCCGACCGCCGGGCCGTCCGGTAATCGACCACCGGCTCGTCGCAGAAGAAGAGGGTGAAGATCGAGCCGGCGCGGCCGAGCTGCACCTGAAGCCCATGGCGGCGGGCGGACTGCACCAGGCCGTCGGCGAGGTAGGCGGCGTCGGCGTCCAGCCGCTCGTAGACGCCGGGACGGGACAGGATCTCCAGCGCGGCCAGCCCCACCTGCATGCAGAGCGGGTTTCCGGCCAGAGTGCCGGCCTGGTAAGCGGGGCCGAGCGGCGCCACCCAGTCCATGATCTCCTCCCGGCCGCCGTAGGCGGCCAGCGGCAGGCCGCCGCCGATGATCTTGCCCAGGGTCGTCAGGTCGGGTTCGACCCCCAGCACGGTCTGCGCACCGCCGTACGCGACCCGGAAGCCGGTGATCACCTCATCGAAGATCAGCAGCGCCCCGTGCTCGTGGGCGAGCCGCTTGACCCCCTCCAGGTATCCGGGCTTCGGCTGGACCACGCCGAAGTTGCCGACGATGGGCTCGATCAGCACCGCGGCCACCTGCTTACCCCAGACGTCCAGGGCCTCGCCAAGGCTGTCCAGGTCGTTGTACGGGACGGTGATCACGTCCTGCGCGACGCCCTCCGTAACCCCGGCCGAATCGGGGACGCCCAGCTGCGACGGGCCCGAGCCAGCGGCGATGAGGGCGAAGTCGGAGTGGCCGTGGTAGCAGCCCTCCATCTTGATGACCTTCGGCCGGCCGGTGAAGGCCCGGGCGACCCGCACGGCGGACATCACCGCCTCGGTACCCGTGGAGACGAAGCGGATCCGCTCCATGGACGGGAGCGCCTGGTGGATGCGCTCGGCCAGCTCGACCTCCCACGGGTTGGGGGTGCCGTAGACGGTGCCGCCCTCGGCGGCACGGGCGATGGCGGCCACGAGCTCGGGGTGGCCGTGGCCGAAGATGTTCGCGCCGAAGGCCCCGATGTAGTCGATGTACCGGTTGCCGTCTACATCAAATAGGTAGGGACCCTGGCCGCGCGCCATGAAGACCGGCGCCCCACCGCCCACCGACTTGAACGAGCGGGCGGGGGAGTTCACGCCGCCCACGATGCGGGCCAGGGCGCGTTCGTACAGGGCCGTGGAGCGTTCGTACCGCGACGTCATGGTGCATCCTCCTGTCCTGGCTTCTGCCGCCGGCGCACCGCTGGGCGGGCCTCCGGCGACCAAAGGGTGTAGGGCTGAACGAAGGGGGATCGGTGGATGGCAGTGGTCTACGCGCTGGCGGCGGACCTGTTCTTCGCCGAACGGCTGGAGCGCGCGCTGCGGGACCTCGGCCACTCGCCCCACGTCGCAGACCTCAGCGCTGCCGGCGCCGGGCCGGTCGCCCCTGGCCGTGAGGCTCAGCTGCCCCTGCCCGAGGGCGCCGGCCTGGCGATCATCGACCTGGAGGCCGGCGAGGCGGCGATGGCGCAGATCCGGGCTGCCCGGGAGAGGGGCATCCCGGTCCTGGCCTTCGGCGCGCATGTAGCCGTGGCGTCACGGCGGGCTGCCGAGGCCCTGGGAGCCCGGGTGGTCACCAAGGCCCAGCTTACCCGGTCGTTCGCCGACCTCGTGGCGGACATGCTCCCGCCGGAACGCGGACCTGCGGCGCCGTGAGCGGCCTGCGCCGGCCGCGCCCTGCTCACACGCCCCAGCGTGCGGCGACGGCGTCCGCCGCCCGGCGCACGAACTCGTCCGGGTCCTGCCGGAGCCGGGCGACGGCTCGCTGAATCGCCGGGTCCACGTGGGGCAGGCGGTTCAGGGCGAGGACCGCAGCCCGGCGGACGTCCCGCTCGGGATCGGCCAGCCGCTCTGCCAGGTCCGCGGCGACGTGGGCGTACTCGCCCATGGCGCCCAGGCAGTATGCGGCCATCTTGCGGGCCACGGCGTTGGGCGAGCGCAGCGTCCGCCTGACCACCGCCACGCAGTCCGGGTGCGACCGGCCCAGGGCCACGGCGAATCCGGCGGCCGCCCAGCGCGTGTCCCGGTCGGGGGCGCCCAGCGCCGACGCCAGGGCCTCGCCCACCTCCGCGGACCACAGGCCGAGCCGGGCCAGGACGAAGGCGGCCGTCCAGGCCTGGCGCCCATCCGGCGGCGTGAGGGCCGCGCATAGGGCCGGGATCACCGCTTCCGACCGGTGTGCCAGGAGCTCGAGACAGTTGGCGCAGTGGACCTGCACACCCTTTTCCGAATCCCCCAACCCCGCCAGCATCGGGGTGAGGAGGGCGTCGACCGCCCTGGTCCAGTCGGACGCGCCTTCGTCCAGGCGGTCCGACAGAAGCGCCTCCATCTCCCGGGCGGCGCGCAGCCGGCTTTGCCCATCCGGCGATGCCAGTCCCGCCTGGATGCGAGCGAGCAGGGCGTCCATCGCCCAACCCCCTTTCGAAAGTTTGTCGTACCCTTGTTTCGACGTCAGGCGGACGCGCACCGGAACGCGCGGCCGCCCGGAAAGCTGCAGCGGTCCCCAGCGGACCGGCCGGGAGCCGGACCCGGGGACACCGAGACAGGAGTGACAGCATGGCCCGTACTCCCGTGGACACCGAGGCGGTTCTGAAGAAGCTGCAGGAGATGTATCCGGACGCCAAGTGCGCGCTCCACCACCGCAACGCTTTCGAACTGCTGGTGGCGACCGTGCTTTCGGCGCAGTGCACCGACGCCCGGGTGAACATCGTCACCGCCCGCATCTTTCCCCGCTACAACCGCCCCGAGCACTTCGCCGCACTGTCGGTGGAGGAGATCGGCGAGATGATCCGCGACTGCGGGCTGTGGCGGAACAAGGCGAAGAACATCCAGGCCCTGAGCCGGATGCTGCTGGAGAAGTACGGCGGCGAGGTGCCCTCGACCCTGGAGGAGCTGACCCAGCTGCCCGGGGTCGGCCGGAAGACGGCCAACGTGGTGCTTTCCAACGCCTTCGGGATCCCGGCGATTGCGGTGGACACCCACGTCTTCCGCGTCGCCAACCGGCTCGGGCTGGCCGACGCGCAGACGCCGGAGGAGACCGAGCGGCAGCTGATGGAGCGCATCCCGAGGGAGTACTGGTCGCAGGCGCACCACTGGCTCATCCACCACGGCCGGCAGATCTGCCACGCCCGGAACCCGCAGTGCAGCCAGTGCCCGCTGCTGCCGCACTGCCGGTATGGCCGGCAGGTCGGGCCGAGGATGGGGCGGCGGGCTTCAGGGCTCCAGCCAGCGGCGGGGACTCCCCGGGCGAGCGGGCGGCGCACCAGGACCGCCGCGCAGAGCGCGGCAGCCGGGCCGGCGGGAGGGCCGGCGCGGCGGGCCGGCCGGCGGCGCACGGCGCAGCCCGGGCAGGGCCAAAGCGAGGGGAGTGCCGAGCCCGGCTAGCGCGCGGCGGATCAGCACGGGAGCCGCCGCTGGAGGAATCGGCCAGCTGGTGGCGAATTGCCGTCCAGAGCGGAATGGGAGTGAAGGCGCCGATGATCCAACCCGGCGAGATGGCACCGGATTTCACCCTCGAGTCCACAGAGGGGACGTTCACGCTCTCCGCGCTGCGGGGGCGGAAGCGCGTTCTCATCATCTTCTACCCGAAGGACAACACCCCGGGATGAAACCGGCAGCTGGCGGCCGCGCGTGACGCGGCCCCGGAGTACGCCGCCCGCAACGTGCAGGTGGTGGCGGTCAACCCCGCCAGCCTGGCCACGCACCAGCGGTGGGCGGAGAAGATGCGGTTTGGCTTCCCGATCTGCGCGGATGAGGGGAAGCAGGTGGCGCGGGCCTACGGCGTGCTGAACGCGCTGGGGCTCATCCAGCGGACGGTCATCCTGGTGGACGAGCACGGCGTTGTCCGGTGGGTGCAGCCGGGGATGCCTTCCACCGAGGCGATCCTCGCGGCCGTCGACGGGCTCGGGCAGCAGGCGTGAAAGGGGGATGCCGATGGAACGGGTGAGGCTGACCACTGGCCTGACCCGGGTCGCAACCACCGGCCACGGCGAGCGGGCCACGCCCGCGACCCGGGAGCCGTTCCGGGAGCACCTGGTCCGGGCCCACGCCTCAAAGTTCAACGAGCGGATCGACCGGGCCCTGCAGGAGATCGACGAACTGGGCCGCCGGCTGACCGAATCGCTGAGCCAGGAGGACCTGCGGCGGTACCGGGAGGCCATCGGCCGGCTCTTCCGCGACCTGATCCGGCACATGACGGAGGTCCGGCAGAACTTAGAATGGGATTCCTCCGCCTGGGAGCAGCGGACGATGGTGACCATCGAGCGGGTGGACCAGCGGCTGGAGGAGCTCGCCCGGCTCGTGCTGGAGCAGGAGCAGGACCGGCTGGCGATCCTCGCCGCGGTGGACGAGATCCGCGGGCTGCTTCTGGATGTGCGCATGTGAAAAGCAGGGGCTGTCCCACAGAGCAGATGGCTTTGCTGGGGCAGCCCCGGTCGTGTTGCCGCCGAATGGGGTTTTTCAGGTAGTGAGGCGGGCACCGTGCAGGATTCCCTTGTTGCTGCGGAGGATGTGGGCAAGTTCCTGGCCGGCAAGTGCGGCGCAGGTGCGCGTGCAACCGGTCTTCTGTGCCGGGAGAAGACCGGACCGGCCAGCTCCCTGACCGAGGAGCCCGGCTATTTTTCATGTGCTTTAACTGTACGCATCGAATAGTACAGTTGCTGGATTCCCCGGGGCCGGCGTGTTAGGATACAGTCATCACCATTGCGAAAAGTGGGGAGTGGTGGTGTTGGCCGAAAAGAAGTACCGGCTCGAGACGCTGGCCATTCACGCCGGCCACGAGATCGATGCGACGGGCGCGCGGGCCGTTCCGATCTACATGACCACCTCGTACGTCTTCCGGGACACGGAGCACGCGGCCCGGCTCTTCAGCCTGCAGGAGCCGGGCAACATCTACACCCGCATCATGAACCCGACCACGGACGTGTTCGAGAAGCGGATGGCCGCCCTGGAGGGCGGGGTGGGGGCGCTGGCCGTGGCGTCGGGGCAGAATGCGGAGCTCTACGCCATCCTGAACCTGGCCCGGGCCGGCGATGAGATCGTCGCGGCGACGAGCCTCTACGGCGGGACCTACGCGCTGTTCGCCCACAACCTGCCCCGCCTGGGCATCACGGTGAAATTCGTCGATCCCTCCGACCCCGAGAACTTCCGGGCGGCGATCACCGACCGCACCCGGGCGCTCTACATCGAAACCATCGGCAACCCGAAGTGCGACGTGCCGGACATCGAGGCGATCGCCGCCGTCGCCCACGAGAACGGGCTGCCCCTGATCGTCGACAACACCTTCGCGTCGCCGTACCTGTGCCGGCCGATCGAGCACGGGGCCGACATCGTGATCCACTCGGCCACCAAGTTCATCGGCGGCCACGGCACCGCGATCGGCGGCGTCATCGTCGACGGCGGCAGGTTCGACTGGGGCGCCGGCAAGCACCCGAACTTCACCGAGCCCGACCCGGCCTACCACGGCCTGCGGTACGCCGACCTGGGCGAGCAGGCCTACATCCTGCGGGCCCGGGTGAGCCTCCTGCGCGACATGGGCGGCGCCCTCTCCCCCTTCAACGCGTTCCTCTTCCTGCAGGGGCTGGAGACGCTGCACCTGCGCATGGAGCGGCACTCCGCGAACGCCCTGGCGGTCGCGCGCTACCTGGAGTCGCACCCGAAGGTCGAGTGGGTGGCCTACCCCGGGCTGGAGTCCAGCCCCTACTACGCCCTCGCGAAGCGGTACCTGCCCCGGGGCCAGGGGGCCATCCTCGCCTTCGGCATCCGGGGCGGCCTGCAGGCTGGCCGGCGCTTCATCGAGTCGCTCCGGCTCTTCTCCCACCTGGCGAACGTGGGCGACTCCAAGTCGCTGGCGATCCATCCGGCCTCGACGACCCACGAGCAGCTGTCGGAGGAGGAGCAGCGTGCGGCCGGCGTCACGCCGGAGATGGTGCGGCTCTCCGTGGGCACGGAGCACATCGACGACATCCTCGAGGACATCGAGCAGGCCCTGGAGAAGGCGACGGCCTGACGGGGCGGCGAGGGCGGAAGGGGCGCACGGGTTCGACATCCTGTGCGCCCCTTCAATGCTGTCCGTCAACGCAAAATAATCTGTCAATAGTTGACTTGCTGTCTCACGTGCTGTTAAAATGAAGACCCCAGAGTCTCTGTGTGGGGACCGTGTGTGGCGAGAGGGGGGCGACCATGCACAGTACCATGGGTGAGCGGCTGGCCTGGGCCCGCAACCAGCAGGGGATGATCCTGCAGCAGGTGAGCGAGAAGAGCGGTCTCGCCGTCGGGTACATCTCCCAGCTGGAGAAGGGCGCAAAGGTGAACCCGACCATCGATGCGCTGGGGCGCCTGGCGAAGGCGCTGGGGGTCAGCGTTGCGTTTCTCCTGGGGGAGGTGCAGGCGCCGCCGTACGACGACCGCGCGGCCCTGCTCATCGGTGGACAGGCCTGGACGGTGGGGCAGCGCTTTGCCCGCTACTACGAGCAGCTTTCGCCGGAGGAGCGGCGGAAGCTCGAGCTGGAGACCGTGGAGCAGCGCTTCGCCCGGGTGGTGGACTTCCTGTGCCAGGAGTTCCCCGAGACCTTCACCCGTCCGGTGGTCGCATACCAGCTCGGCCTGTCCGTGCGGGCGCTCAACGACATCATGGAGCGGAACTGCGAAGTGGGGCCGATGGTGCTGAACCAGATGGTGTCCATCACAGGCATCCCGCTCTCCTTCTTCGCCCGGGGCCGCCTGGATGCGGCACCGGTGGACATCACGCCGGCCCAGATGATCCAGTACGCCGAGGCGATCTCGATGGCGGCGGAGGCGCAGATCACGCCGGAAGAGCTGGTCCTGCTCATCCGCGGGGCTGCGAAGGCGCACAAAGAAAGGTGAGGCCCGTCCTCCCGGGTAGGACAGGCCCCTTCCGATCTCTTCAGCTTTCCGTGCTGCAGTATGGCTGCAATTGGATTAGAGGGAGGAGGGACCGCCGCTCCGCGGCTCGGCCTTCTTGCGCATAGCACTCTCCCCTTTCCGCAAGATGGACTATCGCATAGTCGGGCTTCCGGTACGGCGCCGTACCGGGCTTTTTTGTCTCTGCCCGAACCTTGCTGACGGTTTCACGGCCGCGCGTGGCCGAGTTCATGTAACTTTCGCTGCAGGGCGAGGGCGCGGTTCATCAGGGCCGACTGCCGGGACTCCAGGGCGTACTGCATCGCCAGGTTGGCGAACAGCTGGGCCTCGTCGTACCGGCCCAGGGCGAGGGCGTTCTCGCCTGCGATCACCGAGGCGGTGGAGAGGACGTTCTCGTCCTGCCCGGGCAGACCCGGCGCCATCGCCCGCGTGCAGAACACCATCGACTGGCGCAGGTCGCCCATCTTCTGGTAGTAGTAGGCCCAGTCCGTGAGCAGGCTCGCCGCGACCTGGTCGTTGGGGTGCTCGGCGAGGTACCGCTCCAGCTGCTCCAGGTAGGGCAGGGCCTCCTCGGGCTGGTCCAGGGCCAGGTAGCAGTAGACCAGGCCGCGCAGGGCCTCCATGAGCAGCGGCCAGTTGCCGCACTGCCTGAGCAGGTCCAGGGAAAGGTGGTGCGCGCCAATGGCGTCCTCGTACTGCCGGCGGTAGCGGAACAGCAGGGCCAGCTTGTGGTGGGTGCCGGCCTCGACGTCCACCAGGTACGGCGTGCGGTGCAGCTCGTGGAGGCACTTCATGAGGTGGTCGTACGCCTGGGGATAGTCGCCGAGGGTCAGGTAGTATTCCCCGAGGTCGTAGTGGCACTTGTTGATGAGCTCCCAGTTGGATGTGCGCTCCGCGACCTCCAGCGCGTATTCGCCCAGCTTGATGGCGGCGTAGATCTCGCGCCGGTAGTAGCTGGCCATCGCCGTGCCCTTGTAGGCGGTGGCGAGCTCCTCGGGCGTCAGCGTGCCCGCGCGGATCAGCCTCTCCCCTTCCAGCTGCGCGTCCCGGTAGCGCTCCTCTTCGAGCAGGCGGCGCAGGCGTTTCAGCGGCAACGATTTTCCCTCCTGCAACGATTTACAGAAAGATCTGCGCATTCTGGCTATACCCTATGTTAGCCGGTGGAGGCGGCGGGCGCAAGGGGATTCTGCGTCGAACCCGGACGAATCGTTCGACAGCGATTCGACAACGCCGGGCGGCGGGCGACGAAAAGCGACGCCGCCCCGGGGTGCAGGAGGAGTTGGCCCGGCGCTGCCCAATACTCCATGACATGAACTTGGCTGAAGAGGTGATTTTTTGGTTCGAACGATCCTTTTCGACCTGGATGGCACGCTTCTCCCCGTCGACACCGATGCCTTCATTAAGAAGTATTTCGAGGCCCTGGCCGAGCATGTCGCCCACCTCATCCCGCCGGAAAAGCTGGTGGCGGAGGTGTGGGCGGCGACGGCGGCCGTGATGCGCAACACCGACCCCCGGCTGACCAACGCCCAGGTCTTCGCGCAGGCCTTCTTCCCCGCGGTCGGGCACGACGAGGCCGTGCTCGGGCCCGTCTTCGCCGAATTCTACCGCACCCGGTTCCCCGCGCTGCGCACGGCCTTCCGGGGGCTTCCCGGGATCGCCCGGTCGGTCGTCGAGACGGCCCTGGCGCGCGGGTACGAGATCGTCCTCGCCACCAACCCGCTCTTCCCGCGCGCCGCCATCGAGGAGCGCATGCGCTGGATCGAGGTGGACGACCTGCCGTGGCGGCTGGTGACGGCGTACGAGGACATGCACGCCTGCAAGCCGCGGCCCGAGTATTACCGGGAGGTGCTGGCGCGCATCGGCCGCGCCCCGGAGGAGTGCCTGATGGTGGGTAACGACGTCCAGGAGGACGGCGCCGCCGCCCGGGTCGGGATCGACGTCTTCTTCGTCACGGACTACCTGATCGACCGGGAGGGTCGCCCGCTGCCGCCGGACCGGTCGGGTACCCTGGCGGAGTTCCGGAAGCGGCTGGAGGAAGGGCTCTGACGCTGGCCGGAGGAAGGGGCTGTCTGCATGCCTGGCGCGCATCGGCAGTATTACGCCTTTTCATACTGAAGTACAACGGCCGGTAGCCCTTCGGCGCCCTGCCGTCGTTGACTCTAAAAGAAACATGACAGTATAATGGGCGTGTAGCGTGTGACGAAAAGTGCATGGGGGTCGCCTAGTACGAATTGACTCTCCCAGCAGGGGAGGTGACACCTTGAGCCAGGCGCGCCATGAGCTGGATTGGCTCAACGACGAGGTAGTGGTCTCGGAAGTCGACATCGTCAACGAGAACGTCATCGCCGGCAAGCTGCCTGCGGTCATCAAGAAGGTGTTGGGCTGGGGTTACGGCAACTCGACCTGGCCTCTCGGGTTTGGCATCGCGTGCTGCGCCATCGAGATGATGGCGGCGTGCAGCTCCAAGTACGACATTGCCCGGTTCGGCTCCGAGGCGATGCGCATGTCGCCGCGCCAGGCCGACGTCATGATCGTCGCGGGCACGGTGAACGAAAAGATGGCAGTCGTGGTTCGGCGGCTCTACGACCAGATGTCAGAGCCTAAATTTGTGATTGCGATGGGAGCCTGCGCATCCAACGGCGGCCCGTACTGGGACACGTATAACGTGGTCGATGGCGTGCACAAGGTCGTGCCGGTCGACGTGTACGTGCCGGGGTGCCCGCCCCGGCCGGAGGCGCTGCTCCAGGCGCTCATGGAGATCCAGTCCATGATCAAGACCGGCAAGCGCGGCCTCGTCACGAAGGGTTAGCATCGTCAGGGCAGGGCCCGGTTGCCCTGCCCTTTGACCGGAGGTCGGGTCCTGACGGCCTCCGACGTCGTTGCCGGAAAGGGGATCGTGCCCGGTGAGCTACTCCTACGTGGACCTGGTGGCGACGATCATCGTCGTCGTGGGCTTCGTCTTCATGAACTACGGTCTCGTCGCACTGTTTGCGCCGCGCAACCCCAATCAGGGGGAGAAGCTGGAGACCTACGAGTGCGGTGAGCTCCCCTTCGACGATGCGCTGGTGAACTTCAACATCCGCTACTACGTGTTCGCGCTGACCTTTTTTGTGTTTGATATGGAAGCCATCTTCCTGTACCCCTGGGCGGTCGTGTTCGACGCGCTCGGTGTCGGAGCCCTCATCGAGATGTTCCTCTTCCTCCTGGTCCTGGCGATTGGGCTTTTCTACGCGTACAAGAAGGGCGTGCTGCACTGGGTCTGAGCCCCGGACGCGACCGCGCTTGTGCCCAGCATTCGCCGCTTGTAGTACTCCAGGGGGTGAGCCCGCGTGGACTTGGACTTCTTGAAGGAGCGCTTTCCGGACGCCCAGTTTAACACCCACGTCAACGGGGACACGGAGATCCTCGTGCCGGCCGACCGGTACTTGGAGGTAGTCCGCGCCTGCTATGACGCGGGTTTCACGTACTGCAGCGTGGTCACGGCGATCGACTGGCAGGATCGCCTGACCCTCGTCGCCAGCCTCGCGCGCATCAACCCGGATGAGGTGGGCGTGCGCACGATCCACATCAAGGTGGACCTGCCCCGGCAGGGCGCGCACATCCCGTCCATCACCCACCTCTATCCCGGCGCCAACTGGCACGAGCGGGAGACCTATGACATGTACGGCATCCGGTTCGACGGCCACCCGAACCATCGCCGCATCCTGCTCCCCGACAACTGGCAGGGCGGCCACCCGCTGCTGAAGGACTTCACCGACCGGCGACCCAAGCGCCCGCGGCTGGTGCGGCACCGCTTCGCCGAAGAGCCCGGTGCGGAGGTGTGAACGTGGAACGGACGCAAGAGCTACTGGTCAACATGGGCCCGCAGCACCCGTCGACCCACGGCGTACTCCGCCTGATGGTGAAGCTGGACGGGGAACAGGTGACCTGGTGCGAGCCCGACATCGGCTACCTGCACCGCTGCTTCGAGAAGCTGGCGGAGCAGAAGACCTACCCGCAGGTCATCCCTTACACCGACCGTACGGACTACCTCGCCGCCATCCTCAACGAGCAGTGCTATGTGGAGGCGGTCGAGAAGCTGTTCGGCGACGCCATCCAGGTGCCGGAGCGGGCGCAGTACATCCGCGTCATGCTGGCGGAGCTGCAGCGGATCACCTCCCACCTGCTCGCCCTGGGCTCGATGGCGATGGACCTGGGGGCCACGACGGCGTTCCTCTACTGCTGGCGGGACCGGGAGAAGCTCTACTCCCTGTTCGAGCGCATCACCGGCGGGCGCATGCTCTACAACTACCTCCGCATCGGCGGCGTGCGCAACGACCTGCCGGAGGGCATCATCGGGACGCCGAAGGACGGTGAGGACAAGGCCGACAAGACCATCTGGGGCTTCATTAATTACTTTGATTCCTACGTCTACCCCGAGTGGAAGGCCCTGGTGACGGGCAACCGCATCTTCCAGTACCGCACGAAGGGCATCGGGGTGCTCACGGCCGAGCAGGCCATCGCCTATTCGTGCTCCGGGGCGGTGCTGCGCGGCTCGGGCGTGAAGTGGGACCTGCGCAAGAACCTGCCCTACGCCATCTACGACCGGCTCGAGTTCGATATCCCGGTGGGCCAGAACGGCGACTGCTTCGACCGGTGGTGGGTCCGGCAGGAGGAGATGTACCAGTCGTCCCGCATCGTCAAGCAGTGCCTGGAGTGGCTCGCGGAGAACCCGGGGCCGGTGATGGCGAAGCTGCCGCGCGTCCTCAAGCCCCCGAAGGGCGAGGTCTACCACCGCATCGAGGGGGCCCGCGGCGAGGTGGCCTGCTACATCGTCTCCGATGGCAGCGCCAACCCCTACAAGGTCAAGTGGCGCTCGCCGGCCTTCACCCACCTGCAGCTGATGCCGCTCCTGTGCCCGGGCCATAAGATCGCGGACGTCATCGCAATCCTGGGCTCCATCGACATCGTGCTCGGGGAGGTGGACCGGTAGTGATCGAGTGGTGGAACAGCCTCCCGCCCACCGTGCAGGTCTGGCTCGGCGGGATCCTGAAGGCGAGCCTGATCCTGATCTGGGGGCTGATCAACTTCTACCTCTGCCTCATGCTGGAGCGGAAGCTGTCGGCGTGGATCCAGAACCGCGTCGGGCCCTGGCGGGTCGGCCTCTGGGGCTGGATTCAGCCCATCGCCGACCTGATCAAGCTGTGGGTGAAGGAGTACATCCGGCCCCACAACGTCGACAAGTGGCTCTACCTGATCGCCCCCTTCATCGGGTTCATCTCGGCGAACCTGGTCTGGCTCATCGTCCCCTTCGGCGACAAGCTGATCGCCACGGACCTGGAGATCGGCATCATCTTCATCGCCGCGGTCACCGGCTACGACGTGATCGCGACGTTCATGGCCGGTTGGGGCTCCAACAACAAGTACTCCATGCTGGGCGCCATGCGCGGCGCCGCACAGATGATCTCCTATGAGATCACCATGGTCATGTCGGTCATCGGCGTCGTCATGATGGCCGGCTCGCTGAGGCTGTCGGACATCGTGCTGGCGCAGCAGGAGCGGGGCTTCCTGGGCTGGTTCCTGTTCCCGCAGATCATCGGCTTCATCGTCTACCTGATCGCCTCGCTGGCGGAGCTGAACCGCGCCCCGTTCGACCTGGCGGAGGCCGAGCAGGAGCTGGTTGCCGGACACCACACCGAGTACTCGGGCTTCCGCTGGGCGATGTTCATGCTGGCGGAGTACATCCACCTGGCGGCCTGGTCGGCGATCGCCGCGACGCTTTTCCTGGGCGGCTGGAGCGGCCCGACCCTGGGCCAGGTGGCGGCGGGCCTGGGCAACGTGCTGAACGGCTTCGGCGCGTTCACCAACCCGGTGGGCACCGCCGTCCTCAACTGGGGCCTGGCGATCGCCAACTCCACCGTCCTCAACTGGCTCGCCGGCGTCTTCTGGCTGGTCCTGAAGACCTACTTCTTCGTCTTCCTGGCGATGTGGATCCGCTGGACCCTGCCCCGGGTGCGCATCGACCAGCTCATGGACCTGGGCTGGAAGTTCCTGCTGCCGGTTTCGCTGTTCAACATCTTCCTGACGGGAGCGCTCCGGTACCTGGCCGTCGCGTTCGACGGCGTGCCGATCACCATCGGATCCTTCACCCTGCGGCTCCTGGGCTGGTGGCTCTAGGTAGGGAGGTGTGAAACCGCATGGGCGTTACGAGCTTTCTCGGGGAGGCCTGGGAGGCCGGGAAGTCCATCGTCACCGGACTGGGCATCACGTTCCGGGAGATGATGTTCCGCCCGGCGATCACCGTGTTCTACCCCGAACAGAAGGACGAGGTGCCGCCCTGGTTCCGGGGCATCCCGGTGCAGAAGACTGACCTGCGCACCGGCGAGTACAAGTGCACGTCCTGCATGCAGTGCGCGCAGGCCTGTCCGGTGAACGTGATCACGATTGAGTGGCACCAGGACCCGGAGACCAAGAAAAAGGTCGTTGACCGCTTCGCCATCGACATGTCCCGGTGCATGCTCTGCAACTTCTGCGTGGAGGCCTGCCCGTTTGATTCCCTCGTCATGAGCTACGACTACGAGCTGTGCAAGGTCAACCCGGAGAACCTCGTCTTCGAGTTCGAGGACCTGCTCCGGCTCGGGCTGAAGTACTCGAAGGCGGAGGAGCCCGGCCCCAAGGCTGTCCGCTCGGAGGTTCCCCCGTGGGTGTTCCACGGGCTCACCAACGCCACCGAGGACGACATCCAGGACGTGCACGGCTATCTGGGGCGCCCGCCCCTGCCCAAGGGCTACGAGCCTGAGCTGAAGCCGCAGTTCCGCAAGCAGGCCGCTGAGGCCGGGTCCGAAGCCGCTCCGGCGGCGGAAGCGGGCAAGAAAGACGGGGAGGGGGCCGGGCAGCCGTGACAACAGACCTGCTCATGAGCGGCCAGTTCTGGACCTTCATCATCCTCGCGGTGGTCACCCTCGTCTCGACCTACCGCATGGTCACCACACCGCTCATCACGCACGCCGCTCTGTTCATGGCACTCTCGTTCACCGCCGTGGCCGGCATCTTCCTGCTCATGCAGGCGGAGTTCATCGCGGCCATCCAGGTGCTCGTCTACGCGGGCGCCATCACCACGATGGTGCTCTTCGCCATCATGCTCTCGGGGCTGCGGGACATCAAGCAGCAGCAGCGGGAGCGCGTGAAGCTGTGGCGCTCCAACCCGGCGGTCCTGGTGGTCGGCACGGTCTTCGCCGCCTTCATGCTGTACCTGTACTCGACGGCCAACCTGCCGGCCGGGGGCGGCGAGCGGCAGGTGGTGCCGGTGAAGTCGATCGGGGCGAGCCTCTTCACCACCTACGTGATCCCGTTTGAGATCGCCTCGATCCTGCTCCTCATCGCCATGATCGGCGCCATCATCCTGACGGCGAAGGAGGCGGAGTCCTAGTGGAGCTGCCGATCTACTACCCACTTGGCCTCGGCGCTCTCCTGTTCGGGCTGGGGCTCTGGGGCGCCCTCACCCAAAAGAACGCCGTCCGGATCCTGATGTTCATCGAGATCATGCTGAACGGGGTCAACCTGAACCTGATCACGTTCAGCCGCTACTACTGGCAGACCAGTCCCGAGGCGGCAGCCCGCGCACCGATCCTCACGCTGTTCGTGATGACCGTGGCGGCTGCGGAGGCGTCCGTCGGCCTCGCCATCATCCTCTCCATGGTGCGCAACCGCGGCGTGGTCGAGGTCGACAAGGCGACACTGCTGAAGGGTTAGGAGGGTTGACAGCGTGGACTTCTTCCTGAACACTGCCTGGGTCATCGCTGCGCTCCCCCTGGCCGTCTCCGCACTGATCGCCATGTTCGCCGGCGTCCTCCGGGACCGGGCGTGGGTCCCGGGGACCCTGGGCATGCTGATCACGTTCCTGTGGTCGGTGGGCGTGCTCGCGGCGGTGATCGCGCACCCTGCCCACGGCGGGGAGGTCCTGTATAGCACGGTCCCGGCCTGGCAGGCCTCGTTCGAGTGGGTCAGCATCGGGCCTTATGTGCTGCGCATGGGCTTCCAGGTGGACAACCTGACGGCCCTCATGCTGCCCATGATCAGCCTGGTCTCCTTCTGCGTGCAGTACTACTCCAGCGCCTACATGCATGGCGACAAGCGGATCCCCCGCTTCTACGCCGCGCTGAACCTGTTCACGGCGGCCATGCTCGTGCTGGTCATGGCGGACAACCTGTTCCTGCTGCTGGTGGCCTGGGAGATCATGGGCCTGTGCTCCTACCTCCTGATCGGCCACTGGTACGAGCAGGCCTGGCCCCGCTACGGCCAGATCAAGGCGTTCCTCACCACCCGCGTCGGCGACATCGGCATGATGGTCGGCATCTTCATCATTTTCTTCGCGGCGCGCGACCTGAGCTGGGCCGGGCTGGCGGAGAAGGTGCCGCACCTCGTGCAGGATCCGGCCATGGCCAGCCTTCTGGCCCTGGGCGCCTTCCTGCTCTTCACCGGCGCCATCGGCAAGTCGGCGCAGTTCCCGCTGCACACCTGGCTGCCCGACGCGATGGCCGGCCCCACGCCGGGTTCCGCCATCATCCACGCCGCGACGATGGTCGCCGCCGGCGTCTACCTCGTGGGCCGCGCCTTCATGATCTACGGTCACGTGCCGGCCTGGGTGCTGGTCGTCATCACCTTCGTCGGCGCCTTCACCTCGCTGTTCGCCGCCTCGATCGCGACGCTCCGCTGGGACATCAAGGAGGTCCTCGCCTACTCCACGATCTCCCAGCTGGGCTACATGATCATGGCCATGGGCCTGGGCGGCTGGGCGGCGGGCAACTTCCACCTGCTCACCCACGCGTTCTTCAAGGCGCTGCTGTTCCTTGCGGCAGGCTCGGTCATCCACGCCCATCACCACAACCAGCTGCTCCACAAGATGGGCGGCCTGCGCAAGAAGATCCCCATCACCTTCTGGACCTGGATGGTCGGCTACGCCGCGCTGGCGGGCCTCCCGGGCTTCTCCGGCTTCTTCTCCAAGGACGAGCTGCTGCTGGCGGCCTGGGGCTGGCATAACCCGCTCGTGGCGACCTGGCCGATGTGGCTGCAGAAGCTGCCGTTCGCCATGGCCCTGACGACGGCGTTCCTCACGGCTTACTACATGACTCGGGCCACGTACCTGGCGTTCTTCGGCGAGCCGCGGGATCTGCACCTGTACGAGCAGGCCCACGAATCGCCGAGGGCGATGACGATTCCGCTGGTCATCCTCGCCATCCCGGCGGCGCTCTACGGCTGGCTGGGCACGCCGCTGTTCTACCACTTCACGCACGCGGACTGGATGCTCTTCATCCCGAACTTCCTGCACCTGCCCGGCCTGGAGCACCACGTGGAGTTCAGCACGGAGCTCATGGTCACCGGCATGGCGACGGCCGCAGCGCTCATCGGCATCTTCCTGGGCTGGTACCTGTACGCGGCGGTCCGCCCGGAGACCCGGGCGGCGTGGATCGCCCGGCTCCGGCCGGTTTACACGCTCATCCGGAACAAGTATTATGTGGACGAGTTTTACGATCTGATCGCCGTCCGGACCACGCAGGCCGTCTCCCAGGCCATCGCCTGGTTCGACCTCTACGTGGTGGATGGCCTGGTGAACCTCGCAGGCACTTTGTCGGTGTACGCCTCGGAAGCTGCAGCCTGGTTCGACAAGCATGTCGTGGACGCGCTGGTCAACATGTGGGCAGACATCGCCCGCGGTTTGGGCGCCGCCTTCCGCCGGCTCTCCACCGGGTACGTGCAGCAGTACATGTTCACGTTCCTGGTCATGCTGGTGGCCAGTGTGGTCCTCGTCCAGGTGATTAGATAGGAGGCTGTAGGGGATGCTGTCGCTGATCATCTTTGTACCCCTGGTCTTCGCCCTGGTGATGCTCCTCGTGCCGAAGACCCAGGAGCGGCTCCTGTACTGGCTTGCGGGGATCGGTACCCTGATCCCGTTCGTGCTGTCCCTGGTGCTGGCCGCACAGTGGACGACCGCGGAGGTCTCCACGGCGCCCTATGCCAAGGGCATGCGGTTTGTCACCCACGTGCCGTGGATCGAGGCCATCGGCGTGCACTACACGCTGGGCGTTGACGGCTTCGCCTTCACGATGCTGCTGCTCTCGACGCTGCTGTTCCCCCTCGCCGTCCTGGCCTCCTACGGGTACATCAAGGACCGGGTGAAGGACTACCTCATCCTGCTCCTGATCCTGGCCACCGGCACCAACGGCGTGTTCGCGACGCTGGACTTCATGCTGTTCTACGTGTTCTGGGAAGTCGTGCTGCTCCCGATGTACTTCCTGATCGGCATCTGGGGCGGCGAGCGGCGCGAGTACGCGGCGATCAAGTTCTTCCTCTACACCTTGATCGGTTCGACCATCATGCTGGTCGGCGCCATCTACCTGTACGTCGTCACCGGCGTCGGCACGTTCAACCTGCTGCAGATGGCGGAAGCCGCCTCGAAGCTGCCCATCACCGGCCTGACCATCTTCGCCTTCTTCGCCCTGCTCGTGGGCTTCGCGGTCAAGGTGCCGATGTTCCCCTTCCACACCTGGTTGCCTGACGCCCACGTCGAGGCCCCGACGCCGATCTCCATGCTGCTGGCCGGCATCCTGCTGAAGCTGGGCTCCTACGCGATGGTGCGCATCAGCCACCCGATGCTGCCGCAGGTGGCCACCCGGTACGCCGACCTCCTGTTCGTCTTCGGCGTGGTCGGCATCGTCTACGCGGCCCTGGCGGCCATGGCCCAGAAGGACTTCAAGAAGCAGGTCGCCTACTCGTCGGTCAACCACATGGGCTTCTTCATCATGGCCCTGGCGGCCGCGAGCAAGCTGGCCACCACGAGCCCCGATCTGGCGCAGGTGGCCCTGAAGGGCGGCTACTTCGTGACGATCGCCCACGGCCTGATCTCGCCCCTGTTCTTCTTCGCCGTCGGCATGTTCTATGAGCGCACGCACACCCGCGACCTGAACAAGCTGGGCGGCATGTTCCTGACGATCCCGGTCGTCTCCTTCGCCACCGCCTTCGTCGCCTTCGCCAACCTGGGCCTCCCGGGCCTGGCCGGCTTCATCGGCGAGTTCGTCTCGCTCACCGGCTCCTACCCGGCGTTCGGCCTCTGGGTGCTGGTGGCCGGTCTGGGCATGGTCATCACGGCCGCCTGGCACCTGATCACGATGCGGAACGTGCTGCTGGGCGAGGCCAAGCCCGAGTACCAGGGCCTCCCCGACATCACCCTGAAGGAGAAGATCATCTTCGCCCCGCTGGCGGTGCTCATCGTGGCCTTCGGCGTCTATCCGAAGCCCGTGATGGACATCCTCGCTGCATCTGTCGAGGTGCTGACGCAGGTGATGGGGCTGGGAGGGATGTAGGTTGCCGGGTGACCTCAGTTGGACCCAGCTGGTCAACCCCAGTTACGTGGCTGTCCTTCCCCATCTGATCGTGACCGCAACCCTCCTGGCCGTCATCGTCCTGGACGCTTACTTCAAGGAGAAGCGCAGCCTGGTCTGGGTGACGCTGGCGGGCGTCGTGCTGGCGCTGCTCTCGATCGGGTACAGCGCCAGCGACCCGCAGATCCAGGCGGGCATCGCCGCGGGCAAGCCGCTGGAGTTCTGGGGCGGCATGATCATCGCCGACGGGTTCACCTTCTTCATGAACGGCGTGCTGCTCGGCATCGCCGCCCTGGTGACCCTGCTCTCGGCGGACTACGTGGGGAAGTTCCTGCGCGGGGCGCACATGGAGTTCTTTGAGATCATCCTGGCGGTCACGCTGGGCATGATGTTCATGGTCTCGTCCCGCGACCTGCTCACCATCTACATCGGGCTGGAGCTCACGTCGATCTCCTCGTACGTGCTGGCGGCGATCCTGCGCAAGGATCCCAAGTCCAACGAGGCGGGCCTGAAGTACTTCCTCACGGGCGCGACCGCCTCGGCGGTGCTGCTGTTCGGCCTGTCGCTGATCTACGGCGTGACGGGCACCACTCGCCTGCCCGACATCGCGGCGGCCCTGGCGGGCGCCAGCCCGGTGGTGGCGGCCGCCGGGCCGGCCCTGGTGCCGCTCCTGGTCGCGGGCATGGCGTTCCTGATGGTCGGCTTCGGCTTCAAGGTGGCGGCGGTGCCGGTGCACCAGTGGGCGCCGGACGTGTACGAGGGCGCGCCGACGCCGGTCACGGCCTTCTTCTCCGCAGGCCCCAAGGGGGCGGCCATGGCGGCCATCCTCCGGGTGTTCGTCGGCGGGCTCGGCGTGGCGCCGTTCACGGAGAAGTGGACGCTCATCTGGGCCCTTGCCGCTGCGGCGTCCATGACCGTGGGCAACCTGGTGGCCCTGCAGCAGACCAACATCAAGCGCATGATGGCGTACTCGTCCATCGCGCAGGCCGGGTACATCCTCGTGGGTGTGGCGGCCTCGGGGCTGCAGACGGTCCCCGGGATCGCGGCGGTGCTGTTCTACGTCATGGCCTACGCCGTGACCAACCTCGGCATCTTCGCCGTCCTGACGCACATGGACCAGGAAGGCGGCTGGGTCGAGATCGACAACTACCAGGGGCTGGCGCGGCGCAATCCCCTCTATGCCTGGGCCCTGCTGCTGTTCTTCGTCTCGCTGATCGGCATTCCGCCGACGGTGGGCTTCCTGGGCAAGTTCTTCCTGTTCCAGGCCGCGGCGGCGTCCGGGTACCTCTGGCTGGCTGTGCTGATGGCGGTCAACTCCGTCATCTCGGTCGGCTACTACTACCGGGTGGTCAAGGTGATGTTCCTGGACCAGGGCGACTACCCGGCGCTGCAGCGCAGCACGCCGCTCTCCGCCACGGTCTTGCTGTCGCTGGTGGGGGTCGTGGCGCTCACCATCTTCGCCAATCCGTTCGTGCAGTGGACGGCGCAGTCGGCGGCGCTGCTGCACTAGACGCAAGCGCACAAAGGGGCCGGGAGCGAAAGCTCCCGGCCTTGCTGTGTATGTGGCCGCCGGCAGGGGGGCGAAGGCACGTTCCAGGCCGCTAAGTTCCAGCTCCGCAGGCGGACGGCGCGGGCGCAGCGGAGCGAACTGCGCAGCGAGCACGCCCGTCCGCCGAGGAGCATTCCGCTTCAGGGGCGGCCTGGGGTGCTGAATCCCTCGGCCTGGGGCCGTAGCCGAGCCGTGCTCAATGGCCGCGGGCAGGGGGGCGAAGGCACGTTCCAGGCCGCTAAGTTCCAGCTCCGCAGGCGGACGGCGCGAGCGCAGCGGAGCGAACTGCGCAGCGAGCACGCCCGTCCGCCGAGGAGCATTCCGCTTCAGGGGCGGCCTGGGGTGCCGAGCCCCCCTGCCCGCGGCCGAACGGTGCGCGGCACCCCAGACCGCCCAGCGTAGGCGCCGCTACGTGCGCAGGGCTTGGCTGATCCGGGCCACGGCGGCGTCGAGGGCTTCCTCGAGCCGCTCGGGCTGGGTGCCGCCGCCCTGGGCCTGGACGGGCGAGCCGCCCCCCTTGCCGTCGATGATCGGCAGCACCTCGCGGAGGATCAGCCCCACGTCCAGGCGGAGGTCCGCGGCGCGGTGCAGGATGATCTGCGGCAGGGCGCCGCGGGTGCCGAAGACGGCGATGCAGCCGGGCACCGCCGCGACCTTGGCGGCCAGCAGCCGCACCTCGTCCGCCGGCCGCCCGCCGAAGCTCTGCCGCACCACCCGGGCCGGGCCGATCGGCCTGGCGTCGGCCAGGAGCCGCTCCGCCTCGATGGCGAGCAGCTCCTCCTGCTGCGTGCGGACCCGCTTGCGCAGGCTGTTCAGCTCCTCCTGCGTGCGGTCGACCCACCGGGGCAGTTCGGAAACCCCGATGGAGAGCCGGCGGGCCAGGTCCCGGGTCATGCGGTCCAAACCCAGGTAGTCCCGCAGGGCGCGCTGGCCGGCGAGGAAGGTCACGCGGACCGCCCGCTTGTATCGCTCCCACGCCTTGATCTTCAGGAGGCCGAGCTCGCCGATGTTCCGGAGGTGCGTGCCGCCGCAGGGTGACCAGTCGTAGCCCTCGATCTCGACGATGCGCACGGGCCCGCTCACCGTCGGCGCTTTGCGCAGCGGAAACCTTTGCGCCTCCTCCGGGGAGCAGAGGTGGGCGCGAACCGGCAGCCCGGAGCGGATGAGCCGGTTGCAGGTGAGCTCCACCTCTTCTACCTGCTCCGGGCTGAGGGCGTCCATGGCCACATCAATCGTGCTGGCCTCCTGACCCAGGTGCCAGCTGAGGGTCTCCGCCCCGAAGAGGTGCTCGAAGGCAGCGGAGAGGAGGTGCTGCCCGGTGTGCTGCTCCATGTGGTCGAGCCGGCGGTCCCAGTCCACCCGGCCGATCACGGTGCCGGAGAGCGGCGCGCCCACCAAGTGGACGATGGTGCCGTCCGGCTCCGCGTGCACGTCCAGCACCGGTTCGCCGCCCAGGGTGCCGGAGTCGCTGGGCTGGCCGCCCGAGGCCGGGTAGAAACAGGTCTGGTTCAGCACCACGGCCCAGGCGTCGCCCAGGGGGGTGCAGGAGAGAACGTGCCCCTCGAACTCGGTCTGGTAAGCATCGGCGAGAAACAGCTTCACCGTGCGCACCTGGCATCCCCCTCAACGGTTCCTATCCGAAAATTATTTTAGCATAGTACATGAAACCGGAACTGGGGCAGGAAGATCCCTGCACAATGCTGAAGACTTAAACAACCAATCTCGGGCAATTAAGAGGATTGAGAGGAGGGGTTCCCGTGTTCTGGCGCGCGTGGGCCAGCAATCTGGTCACCGGAGGGATCGTGGCGGTGGCCTTTTTCCTTCCTCCGCCGGCTGCGCGATACCTCGGGCTGGCGGCCGGACTGCTGATCTCCGTGCTGGGCGCGCTGTGGGTCCACCGCGCAGCCGCCGGGATGGCGGCCGCCCGCCCGGGGAAGGCCCTGCCCGCCGCGCACGCCGCCGCGGGCCTGGCGGAAGCACCGGGCGCTGTCCCGAAGGGAGGCCGGTCCGCAGCGGCGCTGGCGGCCGCGCCGGAAACCTCGCCGGGTGCTGCACCGGCTGCGGCCCCTGCGGCTGGGCGGCAGGCCCCAGCAGGCGCGGCGGCTGCGCCCGTACCCGGCCTGGCGGAGGCGTGCGAGCGGCTGATGGTCGGTGCACAGCGCACGCAGGAAGCGGTGCAGGAGATCCTGCGGCTCACCGAACGGGTCAACGACGTGCTCACGGAGCTGCACGAAGCCTCGCGCGATCAGCTGGACGACCTCGACCGGACCCGCAGCCTGGCCCACCAGGTGGTGGCGGTGTTCGAGGACATGACCGCCGCCGCCCGGGCGGCCCGGGACGAGGCGGCGCGCCACCGCCATGCGGCGGAGTCGGTGCAGAGGGCGCTCGGCCAGATCGGCGCCGGCATGGAGGGCATCCGTGCCGCGACCGACGCCACGGCCCGGGCCCTGCAGGATCTGGACGCCCAGTCCGGCGAGATCGGGGCGATCGTGAAGCTCATCCGGGACGTCGCCGACCAGACGAACCTGCTGTCGCTCAACGCTGCCATCGAGGCGGCCCGGGCTGGCGAGGCCGGGCGCGGCTTCGCCGTGGTGGCCTCGGAGGTGCGCGCCCTGGCCGATCGTTCCCGCAACGCCACCCGGCAGATCCAGGACCTGGTGGCCAAGATCCAGGCGGGCACGGCGGCGGCGACGGAGGCCATGCGGCAGTCGCAGGAGGAAGTGAACCGGGGCACCGCGACGGTGGAGTCGACCCGTGAGGCGATCGTCCAGGTTCTGCAGTCGTTCGAGGGCCTGACGCGGACGGTGGAGGGGTTCGGCGAGCGCGCCGAGGCCACGGCCGGCGAGATGGCGGAGCTGGTGAAGGCGGTCGAGGAGGCGGCCCGGCTGGCCAACCAGAATACCGAGCGCGCGGGCGAGCTCGCCAAGGCCGACTGGTTCTCCCGGGCGATCCGCGAGGCAGACCGCCGGGCCGGGGAGCTGGCCGCCCAGGCGCGGGAGCAGCTCCTGGCGCTGGGGGAGAGCCGGCGGTCAGCCTAGTCCTGCAGAGGGGGAAACTGCTTCCGCCAGCCGAAGTGCCAGAGGAGCCACCAGGGCAGCCAGCCGGAGCCGGCGACGAGAGCGCCCAGGACCGATCGTGCGCTCGGCAGGGGGAGGGCCCCGGCTTCCCCGAGCAGCCGGATCTGCGCAGCCCCGATCAGCAGGGTCGCCGCCGCTGCCAGGAGGCCGTGGAACCGCGCCCAGCGGGCCCGGCTGCGCGGCAGGTGCTCCGGCCGCACGTCGACCGTGCGGAAGGCAAGGTCCAGAGAAAGGCACGCGAGGAACCACTGCAGCCCGTGCAGCAGGAGCGCAGGCAGCATGGGATTCCCCCCCCTTCCCCGGACGTCACGAACATCGTAGCGCGCCGCACCGCGGCTGTCCAGGAGCGCAGGGCGGCCGCCGGCCTACAGGATTCGCCAAATTCCAGCCCCTCTCCCGACACTGACTTGTCGTTTCCGGCGAACCCGCCGCGACTTCTTTCCGTTTAGAGGAGTGGAGGCACTGGCAAGCGGAAGGGGGAGCGGATGGGTGTTGCAGAGCCCTGCGTCGCGGGGGAGTGACCTGCGCCTGGGGCGCACGCGCATCGACCAGAAGCTGATGGAGCGCAGCGGGCTGGACGAGGTGAACCTGCGCCGGGCGCGGCGGGCGTTTCAGCGGCGCTGGCTGCGGACGCCCGCGCCGGAGCGGTGGCGGCTGGCGGAGGCCGGGACGGCACAGCGATTCGAGTACGTGGTCTGCACGCTTCGCACGGCCTGGTCGCCGGAAGTGTGGAGCCTCTGGCTCCGGTATCTGGAGCACACGGACGCGGAGATCGACGAGATGGTGGCGGGGGAATACCCCATCTCGCCGTACATCGTGCGGGTGATCAGCGCCCTGCTGGGGGTCAGCGTGGACTTCCTTCAAACGGGTGCCTGGCCTGCCAGGGACAGGCTGGGGCACGACATCGATGTCTGCCCGCAGTGGCAATTTACATAGGTCCGACAGGTTTATGGGTTTATCCATTCGGCCACCGGGAGAGGTGGCTGTTTTTTCATGGCGAAGAAAAGAAGGGCAGGGGGTGAAGGAGATGCTGGAACAGATTCGGGACTTCGCTCAGGCACTGAAGGCGTCGAAATATGCGGTATGCCTGACGGGCGCTGGTGCGTCCACCGAATCCGGGCTGCCGGACTTCCGGTCGAAGACCGGCCTGTGGCAGGGCGTGGACCCGGTGTCGCTGATCTCGATGACCGCCCTGCGCCGGCGGCCGGTGGAGTTCTACAAGTTCTACCGGATGCGCTTTTCCCACCTGTGGGGGGCGCAGCCCAACCCCGTGCACAAGGTGCTGGCCGCCCTGCAGCGCGAAGGGCTGCTGAAGCGGCTGATCACGCAGAACGTGGACGGCCTGCACCAGGCGGCTGGGTCGCAGGACGTCATCGAGCTCCACGGGTCGCTCCGGGAGTGCCAGTGTCTCGACTGCGGCCGCCACTTCCCCAGCAAGCTCATCGACGTCGACGTGGAGACGGAGGCCGACATCCCCCGCTGTCCGGAGTGCGGCGGCACGCTGAAGCCCGGCGTGGTGCTCTTCGAGGAGGCGCTGCCGGCGGACGCCCTTCATGCGGCGATGGAGGCCGCCATGAAGGCGGATCTGTTCCTCGTGGTGGGCTCTTCGCTGGAGGTGGGCCCGGCCAACCAGCTGCCGGTGGTGGCCCTGCATCACGGCGGGCGGCTGGCGATCTTCAACCTCACGCCCACCTTCCTGGACTCCCGTGCGACCTGGATCTTCCGGGAGAAGGCGGGGCAGGTGCTGTCCGCCCTCGCGGAGGAGTTGGGGATCTCCCTGTAGGCGCGAAATCTGGCGCCAGAGGAACGTAGCGCGCGCCAACCCTGCAATTTTGGCACTTCAGTGTGGTTGTCCCACTCCACATGTGGTGGTAAAGTAGGGCGTGGAAGCACTAGATATGGGGGATGCACCATGAAGTGCCCGTTCTGCGGAGGTGAGTCACGCGTCATCGAGTCCCGACCCGCTGCCGATGAGGAGGCCGTGCGCCGGCGCAGGGAGTGCCAGGCGTGCGGGCGGCGCTTCACGACCATGGAGCGGGTCGAGGTGCCGCCGCTGATCGTGGTGAAGAAGGACGGCCGGCGGGAGCCGTTCAACCGGGACAAGCTGCTCACCGGCGTCCTGAAGGCCTGTGAGAAGCGGCCCGTGCCGATGGAAGTGATCGAGAAGCTGGCCGACGACATCGAGCGGGACCTGCGCTCCTCGCTGGACAGGGAGGTTCCCTCTGTCGTCATCGGCGAGCGGGTGATGGAGGCGCTGCGCCAGATCGACGAGGTCGCGTACGTTCGGTTCGCATCGGTGTACCGAGCGTTTAAGGACGTGAACGAGTTTCGGGAGCAGCTGGAACAGCTGCTGAAGTCCCGCTGAAGCGGGGCGGCGCAGCGCTCAGGGTAGGCGCGCGCTGCGCGACTCTGCGTGGGGGGGTCCCAACTTGGAGCTTACGCATATTGCGAAAACCGTGATGGAAAAGCGGTACCTGCGGATGAAGGACGACGGCACCCGGGAGACGCCGGACGAGATGCTGCGCCGTGTGGCCAGGGTCATCGCCGCCGTCGAGGAGAAGTACGGAGCCAGCAAGGAGGAGGTCCGGGCGGTCGAGGAGCGGTTCTACAAGTTGATGGACCGCCAGGACTTCATGCCGAACAGCCCGACGTTTACCGGCGCGGGGACGGCCCTGGGCCAGCTGTCGGCCTGCTTTGTGCTGCCCGTCGGGGACTCCCTGCAGGAAATCTATGAGACGATGAAGCACGCCGCCCTGATCCACCAGACGGGGGGCGGAACGGGCTTTGCCTTCTCCCGCCTGCGGCCGGCCGGCGACGTGGTCCGGTCCAGCCAGGGCGTCGCCTCGGGCCCGGTGTCGTTCCTCAAGGTCTACAACGCCTCCACGGAGGCGATCAAGCAGGGCGGCACCCGGCGCGGCGCCAACATGGGCATCCTGCGGGTGGACCACCCGGACATCCTGGAGTTCATCGAGTCGAAGGCGGACATCACGCAGATCACCAACTTCAACATCTCGGTGGCGATCACCGACGCCTTCATGGAGGCCTTGGAGAAGGGCACCGAGTACGAGCTGATCAACCCGCGCAACGGCGAGGTCACCGGCAAGCTCTCCGCCAAGTTCGTGTGGGACAAGCTGGTGGAGAACGCCTGGAAGACCGGCGAACCCGGCATTATCTTCATCGATCGAATTAACCGGCGTAATCCTAACAACCATGTGGAAGTCATCGAGGCGACGAACCCGTGCGTCACCGGGGACACGCTGGTTTACACGGACCAGGGCCTGCGGCGGATGGAAGAGCTGGCCCTGGCCGACCAGCCGCCCGTGGTGGTGGCCGACAGCCGCCTGAGCAACCAGGCCCGCGTGGCCGCTGCCGGCGCCTTCCTGACGGGGATCAAGCCGGTGTACCGGCTCGTGACCGCCGAGGGCTTCGAGGTGCGGCTCACCGCCGATCACCGGGTGATGACGGAGCGCGGTTGGGTGGCGGCGGCGGATCTCGTGCCCGGCGACCGCATCTACGTGCTCGACCGGCCGGGCGGCTTCGGCACTGAGGGCTCCCGCGAGCTCGGGCTGGTGCTGGGCTGGCTGGTGGGCGACGGCTCCCTGAAGGAGGACCGGGCGACGCTGCACTTCTTCGGCGAGGAGAAGGAGGAGCTGGCCCCGGTTCTGGCGGCGGCCGTGAACGCCGTCGTCCCGGAGGCCGCTAACGGCCGCAGTTACCCGGTGGGGGTCGTTTCGGTGCCGACCCGGGATGAGGCGCGCGTGCAGTCCGCCCGACTGCTCGAGATCGCCGCTGAGCACGGCCTGGACCGCGACAAGCTGCAGGTGCCCGAGATCGTTTTCCGGGGCACCCGGGAGATGCAGGTCGGCTTCCTGCAGGCCCTGTTCAGCGCGGACGGCCACGTCGAGGTGGGCGACGGGTCGCGCTACGCCGTGGTGCTGGCCTCGGTCAAGCCGTCCTTCCTCCAGGACGTGCAGCGGCTGCTGCTCAACTTCGGCATCTTCAGCCGCATCTACCGGGGCCGCAAGCCGGCCGGCCGCAAGCTGATGCCCGACGGGAAGGGCAGCCTGGCCGAGTACGAGTGCCAGGAGGTCTGCGACCTGCGGATCAGCGGCCACTCCCTGGTGACCTTCCACCGGGAGATCGGCTTCCTCAACCGGCGCAAGGCCGAGCGGCTGGACCGCATCGTCCGCTCGTACCGGCGTGGTCCCTATCGGAAGCCGTTCGTGGCCCACTTCGAGGCCCTCATCCCCGACGGCACGGAGCTGGTCTACGACCTGAACGTGCCCGGCATCCACGCCTTCGCCGCCAACGGGCTCGTCGTCCACAACTGCGGTGAACAGCCGCTTCCGCCGTACGGCTCCTGCAACCTGGGCTCCATCAACCTGGCCAACTTCGTGAAGAATCCGTACACCGCCAAGGCGGAGGTGGACTGGAAGCGGCTGGGCGAGGTCGTCCGCACCGCCACCCGCTTCCTGGACAACGTCATCGACGCCAACAAGTACCCGCTGCCGCAGATCGCCGAGAAGGCCCTGCGCGACCGGCGCATCGGCCTCGGCGTCATGGGCTGGGCGGAAATGCTGGTGCAGATGGGGCTGCCCTACGACTCGGACGAGGCCGTGGCCCTGGGCAACAAGGTGATGACCTTCATCAAGCAGAAGGCCTTGGAGGAGTCCATGGCCCTGGCCGAGGCGCGGGGTCCCTACCCGGAGTGGGAGGGCAGCCAGTGGTACAAGGCCGGCCTGAAGGTGCGGAACGCCACGCTGACCACCGTGGCGCCGACCGGGACCATCTCGCTCTTCGCGGCCCGGCCCGACATGCCCTGCTCCGGCGGCATCGAGCCCAAGTTCGCCCTGGTCTTCACGCGGAACCAGGCCGGCGCCCTGATGCTGGACGTGGACGGCCAGTTCGCCTCCATCGCCCGCCGGGAGGGCTGGTACTCCGACGAGCTGATGCAGGTGATCGCCGAGCGGGGCACCGCCCGGGGCGTGCCGGGTGTGCCGGAGCGGTGGCAGCGCATCTTCGCCACCGCGCACGACATCTCGCCGGAGTGGCACGTGCGCATGCAGGCGGCCTTCCAGGGTGGAGATGACCTGCCGGTGCACCTGCAGCCGGTGGACGCGGCGGTGTCCAAGACCATCAACTTCCCGCACCACGCCACCGTGGAGGACGTCGCCAAGTCGTACATGCTGGCGTGGAAGCTGGGCCTGAAGGGCATCACGGTCTACCGCGACGGCTCCCGGGCGTCGCAGGTGCTCGTCACCGGCGACAAGACCAAGCAGAAGGAGGAGGAGGCCGCACCCGCAGCCCCGAAGGGGCCCTCGCTGCGGCCCCGGCCGACCGAGGCGGTGGGCAAGATGTTCGTCGTGCCCACGCACTTCGGCAAGATGACGCTGGACGTGCACATGGACGAGAACGGCGAACCCTTCGAGATCATCGTCAACGTGGGCGCCGTGGGCTCCGACCTCATGGCCGACGCGGTGGGCATGGGGATGCTCGTCTCCAAGATGCTCCGGCTGCGGTCGGACGTGCCGGTGCGGGAGCGGATCGAGATCGTCATCGATACGCTGAAGAACATCGGCGGCTCCGGCTCGTATGGCTTCGGCCCGAACCGGGTCACCTCGCTGGCGTCCGCCATCGCCAAGGGCCTCCAGCGGTTCCTGGCGTGGAAGGATGCCAACGGCAAGCTGACCGAGGTCTCCCCGGCGCCGGCGCCTGCGCCGCAGCCGCAGATGAAGGGCGCCCAGGTCGACTCCCCCGTCGACCCGTGCCCGGAGTGCGGCTCCTTCACGCTGGTGATCGGCGAGGGCTGCGCCACGTGCCACAACTGCGGGTATTCGAAGTGCAGCTAGTTTGGAGGGGCGCATGCGGACATGCGCCCCTTTCCGCGCGAAAGCGCCTCTTGAGGACGGCCGATGGGGCCCAAGAGGCGCTCTGGTTTTGGGTGCCTGGCGGGTGCAGCCGGAGGCAGGGAAAACCCCGCAACGACTGCGAATTCTCCACGCACATGATGAGCGTGCCAGTGGCCCGGACAGGAGGTGCCCAGCAGATGAAGTTCCGGGTGCGCCGTCCTTCGATGCGGAAACGGATTGCGGCACGGACTTCCGTGAAGCGGTATCTCCGGCACAGCCTCGGCCTGAAGGCCCCCAGGGGTTGGGGCTGGCTGACCAATCCGAGACGCGCGGCGCACAACCGCATGTACTACCGCACGACGGTTGGCTGCCTGCTGCCCGCCGTGCTCACGGCTCTCCTGCTCGCACTGGGCGTGCTGATGATTTGAGAAGCAGAAGCAGGGCTGTCCCCGGGCACGCTGCCCGGGACAGCCCTATCCCTTACGAAATGCGATTGCGGCGGCGCAGAAGCGCCACCGTTCCCACGCCCACGACCGCGCCGACGATGACCGGGAAGGTGACCAGGCGCTTCTGCTGGTCAGACACCCCGGTCTGTTCCCCGACCTGGCCTGACCCGGATGCGTCTCCAGATCCACCGCCGGCCAGGCCCGTGGCCGCCACCGTCGCCGCCAGGGCCAGGGCAAGCAGAAGGGAAAACAGTCTCTTCACAAGTCAGCCATCCTTTCACAAGCCTGTGACAAGGTCTCTTGCAACACGCCTGGGACAGTGCGAACGGGTCATCTCCCGTGCGATTGCCCGCCGTTTCGCTGATCGGCGACCCAGGTCAGGAGCGGGCCGCCCGAGCGGTCGTCAACAATACCGCCGCGAGTAGGCGGCGGCAGGCCTGGCGCACATGGGTGGTCGTCACTGCGCCCGCTGGCTCGGCGCCACGCCGGCCATCAAAAAAACAAGCGCTGTGCTCCCCCGATTGTAGCACGCGCGGGGTTAGCGTGCGAACTGACCCTAAGCGCTACCGGGGTCTATCTGTGTCCGGTTCAAGGACGCCGACCGCCGTTGCTGTGTGCAGCGTCCTCCTGCTACCGGAATTGAGCGAACTTTACCGGGGATGTCCGTGGTCTCAGTCTGTGAAAGAGGATGGCGTCTTGCGCTGTCCGCAAAGTCAAGGGAGGCGAAGGGGATGCGTTCGTGGGGGGTTCATCTCATCGCCATCTGCGGCGGGGCGGGCCTGCTTCTTGCCGCTCGGTCGCTCCAGGAGGTGGTCGTCGACCCGCGCACGCTCACGCACAGTTGGGGCTACTTCTTCCTGGCGGGCGCCCTTCAGGTGCTGGCAGGTTTCCTGGTCCTGGCGCCGGTCCTCTGGCCGAGGCTGCGGGGGGAACGCGTCACCGGGCCGCAGTGGGGGCTGGTCATCCTCTACCTGGCCGCGGGACTCCTGCTGGTGAGCGCACATCCCCTGCAGATGGGGCTCTACAGGGCCGGCCTCAGGGGTCCGGGGGACTGGCTGCGTCCGCTCGCGACGACGGCTTCCCTGGGCATGTTCGGCGCGTTCCTCATCGCGGTCGGTGTCGCCTATGCGCTCGGGCGCCAGCAGAGGGGCAGGGAGAGTTCCACCGGCCAGTGAGGGCCGGACGAATGTGCGGAAGGAGCCTGCGTTCGCCTGCCGGGGCCAGCAGGCTCTTTCGTGTCCACGTAGCGTTCGTGCTCGCAGCGCCGTTGTGAGAAGGAGGTGCGCCATGCGGCGCCTTGGCATCTTCATTATGGCTCTGGCCCGCGCCGACGAAGAAGGAACACCCTTGGACTGGTAGGGTGGTGCTTCGTCTCACCGCCAGCTTCCTGCTCGCCCCGAAGAGACGACCGACTGCCTGCCGCTCAGCACACGCATCCACTACGCACGACCCGGTACTCACAACTCACTACTCACGACCCACCGCTCAATAGCCCGAGCGGGCAGGAGAACGGGCGGCGGACCCCGAACCGAGGGGAGAAGCTGTTTCAACCCTCACAGAATCGGGGTGGGATCGTGTACACCGGGATGATCCGCGACCTCCTGCTGCGCATCGGCGACGGGGTGGTGGACTACCACCTGCTGCTGGACGAGCAGGAGATCGCGCTGAACCCGCTCATCGGCGGGCGGGGGGCCCTCCCCTTTCCCGGGGGGAAGGCCGGCACACACTGCGGGGGCAAGGGGGGCAACCCTTTAAAAAACGGCCCCCGCGGGCCCTGTTTTCGGGGCGTCCCCCGAAAAACCCCCCCC
>QGVE01000138.1 GCA_003242675.1 Bacillota bacterium | reverse complement strand
GCGTCGGAACCGGAGGGGACGGGTGGCTGCGTTCGGGCGCTGCAGCCAGCGATCAGAGCCGCACCCAGGACCAGAAGTCCGAGGGAAGCTGCGGTCCAGCGGAACATTGCTTTCACGGAAAGTGCCTCCTTGATGCCGTGTGCGCCTGTTGGACGCCACCGCCCGGCACCCGGTTCCGTCCCGAGGAAAAGGTTCCCACCGCCACGCCGCCGCACCCTATTCGCCGGACCTTCCCAGGGCCAGGCGCGCGGCGGCGGTGCCGGCGGCGTACCCCGTGGAAAAGGCGATGGTGATGTTGTATCCCCCCGTGTGGCCGTGCACGTCCATCACCTCGCCGGCGAAGAAGAGCCCCTCCTTCAGCCGGGACGCCATGGTCCGGGGGTCGATTTCCCGGATGCTCACGCCGCCTCCGGTGACGAAGGCCTCCTCCAGGGGCCGGGTGCCCGTGACGGTAAACGGCAGCGCCTTCAGAAGCCGCACCAGGGCGGTCAGCCCGGCCTTCGGCAGGTGTGCGCCGGTGGTCTCCCCGGAAATCCCGGACCTCTCCAAGACCAGGGGCACCATTCGGTCCGGCAGCAGGCGCCGGAGCAGCGCCTTCACGGTCTTCCTGGGCTCCGCCGCCGCCTGGCTGCCGATCTCCCGCATCAGGTCCTCCTGGCTCCGGTCCGGGAACAGGTCGATGTCCAGCCGCAGCGGATCGTCCCCCAGCTTCCTGCGGGCCACCGAGACGTAGTGGCTCACCCGCAGCGCACAGGGACCCGAAACGCCGAAGTGGGTGAAGACGATGTCCCCCCGCTCGGTGGTGAGCCGCTTGCCCCGGGCTCGTGCAGCGTCAGGGTCACGTCCCGCAGGGAGATGCCCTGAAGCGACCGGTCCGCGATGGCGGGATCGCCCAGCACCAGCGGCACCGCGGTGGGGTAAAGGGGCGTGACGGTGTGGCCGGCCGCCCGGGCCCACTCGTATCCATCGCCGGTGGAGCCGGTGCGGGGGACCGACTTGCCCCCGGTGGCCACCACCACGGCGGGGGCCCGCAGGCTCTCCCCGCCCTGCAGCACCACGCCGGTGCAGCGGCGATCGTCCAGCAGAAGGCGCTCCACCGGCGCCCGGGGCCGGATCTGCACGCCCAGATCCCGCAGGTGCTTCACCAGGGCACCGGCCACCGTGACCGCCCGGTCGGTCGCGGGAAACATCCGGCCGTCGTCCTCTTCCTTGAGCCGAACGCCCAGTTCCTCAAAGAAGCGAATGATCTCCTCGCTGCCGAACTGCGACAGGGCGCTGTACAGGAACCGGCCGTTGCCGGGGATGTGCCGGATCAGATCCGGCACCGGCTTGCGATTGGTCACGTTGCAGCGGCCGCCGCCGGAGATGATCAGCTTGCGGCCCAGCCGGTCGCCTTTTTCCAGCAACAGCACCCGGGCGCCGGCCCCGGCGGCGGCCGCGGCCGCCATCATCCCCGCGGGGCGCCTCCTACCACGATCACATCGGCATCCGTCATGAACTCCAGGCCACCCTTCCAGGCCGCCTCGGCGGTCACCGCCAGATGCGGGCTCCAGGAACTCCGCCCGCCGGGTTACTCCTCCGGCGGCGGCGCCTTGAAATAGTCCCGGATGTTCCAGGGCGTGAACAGCCCCCGGTCCGTGGCGATGACGCTCACGAACTGCGGCGGCGTGATGTCGAATGCCGGGTAGTAGCCGCGGATCCCCTCCGCCGCCGTGCGCACCCCGCGGCAGTAGAAGACCTCCTCCGGATTCCGCTCCTCGATGGGGATGTCCGCCGCGGTAGGCCGATCGGGGTCCGGGCCGTCGTACCCCAGCACGATGAAGGGCACGCCGAAGTGGTGCGCCAGCACCGCGTACTGGAAGGTGCCGATCTTGTTGGAGACGTGGCCGTCCAGGGAGATCGAGTCGGCCGCGGTCACGTACTTGGTGATCATCCCCCGGTAGAAGAGGTAGCCCGGCATGTTGTCCGTCACCAACGTCACCGGGACGCCGATCTCCCGGGCCTGGGCCGCCGTAAGCCGCGCCCCCTGCAGGTAGGGCCGGGTCTCGGTGGCGTAGAGCTCGATCCGCTTCCCGGCCTGCAGGGCGAAGTAGAGCATGTAGTTCAGGGCGGCCCCGGCGAAGCAGTGGGTGAGGATGCGGTCGCCGTCCGTGAGCAGGCCGGCGGCGTGCAGGCCGCAGAGCCGGGCCGCCCGGTCGCCGGCCTGGATCTGCGCGTCCACGAACGCGACCACCGCCGCCTCGGGGTCCTTCCCCTCGGCGATGGCCGTGAGCGCCAGGTCCAGGGCCCTGTCCAGGAGGGGGAAGAGGTCGGCCCCGGTGGGCCGGGTGGCCCGCAGTTCCCGGTGCGCTCTCCGCAAGGCCTCCCGGTACTCGGCCTCGGGCAGGCCGCGGAACTGGCGGGCCGCCAGGGCCAGACCGTAGCCGGCGGCGTAGGCCAGGGGCGGCGCCCCCTGGATGACCATGTCCACGATGGCCCGGGCCACCTCGCGGTAGTCCCGGCAGTCCACAAAGACGATCTCCTCCGGGAGCCGGCGCCGGTCGAGGATCCGCACGACCCCGTCCACGTATTTTAGCGTGTCGGCGCGGTTGGTGAGAATCGGCAGCCTGGGTCCGCTCACTGCGCTTCCTCCTCCGCGTTGTGTCTCCTCCCATCATGCCGGACGCGGTGGCGTGGGTCCGGCCGACAAGTGTCACAAACCGGACAACGCGGGGAAATTTGCCCCCGCGGCGGCCCGGAAGCCGGTAGAGTAATGGCAGCATCCTGGACTCATCGATTGTGGAGGGGAGCGGTCACATGGGCGGCAGCAGTCTCCTGGAGCGGACCCTCGACGACCGCCTGGCCCCCATCTACCGCAAGGTGGTGGCCGGCGAGCGGCTGTCCTTCGACGACGGCGTGACCCTCATGACCCACCCGAACCTCTTCGCCGTCGGGCAGCTGGCCAACCTGGCCCGGCGGCTGCGCGTGGGCGACCGGGTCTACTTCAACAACAACGCCCACATCAACTACTCCAACGTCTGCGCGATCCACTGCAAGTTCTGCGCCTTCGGCCAGAGCCGGCGGAGCCCGAAGGCTTACACGCTCTCCATCGAGGAGATCGTCGCCAAGGCCAGGGCCGCCGTGGCCCAGGGGGCGACGGAGATCCACATGGTCGGCGGGCTGCACCCCGACCTGCCCTGGGAGTGGTACCCGAAGATGCTCCGGGCGGTGAAGGAGGCCTGCCCCGAGGTGCATCTGAAGTGCTTCACGGCGATCGAGCTCCTCCACTTCACCCGCATCTCGGGCCTCTCGCTGGAAGAGGTGCTCCTCACCCTGAAGGAGGCCGGGCTGGGGTCGATACCCGGCGGCGGGGCGGAGATCTTCGCCCCCCGGGTGCGGGAGGCGATCTGCAAGCCCAAGGAGACGGCAGAGGAGTGGCTTTATGTGCACGCCACCGCCCACCGGCTGGGGCTGAAGTCCAACGCCACCATGCTCTACGGGACCATCGAGACCCCCGAGGAGCGGGTGGACCACCTGGTGCGCCTCCGGGAGCAGCAGGACAAGACCGGCGGGTTCCAGGCGTTCATCCCGCTCCGGTTTCATCCGGAGAACACGAACCTCGCCCACCTGCCCGGCCCCACGGGATTTGATGACCTGCGGGTGATCGCGGTGGGCCGGCTGATGCTGGACAACTTCCCCTACATCAAGAGCTACTGGGTCGCCACCTCCCCGGCGGTCACGCAGGTGGCGCTCCACTTCGGCGCCAACGACATCGACGGCACCGTGCGGGAGGAGCGGATCTACCACATGGCCGGGGCGCGGACGCCCCAGTACACGGAGCTGCAGCAGCTCCTGCGCATGATCTGGGAGGCCGGCCGCATCCCCGTGGAGCGGAACACCCTCTACGAGGCGATCCGGGAGTACCCGCCGGAGCCCGACCCCGAGCTGGTGGCCGCGGGCGCGATCCACGGCTACACCGCCGAGACGGTGCACCTCTCCCCGGCGGAGCAGGCCATCGCCGCCGGCACGTTCCATCCCGGCGGGCGCAAGACCCCGGTGCCGATCCAGTTCCTCGCGGACCCGGAGCGCTGGGCTGCCAAAGCGGCGGCGCAGGCGGAGGCCCCCGCGGGCGGGCGCGCAGCGGAAAGGAGGTCGTGAGCGGTGGAGCAGCGCGTGGACCACAGGGAGCAGGCGATGCTGGAGCAGATCCACGCGGCGCTGGCCAGGCCCGAGCCCACGCCGGCGGTGGAGCGGATCCTGAACAAGGCCCTCGACGGGCACCGCCTCAGCTACGAGGAGGGCTGCGTGCTGATGCGGGAGGGCGACCTGGGCTCGCTCGGCCTGGTCGCCGGGGAGATCACCCGCCGGCTCCATCCGGACAACATCGTGACCTTCGTCGTCGACCGGAACATCAACTACACCAACGTCTGCGTCACCGACTGCAAGTTCTGCGCGTTCTACCGGCACGAGAAGGACCCGGACGCTTATGTGCTGAGCCACGAGGAGATCCTGCAGAAGGTGGGCGAGCTGGCCGCGGCCGGCGGGACGCAGGTCCTGATCCAGGGCGGGCACCACCCGAAGCTGCCGTTTGCGTACTACACGGAGATGTGCCGGCTGATCAAGCGGCACTATCCCCAGATCGCGATTCACTCGTTCTCGGTCTCCGAAATCCGCCACTTCGCCCGGGCGTACAAGATGCCGGTCCGGGAGGTGATCGAGCGGCTGAAGGAGGCCGGCCTCGACTCGGTGCCCGGCGCCGGCGGCGAGGTGCTGGCCGACCGGCCCCGGCGGATCATCGCCCCGCTGAAGGACTCGGCGCAGGAGTGGCTGGACACCTACGAGCTCATCGCCGACGTGGGGCTGCGGGGCTCCGCCACGATGATGTTCGGCCACGTGGAGACGCTGGAGGAGCGGGTGGAGCACCTGCTCCGGCTCCGGGAGGTCCAGGACCGGACCGCCGAGAAGCACGGCCGGGGCGTCTTCTGGTCCTTCATCTGCTGGACCTTCCAGCCGGGCAACACCCCGCTGGTGGCGGAAGGGCTGCACAGCGGCGTGCCGACGTCCAGCTACGAGTACCTGCGCACCCTGGCCGTGGCCCGGATCTTCCTGGACAACATCGAGAACATCCAGGCCTCGTGGGTGACCCAGGGGGTGCGCATCGGCCAGATCAGCCTGGCCTGCGGCTGTAACGACTTCGGCGGCACGATGATGGAGGAGAACGTCGTGGCGGCCGCCGGCACCGTCTTCTACGCCACGCCGGCCGATGCCATCCGGCTGATCCGGGACGCCGGCCGGATCCCCGCCAAGCGCAACACGTTCTACGAGATCCTGGAGATCTACAACTGAGGAGGCAGCACGGAATGGCTGACGATCGGCGCGGAACCGGCGCCGCGGCCGCGCCCGGCCACCTGGCCGCCGCAGGGGCGCGCCCGGCAGGCCGGGCCTCTGCCGCGGCGCCCGCGGCCCCGGCGATCCGGCTGGGCTGCATCGACTACCTCAACTGCTTGCCAGTGTACTTCGGCATCGAGCGGGGCGCGGTGGAGTGGGACGGGACGCTGCACAAGGGGCCGCCCTCCGTCCTCAACCAGGCCTTCCGGGAGGGGCGGCTGGACGTGACCCCCGTCTCCAGCATCGAGTACGCCCGCCGGGCGGCGGAGTGCGTCGTCCTCCCCGACCTCTCCATCTGCGCGGACGGCCGCGTCGCCTCCATCCTGCTCTTCCACCGGCGGCCCCTGACGGAGCTGGACGGGCGCCCCGTGGCCCTGACCGCCTCGTCGGCCACCTCCGTGGTGCTGGCGCGGATCATCCTGGAGCTGCGCTACGGGGTGCGGCCGGAGTACCGGGTGGCGCCGCCGGACCTGGAGGCGATGCTGGCGGAACACGACGCCGCGCTCCTGATCGGCGACGACGCCCTGCTGGCGGCGCAGGCGTTCCCCGGGATCCCGCGCGTGGACCTGGGGGAAGAGTGGAAGGCCTTCACCGGCCATCCCATGGTCTACGCCCTCTGGGTGGCCCGGCGGGAGCTGGCGGAGAGCGACCCCGCCGCCCTGCGCCGAGTGATCCGGGCCCTGCAGGCCTCCCGGGAGTACGCCCGAAATCACCGGCAGGAACTGGTGGCCGAGGCGGCCGCCCGCAGGGGGCTTCCCCCCGAGCTGGTGGACGAGTACTTCGACGTGATCCGCCACGAACTCGGGCCCCGGTGGCGCCAGGGGCTGATGACCTACTACGAGTACGCCTGCCGCCTGGGCGAACTGCAGGCGGTGCCGCCCCTGCGGGTGTGGACAGAGGAGTGAGCTGTGCCAGATCCCCCTCGCCAAGAGGGGGATCAGCGTTTTTCCGGGGTGCAGCGCCTGCGGCGTTTTGGCCCACCGACATACCGTAGACCGGAATGTCCGAAACGAAACAATCTAGCGAAAATCGACCTCCCCCAAGCAACCAAGAGCGCATGGCTCTAGGGATTTCGGGAGTTTACCGCGTCAAATCGCTGACTGGGAAAAATATTGTGGTCGCGATTGAAAGGAGTTTTTGACCCACCAGAGAATATACACTAGCTAATATCCGGGGAATCCCGCGAGAAGACAGACGAGAGGGGAAAAGGCATGAGGGAGGTCAGCATGAAGCGCGTACTGGTTGGACTGCTGGCGATTTCCATGCTGGTGCTTGCGGCCTGTGGGGGGAGTCAGTCCAACGCACCGGGCGGAAGCACCTCGCAGGGGGGCACCACCCAGACCACTCAGCCGTCGGGCTCCTCTGGCGGCGCCGGGCAATCCGGTGAGAAGGTGATCAAGATCGGCCTGATCGC
>QGVE01000137.1 GCA_003242675.1 Bacillota bacterium | reverse complement strand
GCTTCCCTACGCCGGCATTACCCGGATCAGGTGACAGGGTCCCGGGGTTCACCCCGGTTCTCAGCCGTTGCAACGGCTCCCCTAGCGGCTCTCGGCCAGTTATGAGGCTACATTAAGTATACCGCTCCCCCGATGCAGCCGCAACCCCGGCATACTCCGGCCCGACGGGTGGCAAGTTAGGAAGGCACAGGACGATCTGACACGGGAGGCGGAAGCGCATGGGCAAGCGCAGCCTGGCGGGAGCCCTGATCGCCGTGATCCTGCTCCTCTCCTTCCCCTGGCGGGCCGAAGGCGAGGCGCGCGCCACCCTGCGCCGGGGCAGCCGGGGGAGCGACGTGTGCCTCGCCCAGCGCCGGCTGAAGGCCTGGGGCTACTACAAGGGCGAGGTGGACTGCATCTTCGGCCGGCTGACCCACGAGGCCGTCATCCTGTTTCAGCGCCGCAACGGGCTGACCGTAGACGGCATCGTCGGCCCCGAGACCTGGGCGGCCCTCGGCTACTGGGGCGGGCAGCCGGCCACGGCCGCCGCGCCGGGGACCCGGGAGGCTGACCGGGACCTGCTGGCCCGGGTCGTCTCGGCCGAGGCCCGGGGCGAGCCCTACGAGGGGCAGGTGGCCGTCGCGGCCGTCGTGCTCAACCGGGTGCGGGACGCGCGCTTCCCCAACACGATCGCCGGCGTGGTCTTCCAGACCCACGCCTTCGAGTCGGTGAGCAACGGCGCGATCTACGCGCCGCCCACCGAGAGCGCCGTCCGGGCCGCCCAGGACGCCCTGAACGGCTGGGACCCCTCCGGCGGCGCGCTCTTCTTCTGGAACCCGGCCAAGGCCGCGAGCGCGTGGGTCTGGTCGCGGCCCATCATCAAGCGGATCGGCAACCACGTCTTCGCCAAGTAAAGGGGATGTGCCCGTGCGTCGCGTCGTCACCTGGCTAGGCGTCCTCCTGTTCGCCGCGGTCGCCCTCGGCGTGTGGGGCGCCTGGACCGTCCAGCTCAGCGAGCACAACCGGCTCCTGGCCAACGCCCTGGAGGCCGAGCGGCAGCGCAACTTCGTCGACATGGTCCACCACGTGGAGCAGATCCAGGCGCTCCTGGGCAAGGGGCTGGCCACCGGATCCGAACGGCAGAACATGCGGTACATGGCCGAGGTCCACCGGCACGCCGCGGCCGCGATGACCGCCTTCTCCTCCCTCCCCCTGCCCACCGACGCCGCGTCCGGCACCGGCAAGTTCCTGCAGCAGGTGGGCGACTTCGCCTACGCCCTGCTCCGGGACGAGGCCGCGGGCCGTCCGCTGACGGAGGCCGAGCGGGCGGAGCTGCAGCGGCTCCGGGAGGCCGCCGCGTCCCTGCGGGACCAGCTGGCCACGATGCTCACCCAGTACAGCCGGGGCGGCTTCCGCTGGCACGAGCCCGCGCGGCTCTCCCTGCAGGCCCTCCTGCAGCTGCCCCGGCGGAGCCGCACGGACGCCGCCGGATCCGGCAGCGTGGGGGCGGCCCTGCTGGACGGCGGCTGGGCCCAGCTCGCCACCAGCATGGACCAGATGCCGACCTTCATCTACGACGGCCCGTTCTCGGACCACGTCAGCGAGACCCCCCCTGCCCTCACCGGCCCCCTGCTCGGCCGGGAGGAGGCGGAGGAGCGGCTCGCCGCCGTCCTGCCGGATGCGGCGAAGTACCGGGTCGTGGACGTGGCGGAGAGCGGCGGCAACCTGCCCGCCTACACGTTCCGCCTGGCCCCGCAGGAAGGCCGGGGCGACGCCTACACCGCCACCGCCTCCCTCACCCAGCAGGGCGGCCACCTGCTGGAGTTCCTCAGCCACCGGCCGGTGGGCGAGCCCACGCTAAGTCTGGAGCAGGCCCGCGCGATCGGCCAGGAGTACCTGGCCCGGGTTGGCTACGCCGGCATGGTTCCCACCTTCGCGCAGATCCAGGACGGCGTGGCCTTCATCGCCTACGCCCACCGGCAGGGCGACGTGATCGTCTACCCCGACCAGGCCAAGGTGAAGGTCGCCCTGGACAGCGGCGAGGTGCTGGGGCTGGACGCCCGGCAGTACCTGACCCACCGCCGCCGGCGCATCGTGCCCCGGCCGCGCCTCACGCCCGAGGAGGCCCGGAGCCGGCTCAACCCCGCCCTGGCGGTGAGCCGGGTGCAGCTGGCGCTCATCCCCGACCTGGCCGGGACCGGCGAGTTGCTGACCTACGAGTTCCAGGGGAAGATCGGCGAGGACATCTACCTGGTCTACATCAACGCCGAGACCGGGGCCGAGGAGCAGATCCTCCAGCTCATCGTGACCGACGGCGGGACCTTCACCCTCTAGCCTGCACGCTCCAGCCTCAAAACACCAGTCGGCGCTGCCCCGCTAGCGGGGCAGCGCCTTGGCGTCAGCGATCGGGGCGGGACTTGGGGCTGTGGGTTTGGGCCTCCTGCCGCTTGACCGCCGGGTCCGCGTGCAGGCCGAAGTCGGCCACGGCACTGGGGTCGATCCCCAGCTCGCTGGCCAGCTCCATGGCCAGCCGCTCGACGGTGAGCCGGCCCGCCGCCTGGGCTTCCGGGGCGGCGTCGCCGCTGGGCGTCACGCGCGGGTCGCGATCCATGCACGATCACCTCCCGCGCCTAGTCTCCCCGGCCGGGGCTCAGGTCACCCGCACCCAGCGGGTCTCCCCGCCGGTCTGCGGGCAGGGGCCGAACGGGTCGCCCTCGTGGTAGTACTGCTTCACGCCGGCGGCGGAGCAGTACGTCCCCGCCACCTTGCACTTCTCGCCGGTGCGCCCCTGCGGCTGATCGCTCATCTGCGCCTGCACCTCCCGCGGTTAGTCTGCCCGCGCCGGGCGGCGCGCTATCAGCGCGGCGGATCCCTATTCACAATTCTTATACTTGGGACTTAAAAAAGTCTGGTTTTCTTCTAGCAAACCCTGTTGACTGAGAGCAAACCGCCGTGGTAAAGTTTAATCACAACGAACGATGTTTACCATCTTTACATAGAGGGCTCTTGACGAGGGGAGGCTTAGCCCGATGGCTGTATCCAACGCAGCGCCCTCCGAGGTGCCGGAGGCCCGCCTTCCGGAGAAGCGGCCGCAGCCGGTTCCCGTGCCCACCGATGAGGAGCTGGTCGCCGCGTACCTGAAGGGGGACGAGTCGGCGTTCGAGGAGATCGTGCGCCGCTACGAGGACCGCCTGTACCGCCTGTCCTACCGGATGCTGGGCAACCACCACGACGCGCTGGACGCCGTGCAGGAGATCCTGGTCAAGCTGATGGCGGCGCTGCCCAAGTTCGAGGGGCGGTCCCGCTTCGGCACGTGGGTCTACCGGCTGGCGGCCAACACCTGCCTCGACATCCGGCGCAAGCGGGGCCGCACGGCCGCGGAGTCGCTGGAGGCGACGCTGGAGTTCTCGCCGGCCGCCTCGCTGGCTATCCTGGACGACGAGCCGGCCGACAATCCGGACCTCTATCTGGAGCAGCAGTACCGGGAGAACGTGGTGCGGGCCGCCCTCGACAAGCTGCCCGAGAGCCAGCGGCGTCTCCTGGAGCTCCGCGACCTCGAAGACCTCTCCAACAGCCAGGTGGCGGACATGCTGGGCATCGAGGTGGGCGCGCTCAAGGCCAGGCTCCACCGGGCCCGGCAGGCCCTGAAGCGGGTGCTGGATGCGGGCGTCTACGTGCCCGGCTTCACCTCGCCGGCGGCCACCGACCCTGTCTGATGCGCCGAGGAGGTGCCTGGATGTCCCTGGGTCACCGCATCCGCCAAACCCGCACGCAGAAGGGCATCACCCTCCAGGAGCTCGCAGAGCGCAGCGGCCTTTCCAAGGGCTTCCTCTGCCAGCTGGAGAACGACAAGGCCTCGCCTTCGCTGCAGGCCCTGGACCGGCTCTCCGCCGGGCTCGGGGTGCCGATCGCGCTCCTGCTCATCTCGCAGGACGAGCGGGCGTACGTCGTGCGGGCCCATTCCCGGCAGGGCTACTCCTCGATGAACGGCGACGGGCTGACCGTCCACCTGCTGTCCGCCCCGGGACGCAACCTGAAGATGATGCTGCTGGAGCTGGCCCCGGGCGCGGCCACCGGCGGCGACCACCACGTCCACGAGGGCGAGGAGTGCCACCTGGTGCTGGAGGGCACGGTCCGCTACCGGCAGGGGGACGAGGAGCTGATCCTGAACGAGGGCGACTCGCTCCACTGGAACGGCTACATCCCCCACCGGGTGGAGAACTGCGGTGACCGGCTGGCGCGCATCCTCTGCGTGACCACCAGCGCCATGGAGCACATGCTGGAGAGCGAGTGCAACGAGTGTTCGTAGCGCACAGGGGCCAGGGGCGATGGGCCTCTGGTCCCAATTCGCGCGGTTTTCGTTGCGCGGCCCGCGCCGGCGTGTTACGATGTCGGTGAAGGGCGACAGAACCTGCACCGCGCGGCGGTGCGGGTTTTGTGTCGTCTGGGGAAAGTTTCCCCCGGGCAACTTTCTTGCGTGGATGAAAACCCGCGCAGGCGGGGCAAAGCGGGGTGTGCGACGATCGATACCACGTCCTCCCGGCAGGCGCAGAGCCAGAAAGGGGCCTGGCTGAGCGTGGCCACCTACTGCCTGCTGACCGCGGCCAAGCTGACCGCCGGCTGGCTGTCGGGCTCCCAGGCCATCATCGCCGACGCCGTCAACAACGCCACCGACGTGCTGGGCTCCGCGGCCGTCCTCCTGGGGGTGAAGATCGCCCAGCGGCCGGCGGACGAGGAGCACCGGTACGGCCACGAGCGGGCCGAGGGGGTCGCCTCGCTGGTGGTGGCCACGATCATGGGGCTGGCCAGCCTGGAGGTGGCCAGGGGCGCCCTGCGCGCGCTCATCGCGCCCGAGCGCAGCGCGCCGGCCGCCTGGTCGCTGTGGACGGCCCTGGCCTCCGCCGGGGTTCTCCTGGCCCTCTACGCCTACAACCTGCGGCTGGCCCGCCGCACGGGCAGCAAGGCCCTGGAGGCGGCGGCCTACGACCACCTCTCGGACGTCTTCATCAGCCTCGGCGCCGCCGCCGGCATCGTCGGCGGCCAGCTGGGCTGGACCTGGACCGACCCGCTGGCCGGGCTCCTGGTCGCGTGCCTGATCGCCCGCACCGCCTGGTCCGTGGGCTCGGAGGCCGCGCACATGCTGATGGACGGCTTCACCGACCGGGAGCGCATCGCCGCCCTGGAGAAGGTCGTCCTCGGGGTGCAGGGCGTCACCGGCGTGCAGAACCTCAGGGCGCGGCTCCTGGGCAGCCGGGTGCACGTGGAGGTGACCGTGCTGGTGCCCAGCCAGATGAGCATTGTGGAGGCGCACGCCGTGGCGGACCGGGTGGAGGAGGCCTTGATCCGGCTGGACGACGTGCGGGAGGTCAACGTCCACGTGGAGCCGGATCTGCTGGCGCAGGCGAAGTGAGGCATGTCATAACGAGGAAATTCGGGCCGACCCGTCAAGGGGTCGGCCCTCTGATTTTGCGCCGCTCTCCGATCTTACGCCGCCATGCTCCTTCAGGCCTTCAGCGCCGCCCGCGCGGCCTCCAGCGCCGCCTCGTAGTTGGGCTCCTGGCCGGCAGCGGGCACGTACTCCACGTGGACGATGCGGTCGCTGCGATCGACCACGAAGACCGCCCGGGAGCAGAGCGCCCACTCCTTGATGTACGTGCCGTACGCCTTGCTGAAGGCGTGGTCGCGGTAGTCCGACAGCGTGATCACCCGGTCGACCCCGGCGGCGCCGCACCACCGCTTCTGCGCAAACGGCAGGTCGGCCGAGATGGTGAGCACGACGACGTCCTCGCCGAGGCTGGCGGCCGCCTCGTTGAACTTGCGGGTCTGGGTGTCGCAGACGGCCGTGTCCAGCGAGGGCACCGAGGAGATGATGCGCACCTTGCCGGAGAACGCCCGGGAGTCGACCGTCGAGAGGTCGTTGCCGATCGCGGTGAAGGCCGGAGCCGGGTCGCCCACCCGCAGTTCCGGGCCGACCAGCGTGACTTCGCCCTTGAACTGAAACGCACCAGGACGTTCCATGATGCTTCCCTCCACAAAGGAAAGTCGAAAGTTACCTGGTGTTTGGACGCATGCCAGAACCGCGCCGTGACGGATCGCCCCGCAGGCGCCACAGGGCGGCGCCGCAGAAGCGTTTGTACCTTGAAGGAATTATGTTTAAACATTATACTGGGCTTGATTGGAATGAACTGCTGGCATGGGCTGGCATTCCTCGTGGGAAAGGAGCTTTGCGGATGAGGTGGACAGTCCGACGCCGCCTGTTTGCCCTGTCCGTCGTGCTGATCGCCCTGGCCGGGCTGGTCGCCGGTGCGGCGAACTGGGGCCTCTCGAGCGTGCAGGAGGCCACCGCGGAGAAAGAGGCGGCCCAGGCCCGGATCCTGCGGGCCCAGGAGGTGGCGCGCAACCTGGCCGAGATGGCCTATGCCGCCTCTTCCTACACCGCGACCGCGGAGACGACCTACCGGGATCGCTACCGCGAGCTGGAAGCGGCGGTCGCCCAGGGCATCCAGGAGCTCGTCGCGGCCGCGGCGGACGACCAGGAGGCCAGGCTGGTCGGCGACGTGCAGAGCCGGTTCGCGGAGTTCTCGGCGTTTGTGGGGCGCGTGCTGGAGCGGGACCGGTTCAACGACGCGGAAGTCCGGTGGATGAGCCGGTCGCTGCAGAACGAGCGGAACCGGATCACCACGGCGCTGAATGACCTGCTCGCCCACCTGGAGCGGCGGGGGGGGGGGACCGCCCACGGGGGCCCGAAAGCCGCCCCCCTCGCCCCAGGGGGGGCCATTGGGTCGAGCGTCGCCGCCGCCCCGTTTCGCTTTGGGCGGGCCTTTTTATAAACCCCCGTG
>QGVE01000136.1 GCA_003242675.1 Bacillota bacterium | reverse complement strand
GCTGCGAGTCGCGCCGCCCGCTTCGGCTACTGGAGTGAGGCCCGGGTGCCGGGCCGCATCGGCCGCGACCTGGACCGCAACGGCCTGCCGCTGGACAAGTTCGGAGTGCTGGCGGTGGACTCGCAGAAGACCGGCGTCTACGACCTGGTCTACGTGGACACCAACAACGACGGCAGCTTCGCGGACGAGACGCCGCTTAAGCCCTTCACCGTGCGCGGGGACGTGGCGCGCCTCGGCCGCTTCCGCACGGGCGACGCCGCCCAGCGGCAGCTGGCCTTCGTGCTGGCGGAGCTGGACCCCGCGGGCCGCTGGGCCAGCTTCGGCTTCGACAGCCTGGGCCACGGCACCCAGGTGGCCGGCGTGCTGGCGGCCAGCGGCAGCGGCCTGACCGGCGTGGCCCCCGGGGCCCGGCTGATGGCGCTGAAGGTGGTGACCTCGCTCAACACCGGCACCTGGTCGGCGGTGGAGCGGGCCGTGCGCTACGCGGCCGAGCACGGGGCCGACGTGATCAACATCAGCCTGGGCGGCCTGCCGGCCCGGCCCGACTCGGCGGCCGGCGCCGTGCTGAGCGAGATCGCGGCCGAATACGACGTGCTGATCGTCCTGGCGGCCGACAACACCGGCCCGGGCCTCTCCAGCGGCCCCACGGTGGGCAGCCCCTGGGAGGCGCTGGTGGTGGGCGGCTACTTCTCGCCGGCGATGTGGGAGCGGGACTACGGCTACGCGGTGCCCGCGGAGGGCGTCTGGTGGCGCTCGGGCATGGGCCCCCGGGCCGACGGCGCCTACCTGCCGGGCCTGATCGCCCCGGCCGGCAGCCCGACCACCTCCCCGCGCTGGCTGGACAGCACGGGCTACACCACGGTCGTCGGCACCTCCGTCGCCGCGCCCCACGCGGCGGGGGCGGCCGCCCTGCTCCTGGAGGCGGCCCGCCGGGAGGGGCTGAGCACGGATCACCGGGCCCTGCGGGCGGCCCTGGAGCAGGGGGCCCGGGCCCTGGAGGGGTACGGCTTCCACGAGCAGGGCTACGGCCTCTTGAACGTCCCGGAGGCCCTGGCCCGGCTGCGCGCCCTCACCCGGGTGCCGGCGCTCACCGGGCGGAGCGGCGCGGGGCTGCTCGCCCGGGAGTACCGGCCGGGCGGCGCCGCCGTGTACCTCACGAACCAGTCGGCGTCCGTGGAGCGCTACGCGGTGCGCCCCTCGGCCGGCTGGGTGCGCTCCCCCTTCGCCTCGCTCACCCTGCCGCCTGCCGTGGAGCGGCGGCTGGACCTGACCCTGGATCCCCCGTCGGAGCCGGGGGTGCACGCCGCCTACGTGGAGCTGGTCCCGGAGGGCGGCGGCGCGGCCGTGCGGCTGCCGGTCACCTACGTGCGCCCGGTGGAGCTGGAGGGGGGCGGATACGCCGCCGACTACGCCCTGCCCGTGGCCCGCTATGAGCGCGTCTTTGTGGAGGTCGCGGAAGGCGCGGGCCACCTCTTTCTGCACGCCGAGTCGCGGCCGGGCGCGGACGGGCTGGCGCAGGGCCGCTTCCAGGTGCAGGTCTTCACCCCCTCCGGCGACCTGCTCTTCGACTCCGGGGTCATCGGCCAGGGGGGCGCGGGCATCTCCACCGAGTTCTACGTCCAGGCGCCCATGGCGGGCACCTGGGAGGTGGTGGTGACCGCCCTGCCCGGTCCCGCGGGCACGGCCCCGGAGGCCCGGCTGAGCCTGGCCCTGCAGGTGAGCAACCCGCCCTTCGCCACGCCGCAGCGGGTGAGCGTGCGGCCCGGGCAGACGGTGACGGTGGAGGTGCCGGTCTTCAACCCGGGGTACGGCATCAGCGCCCAGGTGAAGGCGGTGGGGCTGCAGAAGGCCTACCAGCCGCACTACCTGGACATCAAGACCGACCTGAACCTGGTGGACGCCTTCGAGCTGCCGAGCCCCGCCGGGTCGCTGCTCCTGGAGATCACCGGCTTCCGGGACGGCGGGGAGCGGGCGACGATCTGGGTCTACCGCTTCGAGACGGTGCGCGGCTGGGTGCCCTACTGGTGGGGCGGCGACCGCACCCCCAACGGGGAGCGGATCGAGCTGTTCAACGTGCCGGCGGGGCGGTATCAGGTCTACATCGTCTACGACGGCCAGAAGCCGGCGGACTTCCGCTACCACTACCGGCGCTCCGTCGCCCTGGACGGCGGCCACCTGGCCGCGCCGGAGGAGATCCGCTGGCGGGAGCCGCGGTCGACCTGGCGGGTGCCGGTGACGATCACGGCGCCGGCGGAGCCCGGCCTCTACCACGGCCACGTCCTGGTGATCGACACGAACACGGGGCAGTCCGTCGCCTGGATCCCGCTCGAGGTCTCGGTGGGCGAGCCGGCGCTCTCCATCCAGCCGCTGGTCTCGAACCTGGCGATCGGCCGGCCCGGCACGGTGACCCTGGAGGTGCGGGACGCCGAGACGGGCGACCGGGTCGACGGGGCGATCACGGTCAATGGCGAGCGGTACGAGACCCGGCAGGGGCAGGTGACGGTGCCGGTGACGCCATGGGAGGCGGTGCTGGAGATGCGGGTGCAGGCCCGCCTGCCCGGCTACCGGCCCTTCGACGAGACCGTGCGGATCGCCGTGCCCCGGTCGCAGAGCGGCCCGCCGGAGGTGGACGGGGACGACGATCAGGTGGAGGCCTGGCGGCAGCGGCTGCAGAACCTCCTCCAATAACGGCGGCTGACGAGCCCTGAGGAAGGGAGGACCGATCCATGGAAGCGACCCTGCGTGTGCGGATGTCGGCCAAGGACGCGCACTACGGCGGCAACCTGGTGGACGGCGCCCGGGTGCTGGGGCTGTTCGGCGACGTGGCGACCGAGCTCCTGATCCGCCACGACGGCGACGAGGGGCTGTTCGTCGCCTACGACATGGTGGAGTTCAAGGCCCCGGTCTACGCCGGCGACTTCCTGGAGGTGCGGGGGCGCATCACCCGGGTGGGCAACACCTCCCGCGGGATGGCGTTCGAGGCCTACAAGGTGATCGCCGCCGACCCCACCCCCGAGCAGCCGTCCCGGGCCCGGGTGCTGGAGGAGCCGATCCTGGTGGCGCGGGCGACGGGCACCTGCGTGGTGCCCAAGCCGTTCCAGCGGGGGCCGGGCGGCGGCCCTGCGGCCCCGGGCGAGGGGAGGTAGGGCCGTGGAGAAGCTGATCATCACCGTGGCCCTGAACGGCGCCGAGGTCACCCGGGAGCAGAACCCGCACATCCCCTTCACCCCGGAGGAGATCGCCGAGGACGCGGCCCGCTGCCGGGAGGCCGGCGCGGCGATGGTGCACGTCCACGGCCGGCTGCCCGACGGCACGCCGACCCAGGACGCCGCGGTCTACAAGGAGATTATCGATGCGATCCGCGCCCGCACGGACGTGATCGTGCAGGTCTCCACCGGCGGGGCCGTGGGCATGACCGCCGAGGAGCGGCTGGCGCCGGTGACCCTGCGGCCGGAGATGGCGAGCCTGACCACCGGCACCGTCAACTTCGGCAATGACGTCTTCCTGAACCCGCCGGACCTCATCGAGACCTTCGCCCGCACGATGCGCCAGTACGGCGTCGTGCCCGAGATCGAGGCCTTCGACGTGGGCCACATCGACAACGCCCTGGCCCTGGTGCAGAAGGGCATCCTGGAGCTGCCGCTGCACTTCGACTTCGTGATGGGCGTGCCGGGCGGCATCGCCCCGACCCTCCGGAACCTGCTGCACATGGCCGAGTCGCTGCCGCCGGGCTGCACCTGGTCGGTGGCCGGCATCGGCCGGGCGGAGCTGCCCCTGGCCGTCGCCGCCATATTGATGGGCGGCCACGTGCGGGTCGGGCTGGAGGACAACCTCTACTACACCCGGGGCGTGAAGGCGACCAACGTCATGCTGGTGGAGCGGATCGTGCGGCTCGCCCGGGAGCTGGGCCGGGACGTGGCGACCCCGGACGAGGCGAGAAGGATATTGGGCCTCCGGCGAGAAAGTAACAAAGGTCAATCATGACCCGCTGAAGGGTTGAGTCCGCGCGCCGGCAGGGGGTGGCGACCGTGCTGATCCCGACGACCGTGACCGTGGCCTTGCGGTGCCCGCAGTGCGGGCGGCTGCAGCTGAGCGGCCTGTCGCGGTTCGCCCTGGGCCGCACGGGTTCGCAGCGCGTGGCGTGCGCCTGCGGCCACCACCTGCTCACCGTGGGGGTGCGTCCGGGCCAGGTGTGGATGCAGGTGCCGTGCTTCCTGTGCGACGGCACCCACTACCGCTACTACGCGCCCGAGCGGTTCTGGGCCCCGGACCTGAAGCCGATCACCTGCGCGGAGACCGACCTGCAGCTGGGGGTCCTGGGCGGCGAGGAGGCCGTGGCCGAGTACGTGCGCCCGGGCCTCAGCGACCTGGAGCGGTTCATGGAGGACGAGGCGTTCGAGGGCTTCTTCGACGACCCGGCGGTGATGTACCAGGTGATGACCCAGGTGCAGGAGATGGGCGCGCACGGCCTCCTGCGCTGCCGCTGCGGCAGCCGGGAGATCGGCGTGGACCTGTTCCCCGACCGGCTGGAGCTCTACTGCGCCGCCTGCGGGCGGCAGCGCACGGTGCCGGCGGCGACGGAGCAGGACCTGGAGGCGGTGCTGCGGGCCTCTTACCTGGAGATCGGCGAGAAGTGAGCCGGGGGATCGGCGAGAGGGGAGCGGGCCGGGGAAACCCGGCCCTTTTCGCGCTGCGGCGGGTGTGGTAATCTGGGCTCGTAGTCAAGGGATCCCGAGAGAGGAGCGAGTGGCCGTGAAGCTGTTCATCGACACCGCCAACGTGGAGGAGATCCGCGAGGTCGCCTCGTGGGGCGTGCTGAGCGGGGTGACCACCAACCCCTCCCTCGTCGCGAAGGAGGGGCGGGACTTCATCCAGGTTCTCCGGGAGATCGTGGAGATCGTGGACGGGCCGATCAGCGCCGAGGTGGTGAGCACCCAGGCCGACGACATGGTGGAGGAGGCCCGGCAGTACTACGAGCTGCACAAGAACATCGTGATCAAGCTGCCGATGACGGCCGAGGGGCTGAAGGCCTGCTCCCGGCTGAGCGCCAAGGGCGTGCGCTGCAACGTGACGCTGGTCTTCAGCCCGAACCAGGCGCTGCTCGCCGCCCGGGCGGGCGCGGCGTTCGTCTCGCCCTTCGTGGGCCGGCTGGATGACATCTCGACGGACGGCATCCAGCTCATCCGGGACGTGGCGGAGATCTTCGACCTGCACGGCATCGAGACGGAGATCATTGCCGCCTCGATCCGCACCCCCGGCCAGGTGATCGAGGTCGCGAAGGCCGGGGCGCACATCGCGACGATCCCGCCCAAGGTCTTCCACCAGATGCTGAAGCACCCGCTCACGGACATCGGCATCGAGCGCTTCCTGAAGGACTGGGAGGCGGCGAAGGGCCGGGTGTAGTGCGACCGGGCTGACAAGAGCACATCGCTGCTGCCCATGTGGGGAGGTTGCGCACGTGGAACGGGAACTGGCGTTGGAGCTTGTGCGGGTGACGGAGGCGGCCGCACTGGCCAGCGCGCGCTGGATGGGCCGCGGCGACAAGGAGATGGCGGACAAGCTGGCGGTGGACGCGATGCGGGCCGGGTTCGATCGCGTGCCCATCGACGGCGTTGTCGTGATCGGTGAGGGGGAGATGGACGAGGCGCCGATGCTCTACATCGGCGAGCGGGTCGGCGCCGGGGGCATCCCGGTGGACGTGGCGGTCGACCCCGTCGAGGGGACGAACCTGGTCGCCAAGGGCCTGAACGGCGCGATCGCCGTCGTGGCCGTGGCGCCCCGGGGGCACCTCCTGCACGCGCCGGACATGTATATGGAGAAGATCGCGGTGGGCCCCCGGGCCAGGGGGTGCATCGACATCACCGCGCCGGTCACCGCCAACCTGAAGTGGGTGGCGCAGGCCAAGGGGAAGGACATCAGCGACCTGACGGTGGTGATCCTCGACCGGGAGCGGCACCGGCAGCTCATCCAGGAGTGCCGGGACGCCGGGGCGCGCATCAAGCTGATCTCCGACGGCGACGTCGCGCCGGCGGTCGCGGCGGCCATTGACGAGACAGGGGTCGACATCCTCTGGGGCATCGGCGGCGCGCCGGAAGGGGTGCTGGCCGCGGCGGCCCTGAAGTGCCTGGGCGGCGACATGCAGGCCCGGCTGAAGCCGCAGAACGAGGAGGAGTACGCCCGCTGCAAGGCGATGGGCCTGAGCGACCCGGAGCAGGTGCTGACCCTGGACGACCTGGTGAAGAGCGACGACGTCTACTTCGCCGCCACGGGGATCACCGACGGCGACCTCCTGCGCGGCGTGCGCTACTCGGGCCGGAACGTGGCCACGACCCATTCGATCGCCCTCCGGGGCACGACCGGCACGGTCCGGTTCATCGAGGCCACGCACCAGCTCGACCGCAAGCCGCACTGGTACCGGCCGGGGGCCTGAGGCGGCATATTTTCCCGGCTCCCCGCATAGACCTGTCCCGTAGTGGACGAGGGGGGGAGCCGGGTGCGCGAGGGAGGCCGCTGGTCGCACCGCGAGTGGCGCAGACCGGGCGTGGGTTCGGCGTGGGAAGCCGGCCTCGGCACGTGGGTGCCGGGCCCGGGCGGCATGCCCCCGCTGGTCACGGTGCTGCTGGTCCTGTGCCTGATCCTGGGCGCCGGCTACCTGGGCTGGCGCCAGGCCGTCACACCCGCCGCGCCGGCCGGGAAGTTTCCCCCCGCGCGCGGCGGGTGGCTCGTCGCGGCCTCCGGCGCGGAGGCCGCGGCGCTGGCCGGCGCCGCCGGCGCCGCCCCGGCGGCGGCGGGGGGCGGAGCCGAGAGCGCCTCCCCGCCGGCCGCCGTGCCGGCGGGCAAGCCGGAGGACCGCGCGGAGCGGAACGCCCGCCGGCGG
>QGVE01000249.1 GCA_003242675.1 Bacillota bacterium | reverse complement strand
ATGAGTCGCCTGGGGCCGTGCGTGTTCTGGGACACAGCTGTGAGCCATGCTGACGCCCGCAGGGTGTATTCGAGGATCGAAAAGGCTTGGCGGTGGCCCCGGCGAGAGGAGGCGATCGCGTGACGGATTACCTCGGCATTCACTGCCGTGATGCGCGAGACCTGAACTGGATCCCCGACAACGTGGTCAGCCTCACGGTGACCTCGCCCATGTACTGGTCGGCCGGGATGGAGTACGACGTGGCGGACGACCGGATGCCACTGCGGGACTACATCGACCTGCACCGGGCTGTCTGGGCGGAGTGCTACCGGGTGACGGAGCCCGGCGGCCGGATCGCCGTTGTCGTGGCGAACGTGGGCCGGAAGCCTTACGTCCGGCTGACCGACCTGCATGCCGGGCTCTTGCACAGCGCCGGGTGGATGCTGAAGGGCGAGATCATCTGGGACAAGGGCCCGGTCTACGGCACCGCCTGGGGCTCCTGGAGGCGGCCCACCAATCCCGAGCTCAGAGACCGCCACGAGTACATCCTGATCGCCCAGAAGCCGGGCCAGAAGGAGAACCGGGGCCTCGGCGACATCTCCGCCACCGAGTTTACGGAGGCGACGCAGAGCGTCTGGACGATCCGGCCGGCGAGCGCCCAGAAAGTCGGTCACCCAGCCCCCTTCCCGGTGGAGCTGCCGGAGCGCCTGATTAAGCTCTACACCTACCCCGGCGAGATCGTGCTGGACCCGTTCTGCGGCAGCGGGACCACCTGCCTGGCGGCGGCGCTCACCGGCCGGCGCTGGATTGGGGTCGACATCAGCCCGGCCTACTGCGAGATGGCAACCGACCTACTGAACAGTCTGCGGGAGGCGGTGACATGCGGCGGCTGACGCGAGAGCGCGAACGGGCCCTCCTGGAGGCCCTGGAGATACACGAGAGCGCCGGCGACCTGGCGCTGGCCACCGGCCTTCCCCTGCGGCTGGTGATCCACTACCAGCGTCTGTACGGGCCCGCCAACCTGCAGCTTCAGCGGGCCGAGGAGGATCGGCGCCGGGTGGCGCAGATTCGCCGTGAGACCATCGAGATCCTGCGTGAACAGCGGCGGAAGGCCCGGGTCCAGGGTGGAGCCCGGGTGATTGCCAGGATCGAGGAGGCCAGAAAGGAGCGGTGGGGACGGTGAAGGTGAAGGCAAACCGGATCATCCCGCCGGCTGTCGAGCCCGGCCCCGAGGTGTTCGACCAGCTGCGGGCGGAGTACCGGCAGCACCTGGCGCGGGCCCAGGAGCTCTATGAGAAAGCCCTTGATGCGCACATCAGCGGGGCCAGCAACCGGGATCTGCTGTTCCGGCAGGCGATCCTCGAGCAGAACGCCGCGCTGCTCTGCCAGGGCGAGATCAACAGGGCCGGCATCGCGCTGCTGATCGGCATCATCCGCGACCTGGTGCTGGAGGGCGATGATGAGGTCGAACTGCCGCCGGCGGCAGGGGGTGAGGTCCAGTGACCGAGCCGCGCGTGATGGCGGTCGACGCCGGCCTGCAGGGCATGGGCGTGGTCGTCGCCGAGGGGCGGACGATCATCTACGCCGGCACCAGCCGGACGCAGAAGAGCGGCAAGCGGGGCCTGCGGGTGGCCGACGACGACGCAGACCGCTGCCAGCAGCACGCCCGGTTCCTGCTCGGGGTCATCCGGGAGTGGCGGCCAGCCGGAGCGGTGGTGGAACTGCCGGGCGGCGGTGCCAGGGGCGCCCGGGCGAACCGCTCCATGGGGATGGCCACGGGAGTCGTGGCCGCCGTCCTGGAGGCCACCGGGCTCCCCGTGGGGTGGGTGCCCCCGGCAGACGGGAAGGAAACGGCCGGGGGGCGCCGGGGCGGCCGCGAGGGCGAGGGCGAGGAGGCCGTCGGCAAGGCGGTGA
>QGVE01000135.1 GCA_003242675.1 Bacillota bacterium | reverse complement strand
CCTGGATGAGGTGAACTTCTCCGTAGAACCCATATTGCGGGTCCTTCAGCATCCCGCAGTTTCCAACACCGGACTTGCTGCGGTTAAAGTCGTTATCACTTCCCACGCTTCAGAAACGCTGGAGAATGTACACGCAGCGGTGTGGCTGCCGCAAGAAGTGTTTAGGTATACCCCGCGGGCCCTCATGGGAACCAACCTCGACCCTGGAATGTGGGACGTTGACTTGACGCCGGAACAGCCGAAAATGGCTCTCCTGACGTATTTTGAATTTAATGATTTTTCCCGTCGGGATGAGATCATCGCAGCATTCAACGGCGACTCCACGGTGCGGGTGCTCTGGGATGGTGGCGACGTGCTGTTTACGTTCCCAGCGGACTTGTGGGAAGTAGAGGTCATCGAGGATGTCGGCCCCATAGATTTCCCTTAGTCCGGCCTATTCCAAGCATCTCTCGGTCTCAGGACAGTTGCCTCGGCCCGAGTGTCCCCAAATACGGCTGGATAAGGTCGGTCACGTGCTGCAAGATTATGGCACAGGGTGATTTTCCAACCGTGCAGAGCCCTGCAGGGATGCAGGGCTCTCTGTTTTGGTGCCACGGTGGCAAAGACCGTCGCGAAAAGGAGACCGTGGCCGGGGGGTCTCATGCGCACCCGGCCACGGTCTCCTGACCACACCACTGAAACGCCGCCCGCGCCTACACCCAATCCTGCACCGCCGAGATGCCGACCTCCTCGCCCTCCCGCAGGGACGACAGCACCGTCAGCACCGCCCGGGCGGTGTCCAGCGAGGTCAGCGTCGGCACGGCGTGCTCCACCGCCGTCCGCCGGATGAGAAAGCCGTCCCGGTGCGCGTCCCGCCCGCGGGTGAGGGTGTTGATCACCAGGTCGATCTTCCCCGCCCGGATCAGGTCGGGGATGGCGGGCGCGCCCTCCGAGACCTTGTTCACCCGCTCCACCGGGACCGCGCAGGCCTGAAGCGCCCGGGCGGTGCCGGTCGTGGCGACGATGCGGTAGCCCAGGTCGCTGAACTGCCGGGCCAGCCACACCGCCTCGGCCTTGTCCCGGTCGGCCACGGTGAAGAGCACCGTCCCCCGGTGGGGCACCCGGACGCCCGAGGCCAGGAGCGCCTTGTAGAGGGCCCGGGGCAGGTCGGCGTCGACGCCGAGCACCTCGCCGGTGGACTTCATCTCGGGCGAGAGCGCCGTGTCCACCGCCGTCAGCTTCTGCCACGAGAAGACCGGCGCCTTCACCGCCACCCGGTCCGCCGGCTCGGGCCAGAGCCAGCCCGTGCCCTCCGGCGTCCGGAAGGTCAGGGCCGCGCCCTGCCGGGCCGGGTCGTACCCCAGCTCGGCCAGGGTGTGGCCGGCGATCACCTGCGTGGCGACCTTGGCCAGCTCCAGCCCGGTCACCTTGGTGAGGAAGGGCACGGTGCGGCTGGAGCGGGGGTTGACCTCGATCACGTAGATCTCGCCGCCGTGGATGACGAACTGGATGTTGACGAGCCCCTTCACCTGCAGGGCAAGGGCCAGCCGGGTGGCGTACTCGACGATCCGCTCCCGCTGCCGCGGCGTCAGCGTGACGGTGGGGTAGACGGCGATGGAGTCGCCCGAGTGGACCCCGGCCCGCTCCAGGTGCTCCATGATGCCGGCGACGATCACCTGCTCCCCGTCGGCGACGCAGTCCACCTCCACCTCCCGGCCCAGGAAGTAGCGGTCCACCAGCACCGGCCGGTCGGCGGAGGCCGCGATCGCGTCCCGCATGTAGGCCCGGAGCCCGGCCTCGTCGTGGACGATCTCCATCGCCCGGCCGCCGAGGACGAAGGAGGGGCGCACCAGCACCGGGTAGCCGATCCGCCCGGCCACGGCCACCGCCTCCTCCACGGTGGTCGCCGTGCCGCCGGGCGGCCGCGGGATGCCCAGGTCGCTCAGGAGCTGGTCGAACCGCCGCCGGTCCTCCGCCCGGTCCATCTGGTCGATGTCGGTGCCCAGGACCCGCACCCCCGCCCGGCTGAGCGGCACGGCCAGGTTGATCGCCGTCTGGCCGCCGAACTGACAGATGACCCCCTCGATGTCGCCCTCCTGCTCCACCACGTTGAGCACGTCCTCCAGCGTGAGCGGCTCGAAGTAGAGCCGGTCGGAGGTGTCGAAGTCGGTGGAGACGGTCTCGGGGTTGTTGTTGATGATGATGGACTGGATCCCCTCTTCCTTCAGCTGCCAGGCGGCGTGCACCGCCGAGTAGTCGAACTCGATGCCCTGGCCGATGCGGATCGGCCCCGAGCCCAGCACGACGGCCTTGCGCCCGGGCCGGCTCACCGCCTCGTTCTCCTCGTCGTAGCAGCTGTAGTAATAGGGCGTGGAGGCGGCGAACTCCCCGGCGCAGGTGTCCACCATCTTGTAGACCGGGCGCACCCCCATCTCCCGGCGCAGCCGCCGCACCTCCAGGGGGTCCATCCCCACCAGCCGGCCGATGGCGGCGTCGGAGAAGCCCAGCTGCTTCGCCCGGCGCATCCGCTCGGGCGTGAGCGGCCGCTCGGCCAGCTCCCGCTCCATCGCCACGATCTCCTCGATCCCCCGCAGGAAGAACGGGTCGATGGCGGAGAGGGCGTGGATCTGCGAGACGCTCATCCCCCGCCGGAGCGCCTCCGCCACAACCCAGAGCCGCTCGTCGTTGGGGGTCGCCAGCTTGGCCCGGAGCGACTCGTCGTCCAGGGCCGCCACCGCCGGATGGGTGAGGCCGTCCCGCCCGATCTCCAGCGAGCGCACCGCCTTCAGCAGGGCGCCGGGGAAGGTGCGGTCGATGGCCATCACCTCACCGGTCGCCTTCATCTGCGTGCCCAGGGTGCGGTCCGCGGTGGTGAACTTGTCGAAGGGGAACCGGGGGATCTTGATCACGCAGTAGTCCAGCGCCGGCTCGAAGGCGGCGTAGGTCGTGCCCGTCACCGGGTTCTTGATCTCGTCGAGGCGCAGCCCCACCGCGATCTTGGCCGCCACCTTGGCGATGGGGTAGCCGGTGGCCTTGGAGGCCAGGGCGGAGGAGCGGCTGACCCGGGGGTTGACCTCGATCACCATGTACTCCCGGGAGCGGGGATTCACGGCGAACTGGATGTTGCAGCCCCCCACGATCCCCAGCGCGGCGATGATCTTCAGGGCGGCGGAGCGCAGCATCTGGTGCTCCTGGTCGGTGAGCGTCTGCGACGGGGCGACGACGATGGAGTCGCCGGTGTGCACCCCCACCGGGTCGATGTTCTCCATGCTGCAGATGGTGATGGCGTTGCCGGCGCCGTCGCGCATCACCTCGTACTCAATCTCCTTCCACCCGAGCAGCGACCGCTCGACGAGGCACTGGGAGACCGGCGAGAGCCGCAGCCCCCGGGTGACGATCTCCCGCATCTCCGCGGCGTCGTGGGCGATCCCGCCGCCCGTGCCGCCCAGGGTGTAGGCCGGCCGGACGATGAGCGGGTAGCCGACCTCCTCGCCGAAGGCCAGGGCCTCCTCGGAGGTGGTGACGATGGCCGACTCGGGCACCGGCTCGCCGATCTCCTTCATCAGCGCGCGGAACTCGGCCCGATCCTCGGCCCGCCGGATCGCCTCGAGCGGGGTGCCCAGGAGCCGCACGCCGTACCGGGCGAGCACGCCCGCCTCCTCCAGCTGCGTGGCCATGTTGAGGCCCACCTGGCCGCCCAGGGTGGGCAGAAGCCCCTGCGGCCGCTCCTGTGCGATGACCCGCTCCACGAACTCCGGCGTGATGGGCTCGATGTAGACCCGGTCGGCCACGTGCCGGTCGGTCATGATGGTGGCCGGGTTGGAGTTGATCAGGACGACCCTGAGCCCTTCCTCCCGCAGGGCCTGGCAGGCCTGCGTGCCGGCGTAGTCGAACTCCGCCGCCTGGCCGATGACGATCGGGCCCGATCCGATCACGAGAACCTTTTCCACATCCTGGCGCCTGGGCATTTCCTGCTCCTCCTTGGCTGGGGCCTCTCCGCTCCCCGTCATCTTCTCACGCCGACCGGGTGGAGACCGCGTCCCGGGCCATCAGGGCCAGGAAGCGGTCGAACAGGCAGCGGTTCTCCTGCGGACCCGGGCAGGCCTCCGGGTGGAACTGCACGGTGAGAAGCGGCAGGCGCCGGTGCGCCAGCCCCTCCACCGTGCCGTCGTGCAGCGACACGTGGGTGACCACCGCATCGGGCGGCAGGCTCTCCGCCGCCACGGCGTAGCCGTGGTTCTGGCTGGTGATGGAAACCCGGCCGGTGGCCAGCTCCTTGACGGGGTGGTTCGCCCCCCGGTGGCCGTAGGGCAGCTTGTACGTGGTCGCCCCCAGGGCCAGGGCGGCGATCTGGTGGCCCAGGCCGATGCCGAAGAGCGGCAGGTCCCCGTGGGCCAGGAGGCGGCGAACCGTCTCGACGGCCTCCGGCACGTCGGTGGGGGCCCCGGGCCCGCCGGTGAGCACCACGCCGTCCGGCCGCAGGGCCAGGATCTCCTCCGCCGTCGTCCAGGCGGGCACCACCGTCACGTCGCAGCCGCGGGCGGTGAGCTCGCGGAGGATGGGCTCCCTGGCGCCGAAGTCGAGGGCGACCACCCGCGGACCGGGGCCGGGGAGGCGGTAGGCCGCGGCCGTGCTGAGCCGGCGGACCGCGCCGTCCATCCGGAAGGCCCGCGCCCGCGCGACCCAGGCCTCGACGTCGGCCGGCCCGGGCTCATGGCCCTCGGCCACCGTCGCGATGACCCCCCGCATGGTGCCCCGGCTGCGCAGGTGGCGCGTGAGCGCCCGGGTGTCGATCCCCGCCAGCACCGGCACCCCGTGGTCCGCCAGAAAGTCAGAAAGGCTCCCGACGGCCTGCCAGTGGCTCGGCCGGTCGCAGAGCTCTTTCACGACAAGCCCCCTGATCCACGGCTGCCGCGACTCGCCGTCCCCGGCGGTCACGCCGCAGTTGCCGATCAGGGGGTAGGTCATCACGACGATCTGGCCGAAATTGGACGGGTCGGTCACGACCTCCTGATAGCCGGTCATGCCCGTGTGGAACACCACCTCGCCGGCCCGGACGGCCGGCGCGCCAAAACCCGCGCCCGTGAAGAGCGTCCCGTCCTCCAGCACAAGATAGCCCTTCATGATGTCAGCACCCTCCTCACAGATGCGGGCGTCGCGGCACCCGCTTAATCCGCGGTCGGGAGACCGTTGTCCGCCGGTATTGTACTCCCCCGGCCCCTCTGGATCAAGCGCGGCCCGCTGCCGCATAATTATAGAACGCCATCGCATGATTATGCAATAGGGGAGAGGGGGAATGAACGAGGGCTGCCCCGCAGTCACCGCAGCGTGACTGTCGGGGGCAGCCCCTTACGCGCTCCTTGACCGCTACTGGGCGGCGAACCGGCCCAGCCGGCTCTGGAACCGATCCAGCCATGCCTGCCACAAGGTGGCCGGCTCCGCCGCCGGCCCGGGCTCCACGTCCGCGGGCGGCGCCGGCGTGCGCACCGCAACGGCTTCGTCCCGGCCCTCCAGGGTGCCGTCGACGCCGGCCGGCGGCCGCATGCCGTGGGCCAGGGCCCAGCGCTCCACCTCCTCCACCGAGGCGGCATTGGCGATCATCGCCTCCAGGGCCTGGTTCTGCTCCTCCAGCTGCGCGATCTCCCGCCGGGCCTGCGCGGTGGCGGCCTCGACGCTCCGGATCGTCATCCGGGTCTGCACCAGCGAGAAGGCGAGGAACATGAGCAAGGCCCAGGCCGCGGCCAGGCCCAGCACCGCGGGGATGTTGACCCGGGGGCGCGCCGGGCGCCGCACGGGCCGGGGGGCCGGCGCAGGGTGCTGCGCGGGCTGGATCTTCGGAACCCGGTTCAGCTCAGGGGCAGCCGACATCTCAGTTCGCCTCCTCGTGTGCCTGAAGCTTGGCGACGGCCCGGAGCGTCGCGCTCCGCGACCGGGGGTTCGCCTTCACCTCCGCCGCCGACGCCCTCACCGGCTTGCGGGTGACGGGCTCGGCCACGGGCCGCTTGCCGCAGACGCAGACCGGCAGGTCCGGCGGACAGGTGCAGGGGTTCGCCCAGCGGGCGAAGGTCTGCTTGACGATGCGGTCCTCCAGCGAGTGGAAGGTGATCACCGCCAGCCGGCCGCCGGGCCTCAGCACCCGCAGGGCGCCCTCCAGCCCCCGCTCCAGCGCGCCGAGCTCGTCGTTGACGGCGATGCGGAGCGCCTGGAAGGTGCGCCGGGCGGGATGCCCCCCCTCCCGCCGGGCGGCGGCGGGGATGGCGGCCTTGATGATCTGGACCAGCTGGCCGGTGGTCTCAATGGGGCGCTGGCGGCGGGCCTTCACGATGAAGTGGGCAATGCGGCCCGCCCAGCGCTCCTCGCCGTACTCCCGGATCACCCGGGCGATCTCGCTCTCCTCCCACTCGTTGACCAGCACTGCGGCGGTAAAGCTCTGGGTGCGGTCCATCCGCATGTCCAGCGGGGCATCGTGCTGGTAGCTGAAGCCCCGTTCGCCCTCATCGAACTGGTGGGAGGAGACGCCCAGGTCCATCAGCACGCCGTCCGCTCCGCCGATGCCCAGCCGCTCCGCTACATCGGCGACGTGGGCGAAGTTGGTGTGGACCAGGGTCACCCTGTCCCCGAAGGGGGCCAGCCGCTCCCGCGCGGCCCTGAGCGCCTCCTCGTCCTGGTCGAGGCCGATCAGGCGGCCGTCGGGGGAGCAGCGGCGGAGGATCTCCGCCGCGTGGCCGCCGCCACCGACCGTGCAGTCGATGTAGATCCCGCCCGGCCGAACGGCCAGGGCTTCCATGGTCTCCTCCAGGAGCACGGGGATGTGGTGAAAGGCCACGGCAACCGCCTCTTCCTCCGGGTTCGCGGGCCGGTCCGGACCAGGCCGCCCTCCCGAGGGCCAAAGGCCGACGCTTCCCGG
>QGVE01000134.1 GCA_003242675.1 Bacillota bacterium | reverse complement strand
CCTGAACCGCTGCGGCCCCTGGCATCGAACCCGCCGCCGGCGCAGCGCCTGGCGCCAGCGCCGTGCCCGGGACTGCCTGGGCGGCCGGAGCCGCCTGAGCGGCCGGGGCGACCGGGACGGCCGGTGCGCCGGGAAGCGGCTGCGCCCCCACAGCCGGCTGCGGACGGACCGGCGCCCCCTGCGGCCGGGCCGCGGGGCGGGACGGCCGGTACGGCTGGGGCTTTTCGTCGGCGGCGACCGTGAGTTCGGTCATCTCCCTTCCAAATAAGCCGAAGAGGCCCCCCACCCGCACCTTGCGGCTCTCGACGATCACCGCGTCGTTGCCCAGTTCGTTCTTGGCGAGGATCAGGGCCTCCGCGTACGTGGGGGCCAGGTACTTCTTCACCTGCATCATGCGCGGATCACCGCCACCGACTCGATCTCAAGCTTGGGATCCAGCTCCGCGTAGGAGAGCACGATGAGCTTCGGATAGGTGTGCTGGGCGATGCGCCGGATCACCGGCCGCAGGGCCGGCGAGCAGACCAGCACGGGCGTGAGCCCCTTCTGGGCCATGGCCTGCGCCTCCCGCTGGATGCCGTCGATGACGGCCTGGGCGAGCTGGGGATCCAGGGCGGGCCCCGGTCCGCGCTTTTCGGCCGCGGCCTGCAGCCGCTGCTCGACGTCCGGCGCCAGGGTGATGGCCCGGATGACCGGCCCCAGCTCGAAGTGGTGGACAATGGTCCGCCCCAGGGCCACCCGCACCTTCTCGGTGAGCTGCTCGGGATCCTTGGTGACCGGCGCCCAGTCCGCCAGGGCCTCGAAGATCAGCACCAGGTCCCGGATGGGCACGCCCTCGGCCAGCAGGTTCTGCAGCACCTTCTGGATCTCGCCCAGCGAGAGCAGCCGCGTGAGCTCCTCCACCAGGGCCGGGTGGGTCTCCTTGACCATGTCCACCATGTTCTTGACCTCCTGCCTGCCCAGGAGCAGGTGCGCGTTCTCCTTGATCACCTCGGTGAGGTGGGCCACCAGGACCGAGGCCGGGTCGACGACGGTGTAGCCGATGAGCTCCGCCCGCTGCTTGTCCGCCGGCGAGATCCAGAGCGCCTGCAGGCCGAAGGCCGGCTCCACGGTGGGCTGGCCGGGGACGGTCTCCTCCAGGCCGCCCGGGTCCATGGCGAGGTACCGGTCCGGCTGCAGCTCGTAGGAGCCCACCTCGATGCCCCGCAGCTTGATGACGTACTGGTAGGGGCTCAGGGCGAGGTTGTCCCGCACCCGGATGTAGGGCAGGACGAGCCCCAGGCTCGCGGCCACCTGCTTGCGCACGGCGACCACCCGGTCCAGCAGGTCGCCGCCCCGGGCCGGGTCGGCCATGGGCACCAGGGCGTAGCCCAGCTCGACCTCCAGCGGGTCCACGGGGGTGAGCTGCACCTTGGTCTCGGGCACCATGTCGTTGGTGATGGGCAGGGCCTCGGGCTCCGGCACCTCGGCCGCCTCCCGGACCCGCTGGTAGCGGCTGCCGAGGACGCCGGTGCCCAGGATGACGGCGCCGATCAGGAAGAAGGGCAGCGTGGGCAGGCCGGGGATGAGGCCCAGCCCGAGCAGGAGGCCGCCGGCCAGCATGAGCAGCTTGGGGTCGCCGCCCAGCTGCCGGGTGAGCTCGATCCCCAGGCTGGACTCGCCGGCCGCCCGGGTGACCAGGATGCCCGCGGCCGTGGAGATGAGAAGGGCCGGGATCTGCGTGACCAGGCCGTCGCCCACGGTCCGGAGCGAGTAGTGGGCCCAGGCCTCGCTAAACGACATCCCCTGCTGGAGCATGCCCACGATGAAGCCGCCGATCAGGTTGATGAAGACGATGAGGAGGCCGGCGATCGCGTCGCCCTTGATGAACTTGGTGGCGCCGTCCATCGCGCCGTAGAAGTCCGCTTCCCGCTCGATCTCCCGCCGCCGGGCCCGGGCCTCGGCCTCGGTGATGAGGCCGGCGTTCAGGTCCGCGTCGATGGACATCTGCTTGCCCGGCATGGCGTCCAGCGTGAACCGGGCCGCGACCTCGGAGACCCGCTCGGCGCCCTTGGTGATCACGATGAACTGGACGATGACCAGGATGAGGAAGACGATGAGTCCGACCACCGTGTTGCCGCCGATGACGTACTCGCCGAACCGGCGGATGACCTCGCCCGCCTCGCCGGTGGTGAGCAGGAGGCGGGTGGTGGAGACGTTGAGCGTGATGCGGAACAGGGTGGTGATGAGCAGGAGCGTCGGCAGCGACGAGAACTGCAGGACCTCGTTGGTGAAGATGGAGACCAGGACGATGACCACCGCGGTCGCGATGTTGAACGTGAGCAGCAGGTCGACCAGGAACTGGGGCAGGGGCACGATGAGCAGGGTGACCATGGCCACCATGGCGCCGGCCACGATGACGTCGGAAGCCCGGATCGACGGGGCGCCGCTTGGGTTGGTCACGTTGCTCTCACCTCGGTCTCACGGGATTCATTCCTGACCGGCCTGCCGGCCCTGCCGCCGGAGGCTGTAGACGAAGGCGAGCACCTCGGCGACGGCCTGGTAGTACTCGGGCGGGATGAGCTTGCCGACCTCGACGTCGTAGTACAGCCCCCGGGCCAGGGCCCGGTTCTCCACCAGGGGGACGTTGTGCGCCTGCGCGATCTTCCTGATCTCCAGGGCCAGCAGGTCCGCGCCCTTCGCCACGACGCGCGGCGCGGCGTCCTCGGCCGGCACGTACTTCAGGGCGACGGCGAAGTGGGTCGGGTTGGTGACGACGACGTCGGCCTTGGGCACTTCCTTCAGGGCCCGGCGGCGCTGGGCCAGCTCCCGCATGCGCTGCCGCTGCCGGGACTTCAGCTCCGGCGCGCCCTCCTGCTCCCGGATCTCCTGCTTGACCTCCTGCTTGGTCATGCGCAGGGACCGGCGGTACTCCCAGTACTGGTAGCCGTAGTCCAGCACGCCGATCGCCAGGTAGGCCAGGCCGACGGCGAGCATGGCGTCGAGCACCATGTCGGCGATCGCGGCCAGCCCCACCGGGACCGTCTGGGCGAGCAGGTTGGGGATCTGGGGGACCAGGTCCCGCACGCTCCGGTAGGCGATGAAGCCGATCGCGACCAGCTTCAGCAGGCCCTTCAGGACCTCGGTCAGGGTCCGCAGGGAGAAGATCCGCTGAAGCCCCGTGACGGGGTTGAGGACGGAGAACCGCGGCACCAGGGTCCGCACCGTGAAGAGGAACTGGGTCTGCAAAGCGCCGGCGAGAACGCCGATGACCACCACGACGAGGGCGACCGGCAGGAGCGCCCGCAGGGCGACCAGCACCCAGTCCTGCAGGAGGACGGCGGTGTCCTCGGGCGTGAGCTCGACCGGCGCCAGCCGCTCGAAGGCGCCGGCCATGCCGCCGGTCACCTGGGCGACGCTCAGGCCGCCCGCCGCCCGCAGGGCGAGCGTCGCGACCACCAGCCCCAGGCCCGCCACCAGGTCCGTGGACCGGACGGTCCGGCCCTCCTCGCGCGCCTTCTGCAGCCTTCGGGGTGTGGGCTCTTCGGTGCGCTCCGCAAAGAGCTGCAGGTCCATGGCTTACCCCCCCGGCACCGCCCGCATGAGGTCCAGCACCCGCAGGGCCTCCCGGAAGAAGCCCTCGAACAGGGCCGTGAGCGGCCGGCCGTACAGCGGCAGCAGCAGCACCAGGAGGAGGAGCCCCACGAAGGTCTTGGTGCCCAGGCCGATGGCGAAGATGTTGAGCTGCGGCACCGCCCGGTTGAGCACGGCGAAGGCGACCATGGTGAGCAGCGTGACCGCGACGAAGGGCAGAACGAGCTGGACGCTCAAGGCGAGGAGGTCGCCGAAGAGCCGGGCGACGTAGAGGGCGCTGGCGCTCCCCTCCAGCGGTCCGCCGGCCGGCACCAGCTCATAGCTGCGTGCAAAGGTGCGGATGAGCCAGTGGTGGCCGTCCAGGGCCAGGAAGAAGACCAGGGCCGTGGTCTGGAACAGGTTGCCCACCACCGTCGCCCCCTGGCCCGTGAGGGGGTCGAACAGCCCGGCCAGGGCGAAGCCCATCTCCAGGTCGATCAGGGCCCCGGCGATCTGCGCCACGCTGACCACCATCAGGCAGAGGAACCCGATCACCAGGCCGACCAGCATCTCCACGAGCACGGCGAGGAGGAGGCGCGCCCCCTCCGTCCGGCCTGGATCCACGGCGATGGCCGGGCTGAGGAAGAAGCCGAGGGCGAGGCTCACGGGGACCCGCACCGGAAAGGGGACGAACCGGGTGGCGAAGATGGGCGGGGGGGGGAAAACGCCCATGGCACGGGAGGCGCCCAGGAGCAGGGCGACGAGCTGCGCGTAGAGCTGTTCCATCGGCCGTCAGCGCATGAGCCCGGGCAGCAGGGCCATCATCCGCCGGGTGAAGTCCATGAGGACGGTCAGCATCCAGGGCCCGAAGAGGATGAGGCCGGCCACCGCCGCGAGGATCTTGGGCACGAACTGCAGCGACGGCTCGTTCACCTGCGTGGTGGCCTGAAAGAGCGAGATCAGCAGGCCCACCAGCAGGCTGAGCCCGATGACGGGCGCCGCCACGTACAAGGCGACCCGCACCGCCTCCTGGGCGAGGTCCAGGGCGAATTCCGGAGTCAACCGCGGTCGCCCCCCTTATGCCATGAAGCTCTCGATCAGCGACTCCACCACCAGGTGCCAGCCGTCCACCAGCACGAAGAGCAGGATCTTGAAGGGCAGCGAGATCAGGGTCGGCGGCACCATCATCATGCCGAGGGACATCATGAGGCTGGCGGTGATGAGGTCGATGATGATGAAGGGCAGGTAGATGAGGAAGCCCATGGTGAACGCCGTCTTCAGCTCGCTGAGGGCGAAGGCCGGCACGACGGTGAGGAAGTGGACGTCCTCGGGCCCGTTCGGGGCCGGCTGCCCGCTCACCTCCAGCATCAGCCCCAGGTCCGCCTCGCGGGTCTGCCGGAGCATGAACTCCTTCAGCGGCAGGGCCCCCCGCTCCAGCGCCTCCACCTGATCGATCTCCCCCGCCAGGTAGGGCTGGATCGCCGTCTCGTTGATCTCCCGGAAGGTCGGCATCATCACCGCCGCGGTGAGGAAGAGCGCGAGGCCGATCAGCACCTGGTTGGGCGGGGTCTGCTGCAGCCCCAGCGCGGTGCGGATGAAGCCGAACACGACGATGATGCGGGTGAAGGAGGTGCAGAGGATGATGATGGACGGGGCCAGCGTGAGCACCGTGAGCAGGAGGAGCAGCTGCATCGTCTGCAGCCCCTCCTGCGGCGTCGCGGCCGGCCGGACGAAGTCGAAGGCGGGGATCTCCAGCGGCTGGGCGTGCGCCGCCGGCGCGGCCAGCGCCAGCAGGGCCGCGGCCAGGAGCAGCGGGCGAAGGATGCGCTTCCTATTCACCCCGCCTGCCTCCCTTCCGGGCGAGCAGGGCGCGCATGCGCTCCAGGTTGGCCCGCACGGCGGCCTCCGCGCCCGCGAAGCCCGCGGGGCCGGATCCCCGCTCGGGCGGGGACTCCGCCAGCCACTCCGCCACCAGCTCCGGGTCGTCGATGCGGTGCAGGAGCTGGATGGATTCCTCGGTCGAGCCCACGAGCAGGACCTCCTTCCCCACCTGGACCAGGAGGAGGTAGCGGTCCCGGCCCACGGCCAGCCCCTCCAGCACCCGCATCCGGCGGCCCCGCGCGAGCTGCAGCTGCCAGCGGGCCAGCCAGCGCACCGTGACGAAGGCCAGCGCGATGACCAGCAGCGCGCCGAGCAGGTAGATGAGGAGATCCTCCGCGCCGTAGAGGGATCCCGCCCGGGGGAGCCCCTCGGAGCCGTTCATCGACCGGCGCTCCCCTCGGGGTTGATGAGCTCGGTGATGCGGACGCCGTAGTTCTCGCCGATCACGACGACCTCCCCGCGGGCCACCAGCTGGCCGTTCACGAGGATGTCGACCACCTCACCGGCGTGCTTGTCCAGCTCCAGCACGGAGCCGGGGCCCAGGGCCAGGATCTCCCGCAGGCTGCGCCGGGTCTGGCCGAGCTCCACCGTAAGCTCCAGCTCCACGTCCGCAAGCAGCCCCAGGGGGGACGGCTCTCCCTGCGCCTGCCCGCCCGGGTTCAGCGAGGGGAAGACGGCGGCCTGCGGCTGCGGCTGCTCACCCTGCCGTGCCGAGGCGAAGAGAGCGGCGATCTCTTCCTGCGTAAGGCCGAACTTGGACATCGATCGCCCTCCTTCCCTACTGGATCACCATGTCGGTCACGTACACCCGGGTGACGTGGCCCGGCAGCAGCTTGTCGAGCCCCTCCTTGATCGCCTGGGCCAGCCGCTCCTTGCCGTCGGCCCCGCCCAGGTCGGCGGCGGTCAGCTCCCGGACCTGGGTCAGGATGACGTCGCGCACCTGGAAGTTGGCATTCTCCACGATCTCCTCCGAGCTGCTGCTGCGCAGCCCCAGGGCCACGCTGAACTTGATGTAGCGCAGGCGGTCCTTGTCCGCGAGGTTGGTCACAAACTCATCGAGCTCGTAGTACGCCGCTTCGAGCACGGGCTCGCCGGCGATGACGGTCGTGCCCTCGCCTCCGCCGGCGGCCACGAGGCCGCCGGTCTGCGGCTGGATGACGAGCACGTAGAAGGCGAGCCCTGCCACGCCGACCGCCAGGATGACTACGGCGGCCACAAGCGCTGTAATCAGCCCTCGGTTCATGCGCAGTCTCCTCTTGTCGTGTTGTTCAAAGAATGGACTGAACTACCGCTTCAGATTGACGATCTCCTGCAGCATGTCGTCAGCGACGCTCACGACCCGCGCCGAGGCCTGGTAGCCCCGCTGGGTGAGGATCATGTCGGTGAACTGCTGGGCCAGGTCGACGTTGGAGCCCTCCAGGTTGCCCGGCACCAGGGTGCCGCGCCCACCCGGCCGGGGAGAGCCGATGGGCGGGGCCCGGGAGCCAG
>QGVE01000248.1 GCA_003242675.1 Bacillota bacterium | reverse complement strand
AAGATCAAGCTGCTGAAGCGGATCAGCTACGGCTTCCGGAACCGCCAGGTCTATGTCAGAAAGATGCTCCTAGCCTTTGTGCCCTTGGCTTGGCTGGCGACCGTTCCACACTTCTTGACGTAGAGCCACAACTTCCTTGACATCCCATACCCACGTTTGTATAATCCCTGGTAGTCCAACCCGAGGACGGGGAAGACGGGTCCCAGAAGCCACGCACCAGAGAGGGCGCTCCGCCGGCTGAGAGGGCGCCTGCGGAGGCGGGATTCCGCAGCCACCCCTGAGGGGCCCACCGAAACGGAGCTTCCGCGGTAGGCTGGGACGGCCGCCATGCCGTTATCACTGGCGAGAGATGGCCGTCGGGTTTCCGGCGGTCAAGCAGGGTGGTACCGCGATGGCAGCAAGCCCTCGCCCCTGACGCGCCCCCGCGCGTCGAGGGCGAGGGTTCGCAGTTTTCGAGGGAGGGTTTTCCACACCATGCCGAAGTACATGACGAGTGCGGAGATCCGCCAGAAGTTCATCGACTTCTTCAAGTCCAAGGGCCACGTCCACGTGCCCAGCTCGTCCCTGGTGCCCCACAACGACCCGACGCTGCTCTTCACCAACGCCGGCATGAACCAATTCAAGGACGTCTTCCTGGGCCTGGAGAAGCGGGAGTACACCCGCGCCGTGACCGCGCAGAAGTGCGTGCGGGCCGGCGGCAAGCACAACGACCTGGACGAGGTCGGCTTCACCGCCCGGCACCACACCTTCTTTGAGATGCTGGGCAACTTCAGCTTCGGCGACTACTTCAAGGAGGAGGCCCTGGCCTACGCCTGGGAGTTCATCACGAGCCCGGAGTGGCTGGGCCTGCCCAAGGAGCGGCTCTGGGTCTCCATCTACAAGGACGACGAGGAGGCCTTCGAGGTCTGGCACAAGAAGGTGGGCGTGCCCGCCGAGCGCATCGTGCGGCTCGGCGAGAAGGACAACTTCTGGCGCATGGGCGACACCGGCCCCTGCGGTCCCTGCTCCGAGATCTTCTGGGACATGGGGCCCGAGTACGCCTGCGATCACCCCGACGGCTGCCGGATCGACACCTGCGGCTGCGACCGGTGGCGGGAGTTCTGGAACAACGTCTTCATGCAGTACAATCAGACCCCCGACGGGCTGGTGCCGCTGGAGCGGACCGGCGTCGACACCGGCCTGGGCCTGGAGCGGATGGCGACCATCATGCAGGGGGTCTGGTCCAACTGGGACATCGACATCTGGCAGCCGATCTTCGCCCGCATCAGCGAGCTGTCGGGTAAGCAGTACCGCGGCGAAGGCCCCGAGGCGGTCGCCTTCCGGGTGATCGCCGACCACGCCCGCTGCTGCACCTTCCTGATCGCGGACGGCGTGCGCTTCAGCAACGAGGGCAGGGGCTACGTGATGCGCCGCATCCTGCGGCGGGCCGTGCGCTTCGGCCGCACCCTCGGCTTCACCGAGCCCTTCATCTGGAAGGTGGCAGAGGCGGTCGCCGACGTGATGGGCGACGCCTACCCCGAGGTGCGGGAGCAGCTGCCCATCATCCAGGAGGAGCTCCGCCGGGAGGAGGAGCGGTTCCTGCGCACCCTGGAGCAGGGCATGGCCCGGCTGGAGGAGATCCTGGAGCGGATGCGGCAGAAGGGCGAGACGGTCGTCTCGGGCCAGGACGCCTTCGTGCTGTACGACACCTACGGCTTCCCGCTGGACATCGTGCGGGACGTCGCCCGGGAGCAGGGCTTCACCGTCGACGAGCAGGGCTACCACGCCGCCATGGCCGAGCAGCGGGCCAGGGCCCGGGCGGCCCGGGACGTCTCGTACATCAACGAGGTCCAGAGCCGCATCGCCAGCCACCTGGAGGACGTCGCGCCCACGGCGTTCGTGGGCTACACCGAGCTCACCGCCGAGGGCCGGGTGCTGGCCG
>QGVE01000133.1 GCA_003242675.1 Bacillota bacterium | reverse complement strand
TCGGTCCTCACCGCCTGAGCCGCGGGTCGAGCACATCCCGCAGCCCGTCGCCCAGCAGGTTGAAGCCCAGCACCGCCAGCATGATCGCCAGGCCCGGGAAGGTGACCACCCACGGGGCGACCTGGATGTAAACCTGGGCGCCCGACAGCATCGCCCCCCACTCCGGCGTGGGCGGCTGGGCCCCCAGCCCCAGGAACGAGAGGCCCGCGGCGTCCAGCATCGCCGTGCCGATGGAGAGGGTGGACTGGACGATCAGCGGCGCCAGGGCGTTGGGCAGGATGTGCCGGCCGAGGATCCGCCCGTGGCCGCCGCCGGCCGCCCGGGCGGCCAGGACGAAGTCCTGCTCCCGGAGCGAAAGCACCGACGCCCGCACCAGCCGGGCGTAGACCGGCATGCCGACGATCCCCACGGCGATCATCGCGTTGGTCAGGCTCGGGCCGAGGATCGCCGTGATGGCGATCGCGAGCAGGATCGACGGGAAGGCGAGCAGGATGTCGATGAGGCGCATGAGCAGGAGGTCCAGCCAGCCGCCGAAGTAGGCCGACACCGCGCCCAGGAAGGTGCCCGTCGTGAGGGAGATCCCCACCGCCACCAGCCCCACCTGCAGCGAGATGCGGCTGCCGTGGATGATGCGGCTGAGGATGTCCCGCCCCTGCTCATCCGTGCCCATCCAGTGCGCCCGGGAAGGGGGCTGGAGCATGTCCGCGAGCCTGCCCCGGGTCGGGTCGTACGGGGCGAGGACGTCGGCGAAGAGGGCCGTGAGCACGATGAGCAGGACGATCGAGCCGCCGAGCACCGCCCCCCGGTGGCGGAGCAGGCGCCGCAGGACCCCGGCGGCGGGGCGGCTCATCGCCGGCTCGCCGCCCGGCGGCAAGGCGCCCGGGGCGGGTGCGGGTGCGGTCCTCGCGCCCCCCGGCGCCGGGGATGGGGAATCGATGGCAGCCATCTCCTCGCCCCCTCACTGGTAGCGGATGCGCGGGTCGATCAGCGTGTAGAGCACGTCGACCAGCAGGTTGATCAGGATCATCGCCAGGGTGATGAGGAGGATGCCCCCCTGCACCACCGGGTAGTCCCGGGCGCTGATGGCCAGCACGATGTAGCGGCCGATGCCGGGCCAGGAGAAGATCGTCTCCGTCAGCACGGCGCCGCCCAGGAGCAACCCCACCTGCAGGCCGATGATCGTGACCACCGGCAGCAGGGCGTTCCGGAGCGCGTGCCGGAAGTTGACCCGCCACTCGGACAGCCCCTTCGCCCGGGCGGTGCGGATGTAGTCCAGGTTCAGCACCTCCAGCATCGCGGAGCGGGTGATGCGGGCGATGATCGACAGCGGAATCGTCGCCAGGGCGATCCCCGGCAGGATCAGGTGGCGCAGCCCGGTGACGAAGGTCGTCCACTGCCCCCGGACGAGGCTTTCCAGCACCACGAACTGGGTGGCGCCGTCCCACACCATCCTGGCGTCGAGCCGGCCACCGGCGGGCAGCCAGTGCAGCCGCACCGAAAAGACCATCATCAGGATGAGGCCCAGCCAGAAGATCGGCATGGACACCCCCACCAGGGCCGCGGCCATGACGCCGTAATCCAGCAGGGAGTTCCGCCAGACGGCCGAGATCACGCCCGCCAGGATGCCCAGCACCGAGGCCAGGAGCATGGCGAAGATCGCCAGCTCCACCGTGGCCGGATAACGGGCCAGGAGCTCCGCGGTCACCGGCTGGCGGCTCTGCAGCGACACGCCGAGGTCGCCCCGCAGCACCTCGCCCAGGAACGTAATGAACTGCACGTGGAGCGGATCGTTGAGCCCCATCTGCTCCCGAAGGGCCTCCACCTGCTCCGGCGAGGCCCGCTCCCCCAGCATCAGCCGGGCCGGGTCGCCGGGGATCAGGCGCAGGAGGACGAAGATGACCACCAGGACCCCCAGGGCGGTGGGGATGGCCAGGCCGACCCGCTTGGCCAGATAGCGGACGATAGCGATCCCTCCCTGCGTACCCGGAGGGGGGCGGCCGTCGCCGCCCCCCTTCCGGCGGTTCGATCAGGTGGCGAGTCGTGCCCTTGCCGCCAGAGCCCGCCGAGGCGCCGGCCTACGGCATGGCGACCTTGGCCAGCGACTCGGAGCCGGTCGGGCTGGGCACGTACCCCGTGATGCCCTTGCGGACGGCGATGGGCACCCGGGTGTGCATGAGCGGCACCCACGGCGCGTCCTCCATGATCTTCGCCTGCGCCTCCTCATAAAGCCGGGTGCGCTCCGCCTGGTCGGTGATGCTGCGGGCCCGGATGAGGAGGTCATGCACCTCGTCGTTCACGTAGAAGGCGATGTTGCCGGCGTCGGGCGTCACGGCGTTGTCCTTGTCCAGCAGCACGTAGAGGAAGTTGTCCGGGTCGCCGTTGTCGCCGGTCCAGCCCAGCAGGGCCATGGTGTGCTCGCCCATGCCGGTCTTCTCGAGGTAGGTCCCCCACTCGTAGGTGACGATCTCCGCCTCCACGCCCACCTCGCGCAGGTAGTTCTGGATGGCGACGGCGATGCGCTCCGGCTGCGGCATGTAGGGCCGCGGCACCGGCATGGCCCAGAGCTGGGTCTTCAGCGGGTTGTCCGGTCCGTAGCCCGCCTGGGCCAGCAGTTCCTTCGCCTTCTCGGGGTTGTACTCGTACTTGGGCACGTTGGGATTGTGGCCCCAGACCGAAGGCGGCAGCGGCGAGACGGCCGGGATGCCCAGCCCGCCGTAGAAGGCGGTGTTCAGCTCTTCCTTGTTGATGGCGTGGTTGATCGCCCGCCGGACGAGGACGTTGTCAAACGGCGGCTTCTGGGTGTGGAAGGCCAGGTAGCCGATGTTCATCGGCGGCCGCTCGACGATGTCGAACTGGCCCGTGGCCTGGATCGCCGGCAGGAACGCGGGTTCCACGCCGTCCATCACGTCCAGCTCGCCGGCCTGCAGGGCGACGAGCCGGGCGTTGTTGTCCGGGATCGAGCGGTAGATCAGCCGGTCAATCGCCGGCCGGCCGCCCCAGTAGTCCGGGTTGGCCTCCAGCACGATGCGTTCGCCCTTGGTCCAGGAGACGAACCGGAAGGGGCCGGTGCCCACCGGGTGGTCGTTGAGCCCCTCCGGGTTCTCCTTCAGGGCCTTGGGGCTGGCGATGGCGAAGGGCACCATGGCGATGTCCTGCAGGAACGACGCCTGGATCCGCCGGAGCACGAACTTCACCGTGTAGTCGTCGACGACGATCACGTCCTTGATGTTCGAATCCTCGTCGAACCCACCGAACATGTAGCCGTAGTACGGGAACTCGCCGCCGACGTGCAGCGGGTCGGACGTGTTGCGCCACCGGTCGAAGTTGATCTTCACCGCCTCGGCGTTGAAGTCGGTGCCGTCGTGGAACTTCACGCCCTGGCGGAGCTTGAAGGTCCACTCCAGGCCGTCGGGGCTGACCTCCCACTCGGTGGCCAGCACCGGCACGACCTCGGTGCTGCCCGGTGCGTAGTCCAGAAGCCCCTCGTAGATCTGGTGCGTGACCTTGAGCGACTCACCGTCGGTCACCTGGATCGGGTCCAGCGAGACCGAGTCGCCGCCGCGGCCCCAGACCAGCACCTTCTCCTGCGCGGCCGGCGGCGCTGGTGCCGGCACCGGCGTGGGTGAGGTGCCCTGCTGCCCGCTGGGCGCGGGGCTCTGCGTCTGCGAGCCGTCGCCCCCGGACGTGGGCCGGCCGCTGCAGGCGGACAGCGCCACCAGCGCGGCGAGGAGCAGGGCGGCCGCCCACCGGAACCGCCGGGTAGAAACCCCCATGAATCGAACCCCCCCTGTCGATGTCCCGGGCCCTCGGCCCGGAGTCAGGTCAATGAAATTGGACGCGGGGGCTGCCAGCTCCTCTTTGAAAAGCATGTATACACCTAATCTTCACTTAACTCCGAATACGGCCACGGCCCCGGCTGCCCGCTGCTCTGCTTGCGCGCCAGGGGCCGGGTCCGGCGGCGGATTGCCGCCCGGGACCTGGCCCCCATTCCTGCCTGCCCGGCTCCGCTCAGTCGAGCCACGCGCTCGCCCATTCGCCGTCAAACTGCCGGACCACCAGCTCCGGGTGGAAGACCAACCACGAACCGGTCTCATAATCAAAGCTGATCTCGTCGTAGTCGTACGCCGCCGGATACGACGAGTACTGGCCGAAGTGCACCAGGACCACCGTGACGTCCAGGTTCGGGTAGGCCCGGGGCGGGCCTTATGTAACCCGGAATCCGCCGGTGCATATGCTGTGGTGGAGGGATCCAGCATGACGATGCCTTTCGGCTGGGGCCGCGACGACGACTGGGACGACTGGGGCGGCATGGGCTGGGGCAGTCCCTGGCGCCGCCGGCGCCGGCGTTTCCCGCCCTTCGGGAAGTTCCCGTTCCAGAAGTTCGACAAGTTCCCCTTCGGCAAGTTCCCGTGGGGTAAGTGGGGCAAGCGCACCTGGTGAGCTGCCCCGTTCGCGAGTACAGCGGGCCGGCACCCTCGTGGGCGCCGGCCCACCGCTTCTTCGCACCTATTCCTCGATCGTCGTCAGATCGCCCGGGTCCAGCCCCAGCTCCTGCGCCTTCAGCACCCGGCGCATGATCTTCCCCGACCGGGTCTTGGGCAGCGAGGGCACGAAGGCGATCTCCGCCGGTGCGGCGATCGCCCCGAGCTGGTGGCGCACGTGGCCGATGAGGGCCTGGGCGAGCTCGTCGCTGGGCTCGTACCCCTTGCGCAGGATGACGAAGGCCTTGATCGCCTCGCCCTTGACGGGATCGGGCTTGCCGATCACCGCCGCCTCGCCGACCGCCGGGTGGCTGACCAGGGCCGACTCCACGTCCGCGGTGCCGATGCGGTGGCCGGCCACGTTGAGCACATCGTCCGCCCGGCCCAGCACGGCGATGTAGCCCTCCTCGTCCACGGTCGCCACGTCGCCGGAGGTGTACACGCCGGGGATCGTCTGCCAGTAGGCCTCGTACCGGGCGCGGTCGCCCCAGATGGTGCGGAACATGTGGGGCCAGGCCCCCCGCAGGCAGAGCAGGCCGCCCTTGCCCGGGGGCACGGGCCGCCCCTCGGGGTCCAGCACCTCGGCCCGGATGCCGGGGAAGGGCCGCCCCGCCCGGCCGGGCCTCACGTCCATGCACGGCAGGGTGCCGATGGTCGGCGCCGCCGTCTCGGTCTGCCACCAGTTGTCCAGCACCGGCCCCCGCCGCTGCATGATGTGCTCGTACGCCCAGAGCTGCGCCTCGGGGTTGAGCGGCTCGCCGGCGCAGACCATCAGCTTCAGGCTGGAGAGGTCGTAGCGCCGGGGGTGCTCCTCGCCCATCCGCATGAACATCCGCACCGCCGTGGGGGCGGTGTAGAGCTTGTTGACCTGGTACCGCTCCACGATCTCCCAGACGATGCCCGGGTGCGGGTAGTCCGGCGCCCCCTCCCGCACGAGGATGGTGGAGCCGTTGACGAACGGCCCGTACACCATGATCGAGTGGCCCACGATCCAGCCGATGTCCGACGTGCACCAGTAGACGTCGTTCTCCCGGATGTCGCAGGCGATGCGCCAGAGGTGCGTCGTGCCCACCATGTAGCCGCCGTGGGTGTAGGCGGCGCCCTTGGGCTTGCCGGTGGAGCCGGAGGTGTAGAGGATGAACAGCCAGTCCTCGCTGTCCATCACCTCACAGGGGGTGTCCGGCGAGCCGCGGGCCATCAGCTCGGCGAAGTCGACCTCGCCCTCCCGCAGTTCCAGCGCCGGGGTCGCGCGACGGTGGACCACCACGTGCTCCACCTGGGGGTTGCCGGCCACTGCCTCGTCGACGATGGCCTTGAGGTCGATCCGCTTCCCCCGCCGGAAGCCCACGTCGGCACAGAGCACCACCTTGGCGCCGGCGTCCTCGATGCGCTGCCTGAGGGCCCCGGCCCCCAATCCGGCGTAGACGACGCTGTGGATGGCCCCGATCCGGGCACAGGCCAGCATCGCCATGATCCCCTCAGGGGTCAGCGGCATGTAGATGATCACCCGGTCGCCCTTGCCGACCCCCAGCTGCTTCAGGCCGCCGGCCAGCTTGGCCACCTGCCGGCGGAGCATCCCGTAGGTGAAGACCCGCTCCTCGCCGTCCTCCGAGAGCCAGATCAGGGCCGCCTTGTTGCGGCGCTCGCCGTCCGCGTGCCGGTCCAGGGCGTTGTAGCAGATGTTGGTCTGCCCGCCGAGGAACCAGCGGGCGTTGGGCCCGTCGCCCTCCACCACTACCTCGAAGGGGCGGAACCAGTGGACCTCCTCCCGGGCGACCCGGCCCCAGTAGGCCGCGGGGTCCGCCATCACGGCCTCGTAGTAGGAATCATAGTCCGTCACGTGAGCCGACCGGGCGAGCTCCGGGGGAGGGGTGATGCGCCCGCTCCCCTGGAGCAGCTGTGCAAACTGCGCCTCCATCGCGGATCCCCCCTATTCGCCGGTGGCCGGTGCGGCCACGTCGTGCAGGTGCTTCGGGCAGCGCAGCCGCTCCGCCAGGTTCTGGACCGCCTGCTTCGGCGGAGCGGTGGCCAGCGAGACGGCGAGCGTCAGAAGGAGAAACGCATAGATGAAGCTGAGAATCACGAAGGTGATCTGCGCCCCCTGGGCGCCCATGGAGTACCCCAGCGGGAAGCCGGTGAGGATGTGGAACTGGTCCAGCCACTCAGTCACCGCTCCAGCCCTCACCGAAACCAGGGCCCAGGCCAGCAGCAGCTTCACCACCAGCCCCAGGTTCGCGCGGAAATGTTGTGGGTACCACTCCGCATCCATGGGACTCATACGCACTCCCCCTTTGCCGATGTCGGGCTACGCTCGGTGGCGCACCAGGAGAATAATTATGCGAAATTTGCACTTTTCCCTCTTGCGATGCCATTGTGTATGCCAAGTTCCCGGGTGAACATAATCCGCCGCGCCTGCGCCGCCTCTTGCCACCTCCCGCCCGCCCACGCTGCCAGCTGGCTTCTTGCGCCTGTGTGCACGTCAAGCGGTTGCGACAGCCGCGCCGCGCCCTCGCACGGGGCTCTGCGACGCCCACGCAGGCCCTGCCGGAATGCCTGTCCGGGAGGCCAGCGGCACGGTCGAGGAGTGGCTAGCTCCACAGG
>QGVE01000132.1 GCA_003242675.1 Bacillota bacterium | reverse complement strand
ACCCGCCGCCGGCCGGTGTGCCCGTCCCGGGCGACGCCCCTCCTACCGGGGTGCCCACCCCGGACGATGCGCCGCCTGCCGGGGCGTCCCCCGGTGCGGACGCCGGTTCCCCGGCGAAGGACGGCTCCGGCGCCGGCGACGGCGTTCCCGCGGAGGACGCTGGGCCCTCGGATGCCCCCGCACCGACGGAACCAGCTCCCGCTCCGGGCCGATGAGCCCCCGGGGGCAGAGGGCGCGCCCAAGCCTGCGGTCACCGAAGGCAGAGCGGACGAATAAGCGAAGCCCACCGGCTGTTCGGCCGGTGGGCCTTGCCGTTGGCGGGGAACTAATGGCCTTCACCCAGCAGCATGCCGGCGAAGACGAACAGCAGCACGGCCGTGCAGATGAGCCCGTACACCACGTCGCCCAGCCGCAGGTAGATGACCATGGCGGCCGCCACGCGCAGGAGCGGCGTGCAGATGAGTGCGATGATCCCGGCCGTGATCAGCTGCCGGCCGATGTCGACAGGCACTTGGAGAAGGATCATCGCCAGGCCGGCCGCGATCAGCGCGGCGGAAACGGCGGTGCCGAAGCGCAGCAGGTGCGCGACGGCCAGCTCCACGCGCTCCACGCTCCGGGCAACCCTGTCCTCCCGGTTCTGCCGGTCGTCCACTAGTAGGTCACCCCTTTCCAGGCCATCTGCGCGGCCACGTAGAGGAGCAGCGGAACGAACAGCAGGCGGAGGGTCGAACCCTTCAGCCTGACCATGAGCCGGGAGCCCAGCAGCGCCCCGCACAGCACGCCCAGGGCCACGGGGCCGGCCACCAGCGGCTGCACGTCGCCGCGCACGAAGTAGACCGTCGCGGAGGCGGCTGCGGTCACGCCGATCATGAAGTTGGACGTGGCCGTGGACACCTTGATCGGGAGCTTCATGACGATGTCCATCGCCGGCACCTTGAACGTGCCGCCGCCGATGCCCAGCAGGCCCGCGAACGCGCCGGAGATGTACATCAGCACCAGGCCGGGCAGGGCGCCCGTGGCGTGGTAGGAGATGGTTTGGCCCAGCGCCTTGTCGTAGTACGATCCGCGCAGCTGAAGCCACTGCGACAGCCGGTCCGGCACCACGTTCTCCCGGACCTCGGACTTCCGCGCCTGGAACATGGACCAGGCCGAGTAGAACATGAGGGCGCTGAAGAGGAGGAAGAGAACCCGCACGGGCACGTACCCGGCGATGAACGCCCCGGACATCGCCCCCAGGGTCGAGCCGATCTCCAGGAACATGGCGACCCGGGTGTTGGTGATGTGGTCCCGCAGATAGGCGACCGCGGCCCCGGTGGAGGTGGCGATGATGGCGACGGCGCTGGCCGCCACCGCGGTCCGGAAGTCGTGCCCGAACAGGAGCGTCAGGGCGGGGACGATGATGATGCCGCCGCCCAGCCCCAGCATGGAGCCCATCAGACCAGCGAGCAGCGACGTGGCAAAGATGGCGAGGGTGAGCAGAGCGGGATTCATGGTCATCTCCTTCGCTGGCGGGGTGATCAGAAATCAACCTCTACTATATATACACCTAATCCTCGTCCGGGGAAAGGCGGCCTGCCTCCCATCTGACCGCAGTTGGATTAAACAGAATTGAAGGGAAAACGCGAAACGCAGCGAAATCTCCTCCTACCTGCTCGGAGAGCCCCGTCGCGCATGTGCGGCGCCCACGGACGGGGCGGTGCTGCGCACCACGGTCGTGGCGGCACCGGCGTCCCCACGGAGCGGGCCCCGGGCGAAACGGCGAGGGAGGAGGTTTGCACGTGAGGTTCAGGCGTCTGTGGGCAGTGGCCCTGGCCGGGGTGATGCTGCTGGGTACCGCTTCCCCCGCGGCCGCGGGGTACACCGAGCTGGTTCCGGATCCCAGCCGCACGCCTCCGGTGGAGTGGTCGGACGAGATGGTCGACGAGACCCCGCGCGCCTGGTTCGTCGAGTTCACCGGCGCGCCGCTGGCCGAGGGCGGCAGCGCGGCCACCGTGCAGAGCCAGCATGCGGAATTCCGGTCCGAGGCGGCCAGGCAGAACATCCGATACCAGGAGCGCTTCACGTATGACACGCTGTTCAACGGCGTCTCCATCATGGCGGACCCCGCGCAGGTCGGCGCGCTCAGCCGCCTGCCGGGCGTGAAGGCGATCTACCCCGTCCTGGAGATTCCCCGGCCGGTGGTGGAGGAGCCGACCGATGAGATCGACATGATCACGGCCCTGGCCATGACCGGTGCGGACATCGTGCAGTCCGAGCTGGGCTACACGGGCAAGGGCGTCCGTGTGGGGATCATCGACAGCGGCATCGACTATCACCATCCCGACCTGGGCGGCGGCTTCGGCCGCGGGTACAAGGTCGCGTTCGGGTACGACTTCGTGGGCGACGACTTCAACGCGGACCCCACGCATCCCGGTTACAATCCCGTGCCGGCGCCGGACCCGGATCCGGACGACTGCGACGGCCACGGCACGCACGTGGCGGGCATCGTCGGCGCCAACGGCCGGATCAGGGGCGTGGCCCCCGACGTGACGCTGGGCGCGTACCGGGTCTTCGGCTGCGAGGGCAGCACCACCGCGGACGTGCTGCTCGCGGCCATGGAGCGGGCGTATAAGGACAAGATGGACGTCGTGAACATGTCCCTGGGCGCTGCCTTCCAGTGGCCCAGCTATCCGACGGCCGTCGCGGCGGACCGCCTGGTGAAGAAGGGCGTCGTGGTCGTGGCGTCCATCGGCAACAGCGGCGAGCACGGCCTGTACTCCGCGGGCGCGCCGGGCGTCGGCCAGAACGTCATCGGCGTCGCCTCCTTCAACAACTCGCACGACACCCTGCCGATCTTCCGGGTGGCGGGAGTGGAGGTGGGCTTCAACCCCGCCAGCGCTTCGCCCCTGCCGCCCAAGACGGGCACGCTGCCCATCGCCAGCGCGGACGTGGGCATCGGCAACGATGAGGCCTGCGTCCCGCTGCCGCCCGGGAGCCTCGACGGCGCGGCGGCGCTGGTGAAGCGGGGCGGCTGCACGTTCTACGAGAAGGCGCTCCACGCCCAGAACGCCGGCGCGGCCGCGGTCATCCTCTACAACAACGCGGCCGGGCGGGTGAACCCGACCGTCGCCGGGGAGGAGGCCATCACCATCCCCGTCGTGGCCATCACGCAGGATGACGGCCTCATGATCCGCGAGCGGCTGGAGAGCGGGGACGAGGTCATCCTGGAGTGGACGGACGAGCTGGGGTCCTTCGAGAGCCCGACCGGGGGGCTGATCTCCAGCTTCAGCTCCTACGGGCTCGCCCCTGACCTGTCGCTGAAGCCGGACATCGGCGCGCCGGGCGGCGGCATCTACTCGACGTACCCGCTGGAGGCCGGCGGCTACGCGACGCTGAGCGGCACCTCGATGTCCTCGCCCCACGTGGCCGGCGCCGTGGCCCTGCTCCTGGAGGCCAGGCCCAAAACCAAGCCCGCCGAAGTGCAGGCGCTGCTGATGAACACCGCCGAGCCGAAGAACTGGTGGGGCAACCCGAACCTCGGGTTCCTGGACAGCGTCAACCGCCAGGGGACGGGGATGCTGCGGATCGACAAGGCGATCCTGTCGGGGGTGATCGTGGAGACGCCCAAGCTCGCCCTCGGCGAGGGCGGCGACAAGCCGGTCTCTCACACCCTGACGATCCGCAACGAGACCGGCCGGCGCATCACCTACAAGCTGAGCCACGTGGAGGCCGTCTCCACCGGCGGCAACACCTTCTCGCCCTCCTTCTACATCGGCGAGGACCTGGTGGAGTTCCAGAGCGACACGGTGACGCTGTCGCCCAAGGGCGTCACGAAGGTGAAGGTCTCCATCCGGCCCGATCCGACGCTGCCTGACGGGACCATCTACGGCGGATACATCGTGCTCACGCCGGTCAACGGCGACGGCCCGGTGCTGCGCGTGCCCTACGCGGGGTACAAGGGCGACTACCAGGCAAAGGCCGTTCTGACGCCGACGCCCTACGGCTTCCCGTGGCTGGCCCGCCAGGTGGGCGACACCTACTACCGGGAGGGCGAAGGCGCGGTCTTCACCATGGCGGACGGCGACATTCCCTATGTGCTCTTCCACCTGGATCACCAGTCCAGCCGCCTGCGCATCGGCGTGCGGCCGGCTGAGGGTGGCGCCGTCACCTACTTCGTCGACCAGGAGTTCGCCCGGAACTCGCAGCCGACGGGCTTCTTCGCCATCGGCTTCGACGGCGTCGTGATGCAGGGGAAGAAGGAGCGGCTGCTTCCGGACGGCGACTACGTGCTGGTCATCGAGGCCCTGCGGCCGCTGGGCAACGCCAAGAACGATGACCACTGGGACACGTGGACCTCGCCCGTCTTCACGATCCAGCGGTCGGAGTAGTCGGACACAGGGAGGCGCCCGGCGATGGGTCGGGCGCCTCCCGCATGCCCCGGGCGCGCGGCGCGCCGCACCTTGCGCGCGGCTCCGGTCGTCTCAACAAGCGAAATGCCATTCTTGCGGTTCGCCGCGCGATCGCATACCGTTGAGCCGCGGCGGAGTAAATGTGATAAACTAGAAGTTGTGGAGCAAAGGAGGGAACCACCCGTGAACATCACCCTGACCGAGAAGGCCTCGACCCGCCTGAAGGAGATCATCAAGGCGAAGGGTGAGGACCTGGCCCTGCGCGTGCTGGTACGCCCCGGCGGTTGCTCGGGCTTCGAATACGGCATGGCCCTGGAGCGCAACCCGCGGCCCGACGACAACGTCGGCGTGTTCGACGGCATCAAGGTGGTCATCGACCCGGGCAGCCTGCCCCTGCTGGACGGCTCGACCATCGACTACGTGGACAGCCTGATGGGCGGCGGCTTCACGATCCACAACCCCAACGCCGTGGCCAGCTGCGCCTGCGGTCAGTCCTTCCGGGCGGCGAACGCCGCCGGCGCTCCGCGGTCCTGCGGCAGCGGCGGGTGCGCGCGCTAAACGAGAAACGCCACCGGGCCGGCGGAACACCCGCCGGCCCGGATTCTATCGATGTCGCCCGGCCCGGCGCGCCGGCGGCCGGGCAGGCAGAGGGGTCTGGGAGGTGTGCTGCTCGTGAACCGCAGGACGCGGGCGCTGGTGTGCGCAGCGCTGGGCCTCGGCGGGACGGCCCTGGTCTGGCTGGTGTGGGCCCGGCCGCACGGGGCGGTGGCCTGGGCGGTCCTGGTGGTCGCTCTGCAGGTGATCGCCGCGGCGCGGCTCCTGGGGAGGGAGGAGGAAGACGAGTCCATCTCGCCGGCCGTGCTCGAGTCGATCACCAGCTTCGACACCTCGCTGCGCATCGGCGAGGAGACGATGCCGTACCTGCGGCAGGGGCTCAACTTCGAGTCCGCCCAGAAGATCTGCGAGATCATCCGGCAGATCACGGAGATGGACGCCGTGGCGATCACCGATGACAAGGTCATCCTGGGCTTCTCGGGCGTGGGGTGCCGGCGCCACCGGCAGGGGGGCCCGATCCTCACCGGGGCGACCCGGCGCGTGCTGGAGACCGGCGAAGCGCAGGTGGTGACCGACCCGCGGGTGCTCTCCTGCGACGAGCCCGACTGCCCGCACCCCTTGAAGGCGGCGGTGATCACGCCGCTGAAGTTCCGGGGCAAGGTGGTCGGCACGTTCAAGCTCTACCGGGCCACCAAGGCGCCCGTGCCCACCTACGTGGTGCGGCTGGCCGCGGGCATTGCGGCGCTCCTCGGCATCCAGATGGAGCTGGCGGAGTCCGAGCGGCAGCGGCAGCTGGTGGTCCGGGCCCGTCTGGAGGCCCTGCAGGCGCAGATCCGGCCGCACTTTCTGTTCAACGTGCTCAACACGATCATCCTCTTCTCCCGCACGGACCCCGAGCGGTCCCGGGAGCTCCTGGTCAACCTGGCCCAGTTCTTCCGCCGGTCGCTGACCACCCGGGGGAACATGAACACCCTCCAGGACGAGCTGGAGTACATCAACATCTACCTCTCCCTGGAGCAGGCCCGCTTCGGCGAGAAGCTCCAGGTGAAGATGAAGGTGGACCCCCGGGTCACCGGGGCTTCGGTGCCCGTCCTGACCCTTCAGCCGCTGGTGGAGAACGCGGTCGTCCACGGCCTGGCGCCCAAGGAGGACACGGGCGTGGTGGGCATCCGCGCGCGGCTGGTGGGCGACCACCTGCACATCCTGATCGCCGACAACGGCGTCGGCATGGACAAGGAGACGCAGCGGCGGGTCTTCGAGGAAGGGTATGGCACCAACATGGGGCTCGGCCTGACCAACGTGAACGAGCGGCTGATCTCCCTCTACGGGCCGGAGTACCGGCTGCGCATCCGCAGCTTCCCCGGGCGGGGCACGGCGATCCGGCTGCGGATCCCGCTCCAGCGCGCCGCTCAGGGCGATTGAGCCGCGTTTCACGTGGCAGCCCTTGGCGACTTCCAAGGCCGTCGTCTACAATGGGTAGGCAAGAGTCCCAGGCAGAGAAGGAGCGTAGGTTGCCCATGGTGCTGAGGGCCCTGATCGTTGACGACGAATACCCGGCCCGAATGGAGCTGCGGTATCAGCTCAGCCAGTTCCCCGACGTCGAGGTCATCGGTGAGGCGACCAACGCTCGCGAGGCTATGGCCCTGATCAACGCGCTGGACTACGACGTCATCTTTCTAGATGTGCAGATGCCGGGCATGAGCGGCCTCGAGCTGGCCAAGAGCCTGAAGGGTCGCCCGGTCATGCCGAAAGTCGTGTTCGTCACGGCCTACGAGAACTACGCCGTGTCGGCCTTCGAGATCCCGGCCACGGACTACCTGCTGAAGCCGATCGAAGCCGAGCGGCTGGCCGAGACGATCCAGCGGCTGCGCGAGGCCAAGGAGGCCGGCTCCGGGGAGGCCCGGTCGGAGGCGGGCGAAGCCGCGGACCGGTCGCAGGCCGAAGCGAAGCCGCCGCTGACCTTCCTCATGTGCGAGAAGGATGACAAGCAGATTCCGGTTCCGCTGAATGAGATCTACTACATCTTCTCGGAAGGCTACAACGTGTACGTTCAGACCTATGCGGAGCGCTACCTCACGCGCCACACCCTGCAGGAGCTCACGGAGCGGCTGCCCTCCTCGCAGTTCTTCCGCAGCCACCGCTCGTACCTGGTGAACATCTATCAGGTGAAGGAGATCAGCCCGTACTTCAACGGTGCGTACATCCTCAGACTGAAGGACAAGGAGCGCTCCGAGGTCATCGTGAGCCGGTCCAACGTCAAGCGCATGAAGCAGCTGTTCTCGATGGGATGAACAGGCGCGCGGGGCTGTTCGGGTGCCCGCGCGCCGCCCTTTTGGGTAGTGCCTTTGGCCCAT
>QGVE01000247.1 GCA_003242675.1 Bacillota bacterium | reverse complement strand
GGTCGGGTCGCCGCCAGCAGGCCACGCCCGATAGCCGTTGCCCAGGCCAGCATCACCGCCGCCAGCGGGCACCGCACCATCGCCGCTTACGGGGACGCTGCGCCACACCGCAGGCTCCGTGCAGCCGCCGCCGAGACCGTTCGGGGCACCGGCGTCGGGCCACGCACGATCGCCGTTGCCCGGACCCGCAGCGCCGCCAGCACCGGGCCACGCACGATGCCCGCTAGCTAGACCGGCAGCACCCCCGCCAGCGAGCCGCGTGCGATCGCCGCTCACGGGGCCGGTGCGACCGCCGCCAAATCACCGCCAAAAAGGCCGAGAAGTGATTCGACTGCGGCACGCGGAATCCTGCTGCCCTTCATCGGGTACGAGCGGAAATTTACTCTCCGCGCAGGAATCCGTCAAGACCCTCTCAACCTATGCGCGCCGCTTCTTTGGCGACACCGACCCAAAGTACTACCCCCGACCGGCACAGGCCGATCGGGGGCACGGCTTCATTTCTTCTGCCGCTCCAGCAGCGCCTTCACGATGAACGCCGCCACCTGGTTGGGCAGGGTGCCGGCCCCGAAGCCGGCGTCGTAGCCCAGCTCCACCGCCAGCTCGTGGGTGATGCGCGGGCCGCCGGCAATCAGCAGCACCCGGTCCCGCATCCCCTCGGCCTCCAGGAGGTCCACCAGGTGGGTGAGGTTCTGCAGGTGGACGTTCTTCTGCGTGACCACCTGGCTCACCAGGATGGCGTCGGCGTCCACCTCCCGGGCTTTCGCCACCAGGACCTCGTTGGGCACCTGGCTGCCCAGGTTCCACACCCGGAAGCCCTGGTACCGCTCCAGGCCGTAATCGCCCCGGTAGCCCTTCATGTTGAGGATCGCGTCGAGCCCCACCGTGTGGGCGTCGGTGCCCGTGCAGGCCCCCACCACCCGGATCGGCCGGCCCAGGCGCTCGGCGATCATCCGGTCGATCTCCTGCATCGACCAGCGGGGCGTCTCGACCTCGGGCACGCGGATCGCATCCAGGTCTACGCCCTGCGTAGCCCTGGCGTACACGATGAAGAACGTGTACCCCCCGCCCAGGTCCCGCATGGCGACGACCTGCGGGTTCTCCAGGTTCATCTTCAGGCAGAGCTGCCGGGCCGCCTCCCGCGCCAGGGCGCCGATGGGCACCGGCAGGGTGAAGGAGAGCTGCACGGCGCCGTCTCCGGTGGTGTCGCCGTAGGGCAGGACCACGCGGCTCATCGCCCGCCGCCCCCTTTCAGGCAGAGGTCGTAGAAGGGGTTCAGGTACCCCTCGCCCTTCGCCAGCACGCCGTCCAGCCCCTTCCCGCCGTCCGGGGGCCGGCGGATGCCGGCGAAGACGCCGTCGGCGATGGCCTGGAAGAGGCCGACCTCGGCGATGCGCTCCAGGAGGGCGAGCGTGCGCTCCAGCACCTCGTTCGCCCGCCGCTCGATGCGCCCGCCGGGCCTGAGCTCGAACTCCTCCATGAAGTGGCGGGCGTAGTTGAAGACGTACTTCACGTTCTCCAGCGCCAGGAACCGGTCGTGCAGGTAGGGGGTGTGGATCGCCTCGGTCAGGATGCCCACCAGGTGGATCTGCTGCCCCGTGGCCACGCTGGTCAGGTTGAACATGGCGTCCATCACGTGGCCCATGAAGATGTCGCCGGTCATGTAGCGGGTGGGCGGCATGTACTTCAGCGGGGCGTTGGGGAAGCAGGTGCGGCTGAGCAGGGCGTCGGCCATCTCGTAGAGCAGGCCGTCCTCCAGGCTCGGGTCCATCTCGAAGGCGTGGCCCAGCCCGATCTGGCTGTCGGGCATGCCCGAGCGGTGGGCGAACTGCTCGTTGATGAACTGCGACGCCAGCACCGTGTGCGCCTCCTCGTAGGCGTCGGCGGTGGTGAGGTAGTTGTCCTCGCCCGTGTTGATGATGATGCCGGCCTCCGCCTGGATCATCCGGGCGAAGTGCTGGTCGATGAGCGTCCGCTTCGGGTTGATGTCCC
>QGVE01000131.1 GCA_003242675.1 Bacillota bacterium | reverse complement strand
CCCCCCCACGGCCCCGCCCCCGCCCGGCCCGCGCGGGCCGTGCCCGACTCCGCCTGCGCGCGCCGGCGCCGCACCCGTCTGCCCTGCCCTGCCCCGCTCCCCTTCGGCCGCAGCGCTGGCAGAAAGTCGGACTGGCCGATGGCCAAGCCGATGGAGTACACTCAGGGGGACATACTTTTCATAAATGAGGTCCCGTTCATGCAACCCTTATTCGATACCTGTGCCGAACTCTTTAAAGCCCACCGCTATACCGAATGCATCCGCCGGCTGAGCGAACTGGTCCGGACCGCGCAGACGGCGGATGAACTGCTTGTAGCCGCCCGCGTCGCGTACGTGGCGCTCTTCCGCGGCCTGGAGATGCGGCTCCTGCGCCGCGCCGCCCGCCTGGCGCCACGCGACCCGAAAGTCGTCCTCTACCAGTGCGCCACGTACCTGGAGCGGGGCCGCTTCCTGGAAGCCGAGGAGCTCCTCACCCCATGGCTGGAAGCCGACAGCTGGACGGCGGAAGAGCTGGCCCGGGCCCGGGCTTACCTGGCCGTGTCCTACGCCGGCCGGCGCCGCTTCCGGACCGCCGGCCAGGCGCTGGAGCGGGCCGCCGCGATGGCGGCCATTGCCGGAGCGGATGCCCAGCGGTTGGTGGAGTATGTGCGCCTGTCCATTCTCATCTATGAAGGCCGGTGGGAAGAGGGCATCCAGGGCCTGAACACGTACATCGCGGCCCACCCCGACGAGCACAGGGCGTACATCTTGCTCGCCACGTGCTGCGAGCACCTGGGTGAGGCCGATGCGGTCCTCCGCACCCTCCGGGCGGCCTGCGACCGGTTCCCCGAGCACCCGGAGCTCCACATCCGGCTGTCCACGGCAGCCTGGGCCGCCGGGCAGACCGTCCTGGCGCAGGACGCGCTGGATCGGGCGGGTGCGCTGCTGACCGGCCGCCGCGCCGAGCGCATCGTGCGCCACATGCGCGCCATGCTGCACGAACCCGGCAGGCGGCTGCCCGTCCCGCCCATCCGGCAGGGGCACGATCTCTGCTTCCCGGCCTGCCTGGCCATGCTGCTCGCCTACTGCGGCCAGCCGGCGGACCAGCGGGCCATCGGGGCGGCGGTCATGGAAGAGAACGGCGGCACGTCGCTCTTCCGGGTCCTCCGCTACCTGGAGGAGCGCGGGTGGGTGGTGCGCACCTTCCGGGCAACGCCCAAGCGGGTGCGGCAGCTGGTCGACCTGGGGGTGCCGCCCATCCTCGGGGTCGAATGGGCCGGGGGGCGCACGTCCACATCTGCGTCGGCTACGACGACGAGTGGCTCTACATCCAGGATCCCGGCTCCTTCCAGCGGCGCCACCTGCGGCTGGAGGGCTTCGACCACGTCCACGCCCACTCCGGCTACTGGGCGCTGGCCTTCGTTCCCGCGGAATCGGCCAGCCTGCTGGACGTGCTGCCGCCGGAGGAAGACGCCGCCATCCGCCGGATGCAGGCCTGCTGGGAACACATCGCCGAGGACCGGCTCGCCGAGGCCAGGGCGCTGTTTGCCGAGATCGAGCAGGGCGACTGGACCGTCGCCTCCGCCTTCTTCCGCCTGCGGGTCTGGCCGCGCCTGGGGACCCGGGAGGGCGCGCTGGAGGCCGCAAACTGGCTGCTGGCGCAGTTCCCCGACCACCGGCAGATCCGGCTGGAGGTCGCACACCACCTGATGCGGCTCGACCAGGAGGACCGTGCCGTGGCGCTGGTGCGCGAGCACGTCGGGAGGCAGCCGTCCCGGGCCCTGATCATCCTGGCCGATGCCGCCCGCCGCGCCTCCCTGGAGGAGGCCCGCCAGCTCTACCGGAAGGCGGCTATTGAAGAACCGGACAGCGCGCTGCCGCTGGCCCGCTGGGGGGAAGCGGAACTGCAGGCCGGCAACCTGGACCGGGCCGAGGCGCTGTTCGAGGCGGCGTACGAGATGGAGCCCTCCCCCGGCCGGGTAGCAGCCCTGGCCCACCTGCGCTTCCGGCAGGGCCGGCACGCCGAGGCCGTTGCCGGCTTCCGGCAGGCGCTCCGGGAGGATCGCTTCTACCCGTGGGCCTGGTGGATGCGCGCGGAGGCCCACTGGGCCCTGGGGCAGCACAGGGCGGCGGCCCGCTGCCTGCGGATCGCCGTCTCCCTGGATCCCGACGGCGCGCACCTGGTGGATCGGCTGGCCGACCTGTACAGCGAGATGGGGGACCCGGCGCGGGCCATCGCGCTCCTGCGGGGGAGCCCCCTGCTGGCCTCCTCGGCCAACCTCCAGTACAGCCTCGCGATCCTGCTGGGCGGCGAGGGCGAATGGACCGAGGCGCTGGCCGTCGCCGAGGCCGCGATGCGCCAGTTCCCCGACGACATCCGGTTCGGCCCGTTCCTCGCGGAGTGCCTGCGCATGACCGGCCGCCCAGCCGAGGGCCGCGCCCTGTTTGCAGCCATGGCCCGTGAGCACCCCGACCACGCATACATCCAGGCCCGGTTTGGGCGCTACCTGCTGCTGGAGGGCGAGATCGAGGAAGGCTTGCGGCGCCTGGACCGGGCCCTGCAGCTCAGGCCCGGCTGGCGGGATCCGCTGGACTGGGCGCTGGCCGCGGCCGAGGAGGCAGACAGGCCCGTCCCGATCCTAGGGTACCTCACGGAGAAGCTGCTGCCGGCAGGCGACCCGGTCCGCCTGGCTTCCCTGGCCCGGCTCTGGCTGCCGCACGACACCCACAGGGCCCGTGAGCTCGCCATGGCCGCCTGGAACGGCAGCGATGTGCCGCCGGGGGTCCTGGGCGACATCGCCGACGTGCTCCTCAGCGCCGAAGACGCCCGGGGAGCCCTCGCCGCCCTGCGCCAGGCCCTGCACCAGGCGCGCTTCTCCCCCTGGGGCTGGTGGTGCCGGGCGCGTGCTCACTGGGCGCTGGGCCAGCGCCGGGCCGCGGTGCGGGCCATGCGCATCGCCATCGCGCAGGACCCGCAGGCCTCAGACCCGGTGGCGCGGCTGGCCGAGTGGTACGAGGCGGTGGGCCGGGAGGACCGGGCGCTCGCCCTCCTGCGCGAGAGCCCGCTCACCGCCGGCTCCGCCGCCCTGCAGCACGACCTCGCCCGGCTGCTCCTGCGGCTGAGACGCTACGAAGAGGCGCTGGAGGTGGCCCAGGGCGCCCTCCGGCAGTTCGGCGATGCGGCCCGGTTCGGTCCGGTGGCAGCCGAGGCCCTGGTGAGCCTGGGAAACCGGGCGGAGGCCCTGGCGCTGCTCACCCGCCTGAGCGAACAGGCGGAGGCGGCACGCGAGTTCGGGAGCCTTCGTGAACTCGCCCGCGCGTGGGCCCGGTGCGACCTGTCCCGGGCCCTCCGCTGGGGCAAAAAGGCGCTGGAACTGCTGGAGGATGAGCGCCTGCGGGATCTGTCGTACGGCCTGATGCTGGCGGAGTTCGGCCGGCACGACGAGGCGGAGGCCGTGCTCCGGCAGGTGGTCGAGCATGTCCCGGACCCCGGGGCGTTCCACGCGCTCTCCGTGATCGCGGAGGAGAAGGGCGATCAGGCGGCGCAGATCGCGTGGCTCCGGCGCGCGGTCGAAGCCGCCGGGGAGCCCCAGGGCCGCGCCGGTCACCGGGTCAACCGCACGCCCGGTCACCCGTGCGAAGACCTGGTCCAGCGTGGGGTTCAGGGTCTCGATGGCGCCCGGCGCCGGCAGGTCGCCCGCCTCGAACGCCGGAACCAGCCTCAGCAGGGTGCCGGCCGGGTCGGCGGTGCTGATCTCAATCCGGTTCCCTGTTTCGCGAACGGCCGGATCGTCCAGGACCGACCGGCAGATGCGGGCGGCTCTGGCGAGCGTGTCCGCGTCGGGCCACGTCAGCCGGATGCGGGCTGTGCCGTAGCGCGCCTTCAGCTCAGCCGGCGATCCCAGTGCCCGGAGCCGGCCGCGGTCCACGACCGCGACCCGGTGGCACAGCATGTCGGCCTCCTCCAGGTAGTGGGTGGTCACGACCACGGTGGTGCCCTCGGCGTTCAGCGTGCGGATCAACTCCCACAGCTGGTGCCGGCTGTCCACGTCCAGCCCCGCCGTCGGTTCGTCCAGGACCAGCAGCTGCGGCCTGTGGAGGGTTCCCGCAGCCAGCTCCAGCCGCTTCTTCATCCCGCCGGAGTAGTCTCTGACCAGCCGGTCGGCGGCGGCCATTAGCGAGAACCGCTCCAGCGCCTCCTCCACCCGGCTGCGTGGGTTGGGGAGGTTATAGAGTTCCGCCACCATCCGCAGGAGCTCCCGCCCCGTCAGCAGCGGGTCGAGCGCGGGAGCCTGCGGCACCCAGCCGACCAGGCGCCGGATCGCCGCGGCGTTCGCCCGATAGGTCATGCCGGCGATCCGGACCGTTCCCGCGGTCGGCCTTTCGAGCCCCATCAGCAAGCGAATGGTCGTGGTCTTGCCCGCCCCGTTCGGCCCCAGCAGCCCGAAGATCTCGCCCTGGCGGATCGAAAGGGTCAGCCCGCGAACCGCTTCGACGTCGCCAAACCGCTTCTCGACGCCGTTCAGCTCTACCATGTAGGTCAACGCACGTCCCCCCGCACCGGACCGCCGTCCCTCCCACCGTTTCGCGCCTCCCCGCCGCCCGGCGTCCCCCGTCCGAGGCATGGCGGCAGGCACCGGCATCTTCGGCCGGCCGGTCGCATAACTTATGTTACGCTTGTACTCTATAAGTCGAATATTCAGCCTAGTCGATACGCGCTCCCTGTGTGCTTCGTCTGCCTCCCAGGGGTGAAAGCCCATCCCCCGGGCACGTGGACCGAACATGCCGCCAGACGTGTCCCCTGTCGGCAGGCGGCTGCAAGGGAAAGGCCCTCCGCTCCCGAACCGGGGCGGAGGGCCATCTGTGTGTAAGAACTTACGGTTCGATCTTCGTCCCCAGCACCTTCAGGAACTGGGCGATCCAGGCCGGGTGCGCCGGCCAGGCGGGGGCCGTCACCAGGTTGCCGTCGGTGTGCGCCTGGTCCACCTCCAGGTTCACGTACTCCGCGCCCGCCAGCTTCACCTCCGGCGCGCAGGCGTAGTAAGCGGAGCACGCCTTCCCCTTGAGGACACCGGCCGCCGCCAACAGCTGGGCCCCGTGGCAGATGGCCGCGATGGGCTTGTTCGCCTCGCCGAAGTGGCGCACCATCGCCAGCACCTTCTCGTTGAGCCGCAGGTACTCCGGCGCGCGCCCACCGGGGATCACCAGGGCGTCGTAGTCCTCGGGCTTCACTGCGTCGAAGTCGGCGTTCAGGGTGAAGTTGTGCCCGGGCTTCTCGCTGTACGTCTGATCGCCCTCGAAGTCGTGGATGGCCGTGCGGACCTTCTCGCCGGCCTTCTTGCCGGGGCACACGGCGTGGACCGTATGGCCCACCGCCTGCAGGGCCTGGAAGGGCACCATCACCTCATAGTCCTCGACGAAGTCGCCCACGATCATGAGGATCTTCTTCGCGCTCATTCCCTCGACCCCCTTCACGAGTGATCCTCACCACCGGTCTTGACTTCGCCGCCGCCCCGCAGACACCCTGCCTACTTTTCGCGGAATTCGCTCCGCTCTCCGCGCGCAGATCCCCCGGCCCCGGAGCCCCGACAGGCGTCAGGCCCATCCCGCCACCTCACCGCTCGCCGGGGATCGTGCAGTGGTAGTCCTCCGGCCGCACCCGCTCCACCGCATTCCCCTGCTTCCGGATGACGATGCGCCACTGGCCCGGACCGGTCTTGTGGAACTCCTCAACGGTGTGGCCGGCCTCGGCCGCCCACCGGGGCAGCGTCTCGGTCGCCTGCGTGCAGTCGAAGTCGATCACCAGCCGGCCGCCGGGAGCGACCTCGTTGATCTTCTGCTTGGCCATGATCAGCGGGTAGGGGCAGACCTCCCCCAGCACATCCAGCCGCAGTTCGCTCACCATCGCGCACCCTCCTCCTTCAGTCTCCGTGGGCGAATCTCGGCGACGCCGCCTGCCGGGCCTCCGCGCGGCGGGCGGGCAGGACCAGGAACAGGTAGGCGCCGAGCCAGGTACCGAGGATGGTGAACAGGGTCGCCGTCCAGCCGTTCAGCGAGAACACGGAGACGGCCGTGAGCCCGTTGCCGATGTTGCATCCCCGGGCGAGCGTGGCGCCGAAGCCCATGCCCAGGCCGCCGACCATGTGCTGCAGCAGCCGGGCGGGGCCGGGCGCCCGCAGCCGGAACTCGCCGGCCGCCCGGGCGGCGATGAAGCTGCCCACGGGGATCCCCAGCACCAGGAAGGTGTTCCAGTCCAGCGACGAGACGTCCCCCGACGCCACCAGGAACCGGAGCAGCCCTGCCGTGGCGCCGGTGATGCCGAGGCCGCCCACCCGGCCCGTGCTGAGCGAGGTCAGCCAGGCGAGGATCGCCACGAGGCCCACGGCGACGCCGGTGGCCTGCCAGGACCATCCCCGGCCGAATACCGCCCGCCACGGCCGCGACCGGCTCCCGTCCACCGGCACCTGCCAGGCCGGAGCGGGAGCGCGCCGGGACCGCACCAGGAAGAGCACGGCCACCGCCCAGAGCGCCGCGACCAGGAGCCACGGGCTCACGCCCAGGGCGCCGTAGAGGCTCGTCTCGCCGTTCACGGTCACGGTGGGTCCCTGGATCCGCTGCGTGAGCGGCGCCAGGGCCCCGCTGCCCCGTGAGGCCAGAGCGCCGATGCCGAAGAAGACGGCCGCCACCAGCGAACCCACCATCCCCTCGCCGATCCGGAAATACGTGCCGGAGGCGCACCCGCCCGACAGGATCAGCGACAGGCCGAAGATCAGCCCGCCGACCGAGGCGGCCAGCCACTGGAACGGGTCCGGGCTCAGCTCAAGGACCCCGGCGGCGCGCAGGGCAAAGACGCCCGTGGACTGGATGGCCAGGGCCAGCACGTAGGCCTTGAACAGCGTCGCATCGCGGGTCAGGTACAGATCCCGGAAGCCGCTGGTCATGCAGAACCTGCCGCGCTGCAGCACGAACCCGAAAAGGATTCCGGTCAGACCCCCCGCCAGGATGACCCCCATCACCGCACACCCTCCCTGAATTACGAGTGTCCCGATAGGGAAATGAGAGATTTCGTTGGAGTTGATTGTAGGGAGTGTCCGGCGGGCTGTCAACGGGGTTTTGCCAAATGTCACTCGAGTGATTCCTGCGCGTCACCGCACGCAAACAGAACAACCCCCGGACCCGCAGGGTCCGGGGGGAAGCGGTACCGGATTCAGTTCTGCGTGGTCTCCTTCACCACGCGGCCGTTCTCCTCGGTCTGCGCCGGCGCGTCGCCGAAGAGCGCCGCCAGCTTCTCCTCGGCCCGCCGCCGGGCCATCGAGGCCTTCAGGCTCCGCATCCGGGTGT
>QGVE01000246.1 GCA_003242675.1 Bacillota bacterium | reverse complement strand
TGCCACCGGTGCCAGGAGCCCCCCTTACCCGCCCCCGCGGGGGATGGCCCATGCCCGGCGCCCGTGTTCCCGGTTGCCGCATCGTCGTGGTCGGCACGTCCGGATCCGGCAAGTCGACCCTGGCCCGCGCCCTGGCCTCACGCCTCCGCATTCCCCATATCGAGACCGACGCGCTCTACTGGGGGCGTGACTGGACGCCGGCCCTACCGGAGGAGTTTCGCAGCCGCATCGGCCAGGCCACCGCAGGGGAGAGCTGGGTGTTCGACGGCAATTACAGCAAGGTGCAGGACCTCACCTGGAGCCGGGCCGACACCCTGATCTGGCTCGACTACCCGTTCCTGGTGATCCTCTGGCGCCTCCTCCGGAGAACCCTCCGGCGCACCATCGGCGGCGAGGTGCTCTGGAACGGCAACCGGGAGAGCCTGTGGCAGCAGCTCTTCACCCGGGAATCCCTGCTCTATTGGGTCCTGACCACGCACCACCGGCGGCGCCAGCGGTACGAGGCGCTGCTGCAGCGGCCGGAGTACGCGCACCTCCGGGTCATCCGCCTGCGCTCGCCTCAGGAGACCGCGGCCTGGCTCGCCTCGCTCTCCCGCCACTCCGCATCCGCCCGAGCTGACAACCAAACCGGTGCCAACTAGATGCGGGCGCTCGCTACGGCGAGCGCCCGCTCCCTCATGCAGGCACCACCCGCGCGCCCCAGGCGGCGAACTCCTCCCGGTGGCTGAGCAGGAGCACCTGCCGCTCCCCGGCCAGCCGCTCCAGGGCCCCCCGGATGTGCGCCAGCCGCTCCTCGTCGCAGTTGAGGAACGGGTCGTCGAAGACGAAGGGCAACCGCACCTCCTCCGCGATCAGGTCGCCGATCGCCAGCCGCAGCGCCAGGTAAAGCTGGTCCTGCGCGCCCTTGCTGAGCTGGGACGGGGTGAAGACGGTGCCGTCCGGCTCGACCACGGAGACCGCGAACTCGTCGCTGAGCCGCACCCGGCGCCCCGCCCGGCCGGTGAGGCCGGCGAAGTAGTCGGTCGCCGCGGCTTCCAGCCGCTCCCGGTAGGTCGACCGATACTCCCGCACCGCCTCGCCCAGTTCCTGGTAGGCGATGCCCAGCGCGCGGATCTTCCGGAGCAGCCGCTGCTCCTCCCGGCGCAGCTCCGCCAGCCGCATCTCGGCCTCGGCCAGGTTGATGTGGTCCCCGCCCAGCTCCCGGAGCTGGTCCCGCAGCGCCCGGCACTGCTGGTCGAGCTGCTCCAGCCGGGCCTCCGCCCGCGCCTGCTCCTGCTTCAGGGACTCGATCCGGCTCTCGACCTCCAGCGGGTTATCCGCCTCGTCCACCGGCGGCAGCCCGGGATGCGCGCGCACCAGCTCCTCCAGGCTCGCCGTCGCCCGGCTCCACTCCAGCTCCGCGGCGACCAGCTTGCCCTCCAGCTCGGCCAGGTCGGCGGCGCCAGACGCCGTGAGGATGCCGCGCAGCTCCTTCTCCCACTCCTGCGCCTGCCGGAGGACTTGCTCCCGCGCCCGCCAGCGCTCCAGGGCCGCCCGCGGATCGCCGCCTGTGGCCGACAGCGCCGGCGCGAGCGCCTGCCGAAGCTCCTCGGCCTGCCGCTCCAGGGCAGCCTGCTGCCGGGCGACCTCCTGCTCCTGCTCCTGGAGCGCCCTGGCCGCCGACCGCTCCCGTTCGGCCAGGCTGCGCAGCTCTTCCGCTTCCGCTAGGCGGGCTTCGAGCTCAGCCGGGTCCGCGTGCTCATCAAAGGGCGCGACTCTCGCGCGCAGGGCGGCGACCTCCTGGTGCAGCCGGTCGAGCGGCGAGGGCCCATCCGCCCCGGGCTCGGTCAGCCGGCGCCGCTCGGCCCGCACCTCCGCCAAGCGCCCTTCGAGGCGGGACCATTCGGCCGCCGCGGCCGTCACCCGCTCCCACCAGGCGGGCGTGGCGGCCCGGAGCCACGCGACCAGGTCCGCCACCCGCCGGGGCGGCTGCACGGATCCGCCGGCGCCGTCCTCCCCGGG
>QGVE01000130.1 GCA_003242675.1 Bacillota bacterium | reverse complement strand
CTCCCCCCCAGACTCTCACTTTCCCTTTCTTCCGGACCGTCAGATGTAAGATGGCGCATGACCCGCTACCTGGCCCTCCTGCGGAACCGCAGCTTTCTCGCTTTCTGGCTGGCCGCCGCGGCGGCCGCGGTCGGCGACTACTTCAACACCCTCGCGCTGGTGAAGCTCTTCAGCCAGGACCCGGATCGCCTGGGTTTCTACACCTCGCTGGTTGTGGTGGCCAACATGCTGCCCAACCTGCTGTTTGGCCCCGTGGCCGGGGTGCTGGCCGACCGGCTGCCGCGCAAGGCGATCATGGTCTGTGCGGATATCGTGCGGGCGGCCCTGATGTTCAGCATGATCTTCGTGCACGACCCGCTGGCCCTGATCGGGCTGGACTTTGCCGCAGCCGTGGCCTCCGCCTTCTTCGGCCCCGCCAGCTCCGCCCTTCTGCCCAACCTGGTGAAGCGGGAGGAGCTGGTCACCGCGGGCTCCCTGAACGTCATGACCCAGCGGATGGCCATGCTGCTGGGCAACGGCCTGGGCGCCGTTTTGCTCGTGCTGGTCGGGCCTGCGGGCGTGTTCGCGATCAACACCGGCCTCTTCCTGGTCTCGGCGGTCCTGCACGCGGGCATGCGGGCGCCGGCGGCCCCGCAGGGCGGTGCGCCGGTGCGGGCCGGCGCCGGCGCCGCTCAGCGCCGGGCCGTCTCCCCCCTGGCCAAGCTGACCCGAGACCTGCGGGAGGCCGCCATCGTGGTGCGGGAGCGCCCCAACCTCCGCCACCTGCTGACCGGCCTCAGCATCGCCAACCTGGGCGACTCGGGCATGAACGTGCTCCTGGTGACGTTCTTCACCGTCACGCTGGGCGTGGCGGCCGAGCAGATGGGGTTCGTCCTCGCGGGCTTCGGCGGCCTGGCCGTGCTCGGGGCGCTCCTGATCGGGGCGGTGGGCAACCGCATTCACTGGCGGCATCTCTTCAGCCTCGGCTGCTGCTATATCTGGTTCACCGCCACCGGGGCGGTGGTGGCCCGGAGCCTGATCCCGAGCTCCGCCTTCCTCCTCCTGCTGGGCCTGGGCAGCGGGGCGATCAACGTCGGCCTCCAGGTGGCCGTGGCGGACCTGGTGCCGGACCACGTGCGCGGGCGCATCTTCGGCTCCTTCGGCACGATCAGCGCCCTGATCATGATCACGGGCAACCTGCTGGCCGGTGCGCTGGCCGACCACCTCGGGGCGGCGACCACGATGCTGGGCTACTCCCTGGCCTACCTGGCGGCGGGGCTGTACGGCTACCGCAACCTGCGGCCGGAAGAGGGCGCTGCGGCCCGCCGGGTCAGCGCCCATGCGGACTGAGCGCAGATGAACGAGGCCCGGGGCCGATGCACGGCCCCGGGCCCAAGCGCGCTCACCACTGCCGGGTGTAGGCCTCCTGTTCCGCCGTGGGGACGTCCAGGGTCACCCCCAGCGTCTTCAGCTTGGTCTCCGCGATCTTCCGGTCGATCGCCGCAGGGACCCGGTGAACCCCGGGCGGCAGCTCGTGGTGGTGGTTCACCAGGTAGTGGCAGGCGAGGGCCTGCACGGCGAACGTCAGGTCCATGATCTCCACCGGATGGCCGTCGAGGGCGGCGATGTTGACCAGCTCGCCCCGGGCGATGACGTGGATGCGGCGACCGTCCGCGAGCTCGAACTCCTCCACGTGGGGGCGCACCTGGCGCCGTGCGACGGCCATCGCGGCCAGGCCGTCCAGGTCGATCTCGTGGGCGTAGTGGCCTGCGTTGGCGATCAGCGCCCCGTCCGGCATTCGGGCGAAGTGCTCCCGGCGCAGCACGTGCACCGAGCCGGTGGTGGTGATGAACACCTCGCCGGTGGCCGCGGCGTCCAGGGAGTTGGCGACGGCAAAGCCGTCCGCGTAGGCCTCCAGGGCGCGCACGGGGTCGACCTCGGTCACGGTCACCCGCGCGCCCAGCCCCGCGGCGTAGCGGGCGACGCCCCGTCCGACCCAGCCGTAGCCCAGCACGACGACCTGCTTGCCCGTCAGGAAGAGGTTGGTGGCGGCCATGATCGCCCCGATGGTGGAGTGGCCGGTGCCGTACCGGTTGTCAAACAGGTGCTTGCACGCGGCGTGGTTGGCCGCGAGGGCGGGGAAGGGCAGCTTCCCCTCCGCCGCCATGGCCTCCAGCTTCATGACGCCGGTCGTGGTCTCCTCCGAGGAGCCGCGGATGCCGGCCAGGACCTCGCCGCCCCGGCGCACCGCCCGGCTGACCAGTTCGGCCCCGTCGTCGATGACGAACTCCGGCCGGGCTTCCAGCACCCGCTGCAGGTCGCGCTCGAACTCCTCCCGGCTCACGCCGTGCCGGGCGAAGACCTGCACGCCCCTCTCCACCAGGGCCGCACAGACGGCGTCCTGGGTCGAGAAGGGGTTGGAACTGGCGGCGATGACGTGGGCCCCGGCTTTCTTGAGCAGGAGCGCCAAGTAGGCCGTCTTCGCCTCCAGGTGGACGACCACCGCGATGCGCCGCCCCTTCAGGCTGCCGTCGTTCAGCACCTCATCGAACAGCCGGTTGAGCACCGGCGAGTGCTGGGCGACCCAGTCGATCTTCTGGTGGCCGAGGGGGGCGAGGGAGGGGTCTGCAATCACGCTCTGCATGGAATCGCCGCTCCTTTCGCTCAGGCGGTGCCCTGCCGGCGCAGCCCGCGGCCGCGCAGCGCGACCAGGGTCAGCAGGGTGACGACGAAGGGCAGGAGGCCGGTCACCTGGGACGGCAACCCCACGCCCTGGAGCCGGATGCCGAGGGCGTCGATCAGCCCGAAGAGCAGGCTGGCCAGGAGCACCCCCGCCGGGTGGGCACGGCCGAAGATCACCGCGACCAGGGCGATGAAGCCGCGCCCGGCGGTCATGTTCTCCTGAAAGACGCGCACCTGCCCCAGGGAGAGCTGGGCGCCGGCGAGTCCGGTGAGCAGGCCGCACAGCAGCACCGCCAGATACTGCATGCGGAGGGGGTTCACGGCCAGGGTCTGCGCGGCGCGGGCGTGTTCCCCCACGGCGCGCAGGCGCAGGCCGGCGGTGGTCTGGAAGAGGAAGTAGGCGACGGCGGGGACCGCGAGGTAGGCCGCCCACACGACCGGGGTGTGGCCGGAGAGCACCCGGCCCAGAACCGGCACCGACTGGAGCCACGGCGGGGACCAGGTGGGCAGCCCCTGAAGGCTCGGGTCGTGGAAGGTGCCCGTCGCCTTGAGGAGCACCCGCATGAGGAAGGTGGTCAGGCCCGTGGCGAAGAGGTTGAGGGAGATGCCGACCACGATCTCGTTGGCCTTCAGGTTGAGGCTCAGGAAGGCCAGCAGCAGGCCGACCGCCGTCGCGGCCGCGACCGCCACCAGCACGCCCCAGCCGGCCCCGTGCAGGAAGAACGAGCCGGCCACGGCGCCGAAGGCGCCGACCAGCATCATCCCCTCCAGGGCGACGTTGAAGAGGCCCGCCCGCTCGCAGAGGGCGCCGCCCAGGGCGGCCAGCAGCACGGGCACCACGGTGCGCAGGGTCATGTGCACCAGCTGCAGGTCGAACAGGTCACCCATGCCTCATCCTCCTCCCCCGGAACCGGCGCAGCCAGTCCATCCCGATGCGGGCGGACACGAACAGCACGATGACCGCCTGTACGACGCTGGAGACCTCCAGAGGGATCTGGGTGGCCCGCTCCATGCCGGTGGACCCCACCTGGATGACGCCGAGCAGGAAGGCGGCCAGCAGGACTCCCAGCGGGTGGTTGTTGGCCAGCAGGGCGGCCATCACCCCCGACCAGGCGAATCCCGGCCGCGAGAGGTTGCCGTCGATGAACCGGTGGTAGACGGCCATGACCTCGATGGCGCCGCCCAGGCCGGCGATCGCGCCGCTGACCAGCATGGCCGTCATGAGCGAGCGCACGCGGCCCACGCCGCCGTAGAGGGCAAAATCGGGGTTCAGGCCGGTCATGCGCCACTCGTAGCCCGCCACCGTGCGCGCGAGGACGAACCAGAGCACCACCGCCAGCACCACCGTGATCAGAATGCCGACGTGCAGGCGGGTGCCCGGCAGCATGGCCAGGCGGGCGGCCTCGGGGATGAGCCGGGTCTGGGCGAGCGCCGCGGTGCCGGTCCGGTCGCGGAAGGGCTCGCTCGCCAGGTAGCTGGCCAGGTAGACGCCGACGTAGTTCAGCAGCAGCGAGCTGATGAGCAGCTGCACCCGGAACCGCACCTCGAGCCAGGCGGGCAGGGCGGCCCACAGCGCGCCGGCCGCCGCGCCGGCCAGGAGCCCGGCCAGCACCGGCAGGGGGCCCGGCAGCGGGACGTAGATGGTGCAGAGCGCCGCGGCGAGGCCGCCCAGCACCAGCTGCCCCTCGCCGCCGAGGTTGAGGGCGCCGGAGCGGAAGGCCACCGCCACGCCCAGCCCGGCGAGGGCGATGGTGGAGGACCGGGCGAGGGTGGAGGCGAAGAAAGTACGATTGCCGAAGGCGCCGTTCCAGAGGGCCCCGTAGGCCTCCAGCACGGGATGGCCGGTGACCGCGATGGCCACGGCCCCTACGGCCAGACCCAGCAGGATGGCCAGGACGGGCCGCAGCAGTTCGCCGAGGCTCTCCAGCAGCCGATCAGGCACCGGCGCTCCCCCCTTCCGCCGCGGCGGGCTGGTCCGCGCCCGCCATCCACAGGCCGATCTGCCGCTCGGTGGCCTCCTCCCGGCCGACCTCGCCGACGATCCGGCCCTTGAACATCACCAGGATGCGGTCCGAGAGGGCCATCAGCTCGCTGAGGTCCGCCGAGACGAGCAGAATGGCGTCGCCCCGCTCCCGGCGGGCGAGCAGCTGCTCGTGGATGAACGCGGCGGCCGCCACGTCCACGCCCCGGCTGGGCTCGGCCACCACGAGGCAGTGGGCGTCGCCCGAGAGCTCCCGCCCCACGACCAGCTTCTGCAGGTTGCCGCCGGAGAGCGCCCCGGCGCGCACCCACAGCCCCGCGGCCTGCACCCGGTACTCCGCGAGGATGGCCTCGGCCCGCCGGCGCCACGCCGACCGGTCGATGAGGCCCCGGCGGGAGAGGGGCGGCCGGTAGTGGGGGCCCATGGCCGCGGTGTCCGCCACCGAGGCGTCGCGGGCCGAGCCCCAGCGGTAGCGGTCCTCCGGCACGTGGGCCATGCCCGCCTCCCGCCGCTGCCGAACGGAGAGGTGCGTGATCTCCCGGCCGTCCAGCAGGATCCGGCCGGCGGCCGCGGGGAGAAGGCCGGTGATGGCGGCCACGAGCTCGCTCTGGCCGTTGCCGGCCACGCCGGCGATGCCCACGATCTCGCCCCGCCGCACGGCGAAGCTGACGCCCCGGACCGCCAGGTCGCCCCTCGGCCCCCGCACCTGCAGGTCCTCCACCTGCAGCACCGGCTCCCCGGGGGCCCGCCGGGGGACGGCCGGGGGCGCGGGCAGGCGGCCGACCATGAGGGTCGCGAGCTCCTCCAGGTTCGTCTCCCCGGGCTTGCGCTCGGCCACCACGCGGCCGCCCCGCATCACGGTGATGCGGTCGGCGACCGCCAGCACCTCGGCCAGCTTGTGGGAGATGAAGAGGATCGTCTTCCCCTGGGCCTTCAGGTGCCGCATCACGTTCAGCAGCTCGTCGGACTCCTGGGGCGTCAGCACCGCGGTCGGCTCGTCCAGGATGATGATCTCCGCGCCCCGGTAGAGCGTCTTCAGGATCTCCACCCGCTGCTGCAGCCCGACCGGCAGGTCGCCCACCCGGGCCAGCGGATCGATCGGCAGCCGGTACTGCTCGGCGAGCGCCGCGACCTTCTGCGCAGCGGCGCGCCGGTCGAAGCGGCCGAACCGGCCCGGCTCCCGGCCCAGCACCACGTTTTCGGTGACGGTGAGCGAGGGAAAGAGCATGAAGTGCTGGTGGACCATGCCCACGCCGCGGGCGATCGCGTCGTGCGGGCTGCGCAGGTGGACCACCTCGCCCCGGATCCGGATCTCCCCGGCTGTGGGGCGCTCCAGGCCGTAGAGCAGGTTCATCAGGGTCGACTTGCCGGCGCCGTTCTCGCCCACCACGGCGTGGATCGTGCCCGGCTCCACCTCCAGGGACACGCCGTCGTTGGCCACGACCCCGCCGGGGTAGACCTTGACCAGGCCGGTGGCGGCGATCGCCGGCGTACCGCTCATGCGCGTTTCACCCCCGAATTTGGCGGAAAGGGCGGCGCTGGGCCGCCCTTTCGCCTGTGCACGTCTGTGTTAGCCCTGCAGCGGGTCGGGCACCACGATCTCGCCGGAGATGATCTTGTTCTGCAGCTCCTCCAGCTTCTGCATGATCTCGTCCGTGAGCACCGGGTGCCGCTCCAGGGTCTTGTCGACCAGGTGGGAGAGCCCCACGCCGCCTTCCTTGAGACCGTAGATGGCGGGGCCGAAGGACCAGTTGCCCTCCACGAGGGCCTTGATGGTGTCGTAGGTGACGACGTCCAGCCGCTTGATCTGGCTGATGATGATGTGCTCGGGGTCATGGACCGACTGGTTCGTGTCCTGGCCGGTCGCGTAGAAGCCCTTCTCCCGGGCCGCCTCGAACACGCCGAAGTTGCCGCCGCCTGCCACCGCGGCGATCACGTCGGCCCCCTGGGCGTGCTGCTCCAGGGCCAGCTCCTTGGCCCGGGCGACGTCCTCAAACGAGTTGCTCCAGTGGATGATCAGCTTGGCGTCGGGGTTCACCGCTTCGAGCCCCATGCGGATGCCCTCGGTCCAGCGCCGGAAGAACGGGATCTCCATGGGGCCCACCATGCCCACGATGTTCGTCTTCGTGACGAGGCCCATGGCCGCGCCCAGCAGGAAGGCGGCCTCGTGCTCCCGGAAGGCGATGGAGCGGACGTTGGGCGCGTCGACGATGGTGTCGAGGATGGCGAACTTCTGGTCGGGGAACTCCGCGGCGACCTTCTGCAGCGGCTCGGCGGACTCAAAGCCGGAGGTCAGGATCAGGTCCCACTTGCCCTCCGCGGCCACGGCCCGCAGGTTCTCCTCGATGGCGCCCCAGTCCTTCGACTCGATGATCTGCGCCTCGATGCCGAAGTCGGCCTTGGCCTTCTCGACGCCCTGCACGGTCACCTGGTGGAACGGGTTGAGGCCGATCTTGTCGGGCAGCACGACCACCACGCGCACCGGCTCCCTGGCGGGCTCCGCCGGGGTCGTGGTCTGCTGGGACGGTGCGGGCTGCTCGGTCCCGGTCGTCGGGGTCTGTTCGGACTCGGAGGGACGGGCGCCTCCGCAGCCGGCCAGCAGGAAGGCGGCCAGCACGGGGACGGCCACCCACGTGCGGAGGAGGTGGTTTCGCATGTTCGTTCTCCCCTTCATGAATTCGCGAAATTGGGTCGGTATCGACGTG
>QGVE01000129.1 GCA_003242675.1 Bacillota bacterium | reverse complement strand
GTCGCGGCCACGGCGGCCTCACAGGCCGCCGGATCCCGCACATCGAGCGGGCGGACCTCGGCCTGCCCGCCGGCCGCGCGGATCTCCGCCACCACGGCCTCCGCCAGCGCCCGCTGCCGGTGGTAGGTCACCGTCACGGCCGCGCCCGCGGCCGCGAGCTCCCGCGCGATGGCCCGGCCGATGCCCCGGGAGGCGCCGGTCACCAGGGCCGCCCGGCCGGCCAGCTCCCGGCTGCTCACGTGGTTCACTGGCTGGACCTCCTTTCACGGATGCTTTCCACATCGGGGCGGATCCGCCCTGCAGGAACCGGCCCGGCCGGCCCCGAACCCGATTCGGGAAAGGAGAGTGAGCACGTGCGCTTCCGCCCCGATCAGCGCCCCTCCAAGTGGGGCGCCACCGCCGCCGTGGTCGACCGCCAGCGGGCCGAGGACGTGGTGGCCTACCTCGCCGCCCTGAAGGGCACGCCGTTTGACGCCGTCGTGCGGCTGTCGGACCTGACCGAGATCAAAGGGTACCGGTACGTCCTGCTCCAGGTGAGCCTGGACTTCAACCACCCCCGCTTCCCCCAGATCGCCGACACCCTGGACGAGCTGGGGGGCAGCGAGTTCCAGCTGATCGTCGTGGAGACCCCCGAAGGGGACGTCTACCTCATCGTCGACAAGCACAACCTGCCGGACGAGGAGATGCGGCCCGACCATCCCCTGCTGCGCCGGCTGGCCGACTGGCTGGGGAAGACGCTGGCCGGCCAGCGCTGACCGGCAAGGACGAGAATGCCAACAATTAAGAGGAATTATTGTATCCACCCCTGAATTGTCTGCCCAACGGGACTGTTGCTGTGTTATACTCGCTGGTGGATGTGTACTTAGGTCCTGTTCCGGTACCATGCCAGATCAACAAATGATCACGCAGATAGGGGGATGACGGCAGCTGTGTCCGGCACGAAAGAGCTGTACGACGTGACCCTGATCGGCGCAGGTCCTGTGGGCCTGTTCGGCGTGTTCTACGCCGGCATGCGCGGCATGAAGACCAAGGTCATCGAGGCTCTGCCCGAGGTGGGTGGTCAGCTGACTGCCCTGTACCCCGAAAAGGACATCTTCGACGTTGCAGGCTTCCCCAGGATCCAGGCCAAGCGGTTGATCGAGCAGTGCAAGGAACAGGCCGACATGGCCAACCCCAACGCCACGTACGTGTTCAACCAGCGCGTGGACAAGCTGAACCGGCTGGAGGACGGCACCTTTGAGCTGATCACCCACACCGGCGAGCGGCACTACAGCAAGGCCGTCATCATCACCGCCGGAATCGGGGCCTTTGAGCCGAACCGCCTTCCCAACGAGTCGGCCCGCGCGTACGAGGGGAAGGGCGTGTTCTACAACATCACCAACCTGCCCCAGTTCGAGGGCAAGCGGGTGCTGGTCATCGGCGGCGGCGACACCGCGGTCGACTACGCGCTGATGCTCGAACCGATCGCCGCCGAGGTCACCCTCATCCACCGGCGCGACGGGTTCCGGGCCCACGAGGAGTCGCTCAACAGGCTGTTCGCCTCCCGGGTGCACGTGAAGGTCTTCTACGAGCTCCGCCGGGTCGAGGGCGACGGCAGCTGGGTGAAGAAGGCCGTCATCTTCGACAACCGCACCGGCGAGGAGACGACGCTGGACGTCGATTACGTCATCATCGGCACCGGGTTCAAGGCCTCGCTGGGCAGCATGCTGGAGTGGGGCCTCGAGATCGAGAACAAGCGGCAGATCGTCGTCAACTCCAAGGGCGAGACCAACATCCCCGGCGTCTACGCGGCCGGCGACATCTGCTGGTACCCGGGCAAGATCCGCCTGATCGCCACCGGCTTTGGCGAGGTGGCCACCGCGGTCAACAACGCCAAGGCCTACATCGACCCCAGCGCGGCCGCCTTCCCGGGCCACAGCTCGGAGCAGCGGAGCAAGTAGGCGGGCCAACACCCGATCGACGGACGGCAGGCTCTCTACGATCTAGAGAGCCTGTTTCTGCTCCCCGGGCAATCTAACGGCGAAACCGCCGGGAAAGGAAGTTCGAACCGCAGTGCGCCTGAAGACGACGCCCGAGGATTTCGTGGTGCGAGAGGCCGTGGACCTCCACATCCGCCAGGAGCCGGCCCGCTACCGGGTCTACCTGCTGGAGAAGAAGGGCTGGAACACCGCCGACGCGCTGGCGGCCATCGCCCGGGCGCGCGGCCTGCCCCCCGGCCGCATCCAGTACGGGGGCAAGAAGGACCGCCACGCGCATACCTTCCAGTACGTGACCATCGACGACCGGGCCGACCACTCCCTGGAGACGCCCCACTACCGGCTGCGGGCGGTGGGCTATTCCACCCAGCCGATGGCCCCCGGCCGGGTGCTGGCCAACCACTTCGCCCTGACCGTGCGGGAGCTCACGCGGGATGAGGCCGAGCGCCTGGTCCGGGGCGTCCGGCGGGTCGCCGTCCAGGGCTTCCCCAACTACTTCGACGACCAGCGCTTCGGCAGCTACGCCCCCGGGCGCGGGTTCATCGCCGAGGAGATGGCGCGCGGCCGCTGGGAACAGGCGCTCCAGATCGCCCTCACCCACGTCTACCCGGGCGAGAAGCGCAAGGCCAAGGTGCGGAAGCGCCGGCTGCTGGAGGCCTGGGGCGACTGGGCCGCGTGCCTGGACCTGGCCGAGACCGCGTTCGAGCGGCGCTGCTTCGCGCTCCTGAAGGAGCACCCGGGCAGCTTCCGGGCCGCCCTGGCCACCGCCCGGCGGGAGGAGCAGGAGATGTGGGTCTCGGCCTGGCAGGCCTTCCTCTGGAACGAGGTGCTGCGCCGCCTGATCGCCGAGGCCGCCCGGGAGGGCGAGAAGCCCGCGGAGGTGCCGGGCGTCGCGGGGCCGTACCGCTTCGCCCGGCCGACTCCGGAGCTGCGGCAGATGGTCATCCCCCTGCCGGGCCGGGGCATGCGGTTTCCCCATCCCCGGGCGGGCCGCATCCTGGAGGGCGTGCTCCGGGAGCGGCGCCTGCGCCCGGCCCAGCTGGAGGCGGAACTGCTGCCGGGACTGTTTCTGAAGAGCTCGCCCCGGGAGGCCTGGGTGGTGCCGCGCTCGGTGCAGGTGAATCCGCCCGAACCGGACGAGCGGTACCCGGGCTTTCAGCGGGTCTCGCTCCGCTTCACGCTGCCCCGGGGCGCCTACGCGACCATGCTGATCAAGGCCGCTGTTCTCTGAGCCGGCCCGGCGGAGGCACGCGCCGCCCGAGCCGCCGGCCGCGCAGGTAGTTCACCGGGGCCGCGACGAGCCGCCGCACCAGCGGCATCAAAACCAGTGGTGTCGGTCGCGGCTCACCCGCACCAGGTCGTGGTGCCGGGGAAGCCGATCCTGCAGCTCCAGGAAGCAGGTCAGCCCGGCGTACCCCGCCCCGAGCACGACCACGCGCACGCTGGCGCCCGCGGTCGGATCGGACAAGGTGTGCACCCCCTCCGCGCGCTCGTCTCTGCTTAGTCTTGCCCAAGCCAGGCGGTCGTGCCCTTCATCTAGATTTGACCAAGGCTCCCAGCCACCTCACAGCGTGCTGGCGCCCGGGCCTGCCCACAATAAGACCGGTCCCGTTGTGGCTCCACACATCGCAATGAGGGGGAGTCTTGCGATGGCCAAGGGCACGCAGCGCAGTGGGAACAACATCACGGGCGTGAGCGGGGCTGAGCACGGCGCGAAGCAGAACGCCGCGTCGATGCAGCGTGCGGCCGGGAAGGCCGGCCAGGCCAGCTACGAGTTCGGCAGCCAGGGCACCGGCCAGTCCTCGGGGGTCCAGTTCTCGGGGACCAACATCACCGGAGTCAGCGGCGCCCAGGATGCCCGCCAGCGCAACAACGCCTCTATGAAGCGTGCGTCCCGGGAGACGAACCCGTAACGGGAACCGCGCGGGGCACCGGCTGCTCGGTCAGCCGGTGCCTTTGCGCGCTTGCGCGCCCGCCCCGGGGCGTGATATAAATGAATGAGCGCTCACTTTTTATCGCGTCCCCGGCGCGGAGAAGGAGTGGATTGGGATGCCCAGGGTGAGTCCGGCGCACCTGGAGCGGCGGCGCGAGGCCATCCTGAGCGCCGCCCTGGAGGTCTTCATCACCAAGGGCTACCAGGCCGCCACCGTAAACGACATCGCCCAGCAGGCCGGGCTGAGCGTGGGAGCCATTTACCGCTACTTCCCCACCAAGGCCGACCTGATGCTCGCCCTGGTGCGGGAGCGGCTGGGCCGGGCGCCGTCGCTCTTCGCCCGGCTGACCGCGCGCGTCGACGACCCCTGGGAGCGGCTGGTGCGGTGCGTCGAGCTGTTCACCATCGCCCTCCGGGTGCGCCACCCGGGTACGGGCCGGCTGCTCCTGGTCACCATGGCCGAAGCCGTGCAGGACGGCGCCGTCCGCCAGGGGCTGCACAGCCGCTTCACCGGACTGGTGGAATACATCGCGGGGATCATCGCCGAAGGGGTGGCGCGGGGCCGCTTCCGGCCGGACGTCGACCCGCGCACGGTGGCCGCCCTGCTCCTGGCGATGGCGGACGGGGTGGCGGTGTACTGGGTCACCGGGGCGCCGGAGGTGAAACTGAATGCCATGGGGCAGAGCCTGCTGGCGATGCTCCGCTCCTATTTGCTGCCGAAACCCTGAGAGGAGGAGTGAGCGGTATGGAACGAAGAGTAGTGGTCACCGGACTGGGGCTGATCTCGCCGCTCGGCAACAGCGTGCGGGCCAACTGGGAGGCGGTTCTGGCCGGCCGCTCGGGCATCGGCCCGATCACGCGCTTTGACGCCTCGCGCCTGCCGACCCGGATCGCCGGCGAGGTGAGGGACTTCGATCCGGGGACGGTGATGGACCCCAGGGAGGTTCGCCGGTACGATCTCTTCATTCACTACGCCCTGGCCGCCGCGGCGGAGGCCGTGCAGGATGCGGGCCTCACCTTCGAGGGCGAGCTGGCCGAGCGCACGGGCGTGGTGTTCGGCAGCGGCATGGGCGGCCTGGACGGCATCGTGGAGAACGCGCTGATCCTGCAGGAGCGCGGGCCCCGGCGGATCTCGCCCTTCTTCGTGCCCCGCTGCATCATCAACAGCGCCGCCGGGCTGATCTCGATGAAGTACGGGGTCCACGGGCCCAACTACGGCACCGTGTCGGCGTGCGCCTCCGCGGGCCACGCGATCGCCGACGCCATGCACATCATCCGCCGCGGCGACGCCGACGTGATGATCACCGGTGGCAGCGAGGCCACCATCACCGAGCTGGCCTTCGCCGGCTTCAACTCCGCCCGGGCGCTCTCCACCCGCAACGACGACCCCCAGGGGGCCTCCCGCCCCTTCGACGCCGACCGGGACGGCTTCGTCATGAGCGAGGGCGCCGGGTGCCTCATCCTGGAGGAGCTGGAGCACGCGAAGCGGCGCGGCGCGCGCATCTACGCCGAGCTGGCCGGCGCCGGCATGTCGGGGGACGCGTACCACATCACGGCGCCGCACCCCGAGGGCCGGGGGGCCGTCCTGGCGATGAAGGCGGCCCTGCGGAGCGCCCGCCTGAATCCGGAGGACGTGGGCTACATCAACGCGCACGCCACCGCCACCGACCTGGGCGACGTGCAGGAGAGCCTGGCGATCGAGCAGGTCTTCGGCGACCACGCCCGGAAGCTGGCGGTCTCCAGCACCAAGTCGATGCACGGCCACCTGCTGGGGGCGGCGGGCGCCATCGAGGCGATCCTGACGGTCCTCGCCCTGTACCATCAGGTGCTGCCGCCGACGATCAACCTTGACCGCCCGGACCCGCAGTGCCGGCTGGACTACGTGCCGCACACCGCCCGGGAGGTCCGGGGCTTGGAGGCGGCGCTCTCCAACAACTTCGGCTTCGGCGGCACCAACGTGTGCCTGGCGTTCCGGCGGTGGGCGTAGCACCGGCGCGGGCTACCGCCCCTCCGCGGCCCGGATGCGCCGCATGATCGAGGGGTGCGAGTGGCTGAGGAGCTCCACCAGAGGCGGCGGCGCCACGTCGCCGGGATTGGCCCGGGCCAGCTTCTGAAAACTCTGAACCAGCGCCCTGGGGTTCTGCGTGAGCTCCAGGGCGTACCTGTCGGCCCGGATCTCGGCCTGGCGGGAGAGCGCGGCCTGAAGGGGCGTGCCCGCGACGTCGCAGAGGCTGAAGAGGAGCAGGAGCAGCGCGAGGCCCCGGGGCGCCTGGGGGCCCGGCAGCCCCAGCGGGGCGACCCCTCGCATTGCGCGGAGCATCCAGGCCGCGAGGCCCATGGCCGCGGCGTCCAGCACAGCCTGCAGGGCCCAGCCCCGGAAGAGGTCGCCGTGGACGGCGTGGGAGAGCTCGTGGGCCAATACGGACTCGACCTCCGCCGGCGTGAGCTCCCGGAGCAGCGTGTCGTAGAGCAGCACCTGCTTGGTGGGGCCGAGGCCGGCGACCATCGCGTTGATCCGGCTGGACTGGTAGCCCACCCGCACCTCGGCCACCTTCGCCACCCGCACGCCGGCCCGCTCGGCCAGCCCCCGGATCATCGCCAGCACCTCGGGATCCTGCACCGGGCGCACCGGGTGAAACAGCGGCAGCAGCAGCACGGGGTAGAGCAGCGCCAGCACGAGCCCGTATCCGGCGGTGACGAGGCTGGCCCCCGCCCACCAGCGCCGGGGGCTGCGCCGGATGAGCGCGTAGAGCGCCAGCCAGAGCAGCACCGAGGTGGCCATCCCCAGGGCTTCGCCCAGCAGATGGTCGCCCAGCCAGGCCCCGGCGCTCCGCCGGGTGAGGCCGTAGGCGCGCTCGTGGGCGTAGCCCAGGTAGTAGGCGAAAGGCAGCTCCACCGCGGCGATGACGGCCCCTACCCCCACGGCCACCCAGGCGACCTCCCGCCACCAGCGACCGCCGCCCCGGGCCTCCAGCCGCTCGAGCAGCCGGGCCCCGGCCGGGTGGAAGCAGAGCCAGGCCAGCGTCCCCAGCGAGGCGAGGGCCCGGAGGCTGGCCGCCACCCGGGCCTCCCGGGCGAACCGGCGGCCCTGCTCCAGCAGGGTGGCGGGGAAGTAGTTGAGCGCATCCCCGTCCAGCGGGCGGGATTCCAGGGTGGCGAAGAGGAGCAGGAGGATCAGCCCCATCCCCAGGGCGAGCAGCAGGGTCCAGAAACACTTCAGGGGCAGGCCGGGCGCTCGCACGGGCAGCCACCTCCGGGGCAATCCGACTCTACCCCTGTCTATGCGGCTCGTCCCCCGGGATAGACGCGCCCATCCCCTCGCTGCCCCCCGGCCGGCCTGTCCTCCCACATACGTCTGACATTTCTGCCTTTGCTGAACGCCTGTGCGTTTCCTACAATGAGGGGCGGTACGGGAGCGAGCAGAGGAGGAACACGATGACGTCACGCCGGGGTAGCCCTATGCCGGAAATCACCCGCATTCGCATGCTGCAGCGCAGGTTTCCC
>QGVE01000245.1 GCA_003242675.1 Bacillota bacterium | reverse complement strand
GGGGAGGCGCGGCCGGTGGCGGCCGGGCCGGACGCGGTGCGACAGGGGTTGACGAGCAAGGCTAACGGATTTAGGATGGGTAATGAACCCCTACCCCGTAGGGGTACATTCAGAGCGGTTCAGAGGGAGCGTGTGGAGCGCATGACGACGGTCAAGATCGCCGGAATGAGCTGCAACCACTGCGTGATGGGCGTGAAGAAGGCCCTGTCGGCCATCCCCGGCATCCAGAACCTTCAGGTGGAGATCGGCGAGGCCCGGTTCGAGGGCGACGTGGACATCGAGGCGGTCAAGCGCGCGATCGAGGAGGAGGGCTACCAGGTCGTCGAGGTCGCCTGAGGAGCGGCCCGATGGCTTTGGAGCAGCGCTTCCCGGCCCGGTGGCGGAACCACCGGGCCTGATCCGTGCCTGGGCCCCACGGCCGCGCTTCACGCCCCCAGGCGGACGGGGATGCGCAGCGGGCGGAAGTCGGCCCGCAGCCGGAGCAGCGCGTCGCTCCAGACCACCTCGCCGTCCTGCACGAGCGCCACGGGGTACTCGGCCTCCTGGAGGAACCGGCTGACCCGCGGGTCTGCGAGGGTCGCCGCGATCCGGGGATCGTCCTGCTTCGCGAAGGACTCCAGGAGCACGCGCCTTCCCCGCCACCAGCGGCCGACCTCCACGGCCTCTGCCGTCTCCGCCACGTAGCGCCATCCGCTGAACCAGGGGACCACGCGCGCCCGCCGGTGGCCGGCTGCGCGCAGCTCCCGGTGCAGCCGGTGTGCGGTCCGGAGGCGCTGCGCCACATAGACCCACATGGCCAGGAACGACGTCCCCACCCAGCGCGCGGACAGCCAGCCGGCCTTGGCCCCCAGCGCGGGCACACCCAGCACCAGCAGGAGCCAGGGGTCGGTGAGGGACAGGACGCCCAGCTCCACGGGGCGGCCGCTCAGCGGCCAGAATGGGCGGACGCCGAACAGGTTGAGGCCGTCCACGGCCAGGTGGGCGAGGCAGCCCAGCAGCGTCCAGAGGAAGAGCTGCCCCGGTCCGGCGCCGGGGAAGGCGGCTGCGAGCAGGCCGGCTGCGGTCGCCGAGAGCGCGGCCGCGCCTGCCAGGGTGTGCGTGTAGGTGCGGTGGAGCTGGATGCCGCGCCGCAGAAGAAGGCTCAGGGGAACGTCGACGTCCGGCAGGGAGTTGCCCAGCAGCGCGGCCCAGTAGACGGCCGGGCCGGCCTCCGGCGCGACCGCCGCCGCGAGCGCGCCCATGGCGTGCCCCATCAGCACGTGGGTGACCGAATCCACCGGCAACACCTCGATCGGGAAGAAGATCGCTTCAATTGTAGGAGGGGCGGGCCTGACCCCGCCATGCACAATTCCTGGGTGGCCGCCGGGCCCAGAGCGCGCCGGGCGGGACTTGACAGCCGCCCGGGCGAGGGGTATCTTAATACCGTACCCGGTAGGGATTTAGGGGAAGGGTGTGGAGCCGGTGGAGGGGCACGAGCGGAACGCTGCATGCCGGACCTGAGGCGCACCTGGGCGGCCCGGCCGGAGACTGCCCCCGGTCTGACCCGGGGTCGCCCTCTGGCTCCTGGTAGGAGCCATGTGGCTTCTGCAGCAGCTGCTGCAGAGATGACGCGAGCGAGGTGAAGACGGGTGCCGTTGTATCGCTTCGAATGCGAGAAGTGCGGCCACCGCTTCGAGGAGCTGGTCTCCTTCAGCAAGCGCGATCAGGTGGTCTGTCCCCACTGTGCGGGCAGCACGCGGGTGCTTGTGTCGTCGTTCGCGGCGCAGACGGGGAGCGCCGGAGCCTCCGCTTCCGTGCCGCGCTTCACCTGAGCGGGCTGCTGACCGCGGGCCGTAGGCCCGGTTCCGAAGACGAGCCGATGCCCCTGTGTGGCGGCGCAGGGGCGTCGGCTGATCCTTTTTCTTCCGCCCGACCGGTTCGGGAAGTCGTCCGCGCGCCCGCAGGTGGCCCCGGAAGAAATGTGGAAGTAGTGTAATGGTAGCGACAGGCGCCCGGACGCGCCGGGACGGGCAGCCGGTGGACATTGTGAG
>QGVE01000128.1 GCA_003242675.1 Bacillota bacterium | reverse complement strand
AGGGCGATGCCGGTGACCGGGACGGTCTCCTTGAACAGCTTGGTCTGCTGTATGGCATTCTGTCCCGTCGTGGCGTCCAGCACGAGCAGGGTCTCGTGCGGGGCACCAGGCACCTCCCGGCCCAGGACGCGGGCGATCTTGCCCAGCTCGGCCATGAGGTGGGCTTTGTTGTGGAGCCGCCCCGCCGTGTCGACGATGAGCACGTCGGCCCCGCGCTCGCGGGCGACCTTGACGCCGTCGAACGCCACGGCCGCAGGGTCCGCACCCTCCGGTCCCGCCACGACCTCGGCCCCGGCCCGCTCTCCCCAGACCTTCAGCTGGTCGATGGCGGCCGCCCGGAAGGTGTCCGCCGCGGCCAGGACCACCTTCAGGCCCCGGTCCTCCCGCAGGTGGCGGGCGAGCTTGCCGATGGTCGTGGTCTTGCCGACGCCGTTCACGCCCACGACAAGGATGACCGTGAGGCCGCCCTCGTTCAAATTGAGCGGCGCGGCCCCGCTGCCGAGCCGCCGGGCCACCAGCTCCTTCATAAGCGGCAGCAGCTCGTCGCCGCTCTTCAGCCCGCGCTGCCGCGCCTCACGGCGCAGCTCCTCGACCAGCTTGGTCGCGGTCGTCACGCCGACGTCGCCGCGGATCAGGGCCTCCTCCAGTTCGTCGAACAGCTCGTCATCGATCTTGCGGAAGACGCTCATCACGGTGTTGACCTGTCCGATGAGCGCCTCCTTGGTCTTCTGCAGACCCGCCTTCAACCGCTCGAAAAACGACACAGGGCTCTCTCCTCCAAGAGGGCTCCGCCGCTCACGGCAGGAGCCAGTTCAGGATCGACTCCACAGCCAGCAGGATCACGACGAGGAGGCCGATCAGCAATCCGTACACCCAGCCGGGCAGCCGCCGACCCCCGTCCTCCTCCACCGGGCGCCCGGACTCGTCCAGCTGCAGGTCCTTCTTGTCCACTCAGCTCGCCTCCGTTTCGATGTCGACCAGCCGGACGGAGACGACCCGGGAAACCCCGGTGCCTTCCATGGTGACGCCGTACAGGGCGTCGGCCACCTCCATGGTGCCCCGCTGGTGAGTGATGCAGATGAACTGGCAGTGCTCAGACGCCCGTTTCAGGTAGCGGCTGAACCGCTCGACGTTCGCCTCATCCAGCGCCGCCTCCACCTCGTCCAGCACGACGAACGGGGAGGGCCGGACGCGCAGCAGGGCGAAGACCAGCGCGATCGCCGTCATCGCCCGCTCGCCGCCCGAGAGCAGGCTGAGCGGCTGCGCCTTCTTGCCCGGCGGCTGGGCGATGATCTCGATGCCCGTCTCCAGCAGGTCGTCCTCGTCCACCAGCCGGAGGTCGGCCTTGCCGCCCTCGAACAGCTCGGTGAAGACCTCCTGGAACGCCTGCCGGATCTCCTGGAACGACTCGTAGAAGTGCGCCTTGATCCGCTTGTCCAGCTCGCTGATGGCCCGGTACAGCGACGCCTTCGCCTCCTGCAGGTCGGCCTCCTGCGCCCGCAGGAACTCCAGGCGCTCCCGGGCGGCCCGGTAGTCCTCGATCGCCTGCAGGTTGACCGGCCCGAGCTCCCGGATCTGCTCCCGCAGCGCGGCGATGCGCGCCCGGGCGAACTCGGTCTCCTCCTCGGGCAGGGCCCTGGGCAGGGCCTCGGCGGCCGTGAGCTCGTACTGCTCGGCCAGCCGCGCCACGAGCCCCTCCTGCTCCTGCGCGAGGCGCGCCTCCTCCACCTCGCCCTGCTGGCGCCGCTGCTGCACGTCGCTGAGCGCCCGGCGCAGCGAGCGCAGCTCCCGCTCCCGGGCGTTCACCTGCTCCTGCGCGGCGAGCTTCCGGGCCTGGGCGCCGTCCCGCTCGGCGGCGACGGCGGCGCGGGCGGCAGCCGCCTCCTCCACCTCGGCCCGGGCGGCGGCCAGGTCGGCTGCCACCGCCTCCAGCCGGCCGGACACGGCCGCGCGCTCCTGCTCGCGCTCGTCCCGCTCCCGGTCCAGCGCCTCCCGTTCGGCCTCCGCACGCTGCCGCTGGGCCTGCAGCGATCGGAGCTGCTCATACAGCCCCGCCATCCGGACCTGCAGCTCGGTCACGGCCCGGCGCCGCTCGGCCAGATCCGCCTCCCGCCGCTGTCCCTCGGCCGAAAGGCGGCGCACCTCCGCCTCCATGGCCTCGCGCTCCGCCGCCAGGTCCGCAAGCTCCCCGCGCAGGCGGTCCGCTGCCGCCTCCGCCTCCGCGATCTCCGCCTCGACGGACGCCGCCTCCTGGGCGTAGGTCTCCAGAACCTGCGCCCACCGGCGGGCCTCGTCGGCCAGGCGCCGCTCCTCGCTTTCGGCCTGGGTCAGCCGGGCGTCCAGGGCGCGCAGGCTCGCCTCGGCCTCTGCGATCCGGGCGAGCAGCGCTGCGCGGCGTGCGGCGGCCTGCTCATGGTCCCGGCGCACGGCCTCCAGTTCCGCCTGCAGGCCCTGCAGCCGGTCGCGAAGCTCGTCCCGCTCCCGCTCACGCCCCAGCAGGCCGGTGCCCCGGCTCCCCGTCTCCCCGCCGGTGATGGCGCCGCCCGCGGCCAGCACCTCGCCGTCCAGCGTGACGATCCGAAAGCGTTGCCCCGTCCGGCGTCCCAAGGCCAGGGCGGCGTCCAGGTTCTCTGCGACCAGCGTGCGGCCCAGCAGGGCCGCGATGGCCGGCCGGAACCGCTCGTGGAACCGCACCAGGTCCAGGGCTACCCCCAGTATGCCCGGCGCCCCGCGGAACTCCTGCTCCTCCTCGGGGCGGAAGCCCTGCGGCCGGATGGTGTTGAGGGGCAGGAAGGTGGCCCGCCCGCTGCCCGTGCGCTTCAAGTGCTCGATCGCGCGCTGCGCCCCGGCATCGGTGGCCGTGATCAGGTACTGCACGGCGCCGCCGAGGGCGACCTCGATCGCCCGCTCGTAGCGCGGCTCCGTGCGCAGGACCTCCGCCACGGAGCCGAGGACGTCCGCCGCCCAGGGGGCCCCTTTCTGCCGCCCCTGCAGCACGGTGCGCGGGCCGCGCTGGTAGCCTTCGAAGCCGCCGATCAGCTCCTCCAGAGTGCGGAGGCGGGAGGAGACGGCCTGGATCTGCTCGCGCAAGGCCGCCTGCCGGCTCTCCAGGGCCCGCAGCTCCGCATCGAGGGCCTCTCGCTGGGCGGCGAGGTCCGCCAGCCCGCCGAGAAGCACCTCCCGCTGCCCCTGGAGCTCCGCCTTTTGTGCCGCGAGCGCAGCCAGCCGGTCGCCGGTCGCGGCGGCGTCGGCCTCCGCCCGCGTCCGCTCCTCCGTGAGGCGGGTCAGCCGCCGGCGTGCCTCCCCGGCCGACCGCTCCGCCGCCTGGACGCCGTTGCGCTTCTCGGCCTCGAGCTGCAGGATGGCGACGATCCGGTCCTTCCGGGAATCGACCTCGGCCTGGGCGGCAGCGCTCGCCGCCTCGGCCGCGCGGCACTCCGCCTCCAGGCCGGCCAGTTCCTCCGCCAGGCGCTCGCTCTCGCGCTGCACGGCGGCCTCCTGGTCCCGCAGGGCGGCGATCTCGGACTCCACCCGGGCCATCCGGCCGGCCAGCGCCTCGAGCTCCCGCTCGAGCCGGGCCGCGTCCACCTCCAGGACCTGGCGCTGCTGTTCGGCGAGGGCCAGCCGGCCCTCGGCCCGCTCCTGGCGGCCCGCGGCCTCCGTGAGCCGCACAGACAGCACGTTCAACTCCTCGTCCAGGGCGGCGACCAGCTGCCGGGCGACCTCCAGCGCCTCCTCCGCGGCCTCCAGCCGCCCCTCGATTTCCGCCGCCTTTTGCGAAAGCGCGGCGTTGGCGGCCCGCTGCTCCTCCAGCCTGGACACCACCCCGGCCAGCTGGCGGGCCAGGAGCCCGACGTCGAGCCGGGTGAGCTCGTCGTTCAGCGCGGTGTACCGGCTGGCCTTCTCGGCCTGCTCGGCCAGCGCCTCCATGTTGGCCGTGAGCTCGCCGATGATGTCCGTGATGCGCAGCAGGTTCTGCTCGGTCTCCTCCAGCCGGCGCTGCGCCTCACGCTTGCGCGCCTTGTAGCGGGAGATGCCGGCGGCCTCCTCGAACAGCGCGCGCCGGTCCTCCGGCTTGGAGGAGAGGATCTCGTCGATCCGACCCTGGCCGATGATGGAATAGTTCTCCTTGCCGATGCCGGTGTCCATGAAGAGCTCCTGAACGTCCTTCAGCCGGCACGGCACCTGGTTGATGAAGTACTCCCCCTCGCCGGAGCGGTCGACCCTCCGGGTGATCATCACCTCGGTGAAGTCCAGGGGCAGCGCGCCGTCGCTGTTGTCCAGCACCAGGGAGACCTCCGCGAAGCCCATGGCCCGCTTGCCGTCGCTGCCCGCGAAGATGACGTCGGCCATCGACCCGCCCCTCAGGGCCCGAGGTGACTGCTCGCCCAGGACCCAGCGGATCGCGTCCGACACGTTGGACTTGCCCGAGCCGTTGGGCCCCACCACGGCGGTGATGCCGGGGGTGAACTCCAGCTCGGTCTTCTCGGCAAAGGACTTGAACCCCAGGATCTCCAGTCGCTTCAGGTACAATCTGTGCTGCCTCCCACCTTCCGGGGGCACCGGGCGCTCCACCGCCCGGCGTTTGCGCGACGGTTGGTATTCGACGCCGGACGGAGACTCTCCTTTGCTGCCCAAAGAACAGCGCGCCACTCCCGGCCGACGCGCAGCCGGGAGTGGCGCTCGGTGTCTATCTGGCTGGGCCTACCGGGGTTCCACGATGAAGCGAATGGCTGTCCGCTCCTCCCCCTCGATGGCGATCTCCGCGAAGGCCGGAATGGCGATGAGGTCGATTCCGTTGGGCGCCACGTATCCCCGTGCGATGGCGATCGCCTTCACGGCCTGATTGACGGCACCCGCTCCCACGGCCTGGACCTCAGCGCTGCCCTTCTCCCGCAGAACAGCAGCCAGAGCACCTGCTACCGATTTCGGGTTCGAAGTTGCTGAGACCTTTAGTGCTTCCATCCAGATATCCCCCCCAAACTACAGAACAGCGCTGCTCGTTGTGTAGGTCTGCTGATTGTCCATTCTATGCCAAGCCGCTTTTTCCCTCTGTCGCCGTAAAGAATTCTGCTGGGAATTTCACGACCAGTGCCACAAGGCGCAGGATTGCGTGGGCCGCTCACCTCCCGACGCAGGGTCAGCCCGGTCGTTGGTCCGGCATCAGCGCCTGGCGCGCCGCCTCCTGCTCGGCCTCCTTCTTGCTCCGCCCCCACCCGGTACCCAGGAGCCGACCCTCGAAGAAAACCCCCACCTGGAAGCGCCGGAGATGCGCCGGACCCTCCTCCACGAGCAGCTTGTACTGCGGGGCGGCCGCCCCCTGCCGCTGCAGCTGCTCCTGCAGCTGCGTCTTGTAGTCGACCCGCACCAGGCCCTGGCGCGCCGCCTCCACCAGCGGCCCCAGCTCCCGCAGGACGAACCGCTGCGCCGCCTCGAGGCCGCCGTCCCGATAGAGCGCCCCCACCAGGGCCTCGAAGGCGTCGGAGAGCGTGGAGTCCCGGTCGCGCCCGGCCACGGCCTCGCCGCGCCCGAAGCGCATCTGCTGGCCAATCCCCAGGGCGCGGGCGCGGCTGGCCAGCGAGGGCTCGCACACCACCGCGGCGCGGATCTTCGTGAGCTCGCCCTCCGGCAGGTCGGGGTAGCGCTCGTACAGGTGGGCGGCGATCACCATGCCGACCACGCTGTCGCCCAGGAACTCCAGCCGCTCGTTGGCGCGGGCTCCGGGGTGCTCGTTGGCGTAGGTGGTGTGCGTGAGGGCCTCCAAGAGGAGCGCCTCATCACGGAACTGATGGCCTACGGCCTCGGCGCACCAAGCGCGCAGCTCCGGGTCCAGCCCGGACACGGCCATCCCCCCTCGGAGAGGAAAAGCCCCGCAGCGGCGCTACGTGAATGAGCGTCGTTACGGGACTTCGGGTAATCACACCATCCCTGGCGCCTCTACTTGTGCTCCTTGATGTACCTCACTGCAGCGCCGACAGTGGTGAGCTTCTCCGCATCCTCGTCCGGTACCTCGATGTCGAACTCCTCTTCCAGAGCCATGATCAGCTCCACGATGTCGAGGGAGTCCGCGCCGAGGTCCTCGATGAACGAGGCGTCCATCGTCACTTCGTCCTCGTCGACCGAGAGCTGGTCCACGATGATCGCCTTGACCTTCTCGAAAATCGGATCGGTGGACATGGGCAGGTTCACCTCCTCTCGGGGATCGAAACCTCACCACGAAAATGCTAGTACATGGTCAGGCCGCCGTCGACCGCGATCGTCTGCCCGGTGATGTAGGCCGCACCCGGGCCAGCCAGGAAGACCACCGCCGCGGCGACGTCCTCGGGCCTGCCAAAGCGCTCCAGGGGAATCTGTCGGAGGAAACTGTTCCGCTGCTCCTCGGTGAGCTCCAGCAGCATGCCGGCGTCGATGGCGCCGGGGGCGATGCAGTTGACGGTGATGTTCCGGCTGCCCAGCTCCCGGGCCGCCGCCCGGGTGAGCCCCACCAGCCCCGCCTTGGCGGCGGCGTAGTTGGCCTGGCCCACATTGCCGGCCAGCCCCGCGACGGACCCGATGTTGATGATGCGCCCGTACCGGGCCTTCATCATCGGGCGGGCCACCGCCTTGATGCAGAGGAAGGCCCCCTTGAGATTGGTATGGAGGACGTCGTCCCAGTCAGACTCCTTCATCCGCACGATCAGGGCGTCGCGGTTGATGCCGGCGTTGTTGACCAGGATGTCCACCCGGCCGAAGCGGTCCAGGGCCGCCTTGACCAGCGCCTCGGCCCCCTCGGGCGTCCCCACGTCCGCCTGCACCGCGAGGGCCTCGCCCCCCTGTGCGGCGATCTCCTCCACGAGTTCGGCGGCCCTTTCGGCGCTGCGCGCGTAGTTCACGACGACCGCGGCGCCCTCCCGGGCCAGGGCGAGGCTGATCGCCCGTCCCAGCCCGCCGGTGGCACCGGTAACAATTGCCACCTGTGTGGATAGGATCATCTTAGCAAACCCTCCCCAGGGAATCAAGCACCCGGCCCAGCGACGCGGGATCCTCCACGTAAAGGGCGCGCACGCCCTTGTCGATCTTGCGGAGGAAGCCCGTCAGCGTCCTGGAGGGCCCCACCTCGATGAACGTGTCCACGCCGTCGGCGATCATGCGCCGGATCGACGCCTCCCACAGCACAGGCCGGGACACCTGTTCGATCAAGAGGCGGCGGATCTCGTCGGGCTGGGTGACGTAGTCGGCGGTGACGTTGGAGACCACCGGCACCTGCGCCTCCCGGAGGGTCACGCCGCGCAGGGCCTCGGCCAGCCGCTCGCCGGCCGGCGCGAGGAGCCGGGAGTGGAAGGGCGCGGTCACCGAGAGCCGCACGGCGCGCCCCCCCGCCTCGACCGCCAGGGCCATGCACCGCTCCACGGCCTCCGTGTGGCCGGCCACCACGATCTGCCCGGGGCAGTTGTAGTTGCCCCCTCCACAGGGGAGGCCGTGTCCCGCCCCCACTTCTCCTATAAAAACA
>QGVE01000011.1 GCA_003242675.1 Bacillota bacterium | reverse complement strand
CGGAGAGTACCGTCCTGTACGCCTTCACACGCCTCTGCCCGGTATACCCGCTGCCAGCCGATGCCAGCCTCCGGAGGCTGCGGGTTCCGAAACGGCCACATCGTTCGTTAACGGCCAGGATCGGACATAACGTTCGGATGGCCAGATCGATACATGGGTGCCTCAAGGCCTAGTGCCACCGCACCGGGCCCGGAGCGGCCAATTCGAGACATGGGTGCCTTACGGCCCAACGCCGCAACACCGGGCCCGGGGGCTTCGTTCTGTACGCGTTCCTACGCCTCCGCCCGGTACACCAGCTGTCCGTCGATGTACGTGGCCAGCACCCGGGCCCGCGCCCGGAACGGGTGATCGCTCCAGAGCACGAAGTCCGCGTCCTTCCCGGGGTCCAGGGAGCCCACCCGGTCGGCGACGCCGAGCATCTCGGCCGGGTTCAGGGTCATCGCCCGCAGGGCGCCGGCCTCGCTCATGCCCTCCCGGACCGCCAGGGCGCCCTGGATGCGGTGGTGGGCGATCGGCACGAAGGGATGGTCGGTCATGAGGGAGACGTGGACCCCCGCCTTCTCCAGGATGCCCGGGTTGCAGAAGGTCCGGTTGGCCGTCTCCACCTTGGACCGTCCGCCCATCATCGGCCCCAGCGTGACGGGGTAGCCCGCTTCGGCCAGTGCGTCGGCCACCATCCAGCCCTCGGTGCAGTGCTCAATGGAGAGGTCGATGTCGAACTCCCGGGCGATGCGGATGGCGGTGAGGATGTCGTCCGCCCGGTGGGCGTGCAGCCGCAGGGGAATCTCCCGGTCCAGCACCTTGCGGGCCAGCTCCAGCCCCAGGTCCCGGCCCTTCGCCGGGTCGTACTCCCGGGCCCGGGTCAGGTACTCGCGGATCACCGCCGCCACGCCCATGCGCGTGGCGGGCATCCGCTTGTGATTCTGGCCGTGCAGCCGCTTCGGGTTCTCGCCCAGGGCTCCCTTCAGGCCCGACGGCCGGCGCAGCACCATCTCGTCGGCCGTGCGGCCCCGGGTCTTGATCACCACCATCTCGCCGCCGATCGGGTTGCCCGACCCCGGCAGGGTCTGCACCGTCGTCACCCCGGCGGCACGGGCGTCCGCAAAGGAGACGTGGAAGGGGTTGATGGCATCGAGGGCCCGGACCTGGGCGGTGACGTTCGCCGTCCACTCGTTGCCGTCGTAAGCGGGAAGCCCTTCCCCCTCTCCCCAGAGCCCGACGTGCGTGTGGGGATCGACAAAGCCCGGCAGCAGGTGCAGGCCACGGGCGTCGATGACCTCGGCGTCCGACGGGATCTCCACCCTTCCCACGGCCAGGATCTTCCCGTCGCCCACCAGGAGCGTAGCCCCCTCCATGGGCGGACGGCTGATCGGGTAGATCGTCGCACCGGTGATCGCCAGCTTCGCCATCAGCACTCCACCTCCCCGCGCCGCGGACCGGCCTCCGGAACCCCGCTCCGGTTCCCGTCCCGGCCCGGCAATTCCGAACCGCCGTCATCCCGGTGGTCTACGTATACCGTCCGGCCCTCCACCATCGTCCAGGCCACCCGGGTGGTGAGCTCCAGCGGGTCGCCGTCCCAGAGCACCAGGTCGGCGTCCTTGCCCACCGCGATGCTGCCAACCCGGTCCGCCACGCCCAGGATCTCCGCAGGCGTCAGGGTGACCGCCCGCAGGGCCTCCTCCGGGGTCAGCCCCTCCCGCACGGCCAGGGCGGCGGCGATGTTCAGATACGGCTGGTCCAGCTGCGGATGGCCGGTGACGATCGCCGTCGGCACCCCGTGCCGGTGCAGGGCGACGGGCAGGTGGAAGCCCACGTCGCGGGTCTCCTGCCGCCCCCGAGAGGCCAGGGAGGGCCCCGCGGCCACGGCGACGCCGGCCGCGGCGATGAGGTCGGCGACCAGGTGGGCCTCGGTGGCGCCCAGCAGGACGATGCGGATGCCGAACTCCTGCCCGATGCGCAGGGCAGTGACGATGTCGTCGGCCCGGTGGGCCTGCACCAGGAGCGGCAGCTCGCCCCGCAGGACGGGCAGCAGGGCCTCAGAGCGCAGGTCCCGCCCCTTCTCGGGCTTGTACTCCTGGGCCTTCACCAGGGCCTCCCGGAGGATGGCCGCGATGCCCATGCGGGTCGCCGGCATCCGCTTCTCGCCGCCGTAGGCGGCCTTCGGCCGCTCGCCCAGGGCAGCCGCCACCCCGGTGGGATGGCGGAGGACCAGATCATCCGCCACGACCGCCCGGCGCAGCTTGATCGCCAGAGCCACGCCGGCCAGGACGTTGCTGCAGCCCGGCACCACGTGCACGGTGGTGACACCGCCCGTGCGGGCCTCGGCGATGGCCCGATCAAAAGGGTAGATGCCGTCCAGCGCCCGCACGTGGGCCGTGTTGGGGTCGGTGGCCTCGTCGGCGTCCTGCCCCGCCCAGCCGAGCCCTTCGTTGAGCAGCGCCAGCTGGCTGAACGCATCCACGAGACCGGGGGTCAGCGTGCGCCCTCCGGCGTCGATGACCTCTGCCCCTTCCGGAACGTCGAGCCGTTCCCCGACCGCCGCGATCTTGCCGGCGTCGTCGACCAGGACGGCGCCGGACTCGATCACGCCGTCCGAGACGGTCAGGATCCTCGCGTTGACGATGGCGAGCACACAGTACTCCTCCTCTCGGCGCATTATGCGATGTATTGATTCTTCGTAGAGTTAACCATCCCTGCCCCGGTGCCGGCCAGTCCGTCGAATACCGAATCGGGCCAGGCGAGCGTCTCAACAGCGTGAGAGCAGGCGGAGGCTGCCCCGCGGCGGAAGGAGGAAACCGACCTTGTTCCGGGTAGAAGGTGAGCTTTGCAGCAGCTGCCACGGCGCGACCGTGTTCCAGGTGGGGGCCTTCCCGGGCCCGCGCATCGCGGGGCAGCCCGTGGCGATGGCGACCCTGCACGCCCCGGGCCGGTTCTGCCTGGACCTGCCCGGGGGCTCGTGGTACCTTCACGCAGTGGGCGGCATCCCGGACGACCGGGGCGCACTGAACGGCCTGGGATGGGGCAGCCACGGCGGGATCTACGGCTTCGGCCGGCCCGTCGCCCCCGGGGAGCCGGTCCTGATCCATGTCAGCCCCCTCTGGCGGGACCTGACCCACCTCCCCCTCATCCGCGGCGCCATGCTCTCCGATGACCAGTGGCAGGCCATCCACCGGGCGATGGCACGCCTGCACGAGGACCTGAGCAGCAACGTCGAGGGAGACCTGGAGCGGGCCGCGGCCCTCACCCGCACCCGGCTGAGCGCCCTGTTCCGCAGGGGCGTGGGCGTCACGATCGAGGAGTACCGCACGCGCGCCCGCCTGGAGGCGGCCAAAGCCCTGCTGGTCCTCTCCGACGCGGCGGTGCACGACATCGCCCTGGAGGTGGGCTATGGCACCCCGGCGCAGCTGCGGCGGATGTTCCTGCGCTACCTGGGCGTCACACCGGGCGAGTTCCGGCGCCTGGCACGGGCGGTGACGCAGGGCGGACCGCAGCGCGCACAGGCAGGGCTCGTGGGCGCCCTGGCCCGGTGGCTCAGCCCGCCGCGGACCGGCACGGTGCGGGGCGAGGTGCTCTACCGGGGCGAGCCGACCGGCCGGGCGCTCTACATCGGCCTCTTCCCCAACCCGGTTCCCGACGCGTACCCCGCCGCCTGGACCGCGATCCCCGCCCCCGGGCCCTTCACCCTGCGGCGGATTCCGGAGGGACGGTACTACGTGCTGGCCGCCTACCTCTCCGCCCGCATGCGCTACCCCGGCGACCTCGCCTCGGGGTTCGCCTACGGAGGCTACGGCGACGTCGACACCAGCGGCGACCTGACCCACTGGAACCCCGTCCCGGTGACGGTGCGGGCGGGCGAGGAGATCGCGGGCCTGCGCATCGAACTGGTGGACGGCGGGGTCATCCGCCGGTTCGGCGGCACCTGGCTGCGCGCCTTCCTGCCGGATGGCAGGTAATGGCAGGACATGGAGAGCCTCCTGCGTCCGCTCGTCCCCCTAACATAGGGCACAGTTGATCCGTGTAGGGAGGGACGGACGTGGAGGCCGTAGAGACGCAAGTGCTGATTCAGGCGCCGCAGGACGTCGTCTGGTGGGCCTGGACCCGTGCGGATCGCATCACGCAGTGGTTCGCGCCGGCCGCCCGCATCGAGCCGCGCCCGGGAGGGGCGTTCGAGCTGTTCTTCAACCCCGCGGACCCCACGCGCGACTGCACGGCGGGCTGCACCTTCACCGCGGCGGAGCCCATGACCCGCCTGGCGTTCACCTGGAAGGGACCGGACCAATTCGCCGCGGTGATGAACCACCCCGACCGCCTGACGACCGTCACGGTGTCCATCGAGCCCGCGGCGGGCGGAACCCGGGTGACGGTCACCCACGGCGGCTGGGGGGAAGGCGACGGCTGGGCGGAGGCCCGCCGCTGGCATGCGATGGCGTGGCGGCAGGTGCTGGAGAGCCTGAAGGGCGCGCTCGAATCCGGCAAGGGCGACCTGTGCTGCGCCCCGAGCGACGGGAACGGCTGAACGCAAGCCATAACCAGTTGCGCCGGCAGGAAGCGCTCCTGCCGGCGCTTGGCTTCACATTAATCGACGTACAGCGGGAACCGGGCGGTGAGCTCGTGCACCTCGGCCCGGATCCGCTCCAGGGCAGCCTCGTCGTTCCGGTGGGTAATGGCCCGGTCGATCAGGTCGGCGATCTGGACCATCTCCGCCTCCTTCATGCCCCGGGTGGTCACCGCCGGGGTGCCGATGCGGATGCCGCTGGTCACCATCGGCTTCTCGGGGTCGTTGGGGATGGCGTTCTTGTTGACCGTGATCGAGACCCGGTCCAGCAGCTGCTCGGCGTCGCGGCCGGTGATGCCCTTGGGCCGCAGGTCCACCAGGATCAGGTGGTTGTCGGTGCCGCCGGTGACCAGCCGGTAACCCCGCTCCAGCAGCGCGTGGGCCAGGGCCTTGGCGTTCTTCACCACCTGGCCGCAGTACTCCTTGTAGGCCGGGTCGGATAGCTGCTTGAAGGCCACCGCCTTGGCGGCGATGATGTGCATCAGGGGGCCGCCCTGCATGCCCGGGAAGACCGCCTTGTCGATCTCCTTCGCGAACTCCTTCTTGCACAGGATCGCCCCGCCCCGCGGGCCGCGCAGCGTCTTGTGGGTCGTGGTGGTGACCACGTGCGCGTGCTCCACCGGGTTCGGGTAGTAACCTGTCGCCGCGAGGCCGGCGAAGTGGGCCATGTCCACCATCAGGATGGCGCCGACCTCATCGGCGATCTCCCGGAACCGCTTGAAGTCCAGGACGCGCGGGTACGCGGAGTAGCCGGCGACGATCAGCTTCGGCCGGTGCTTCCGGGCCAGCTCCGCCACCTCGTCCATGTTGATCCGCTCGGTCTCCGGATCGAGGCCGTAGGGCACGAAGTTGTACGTCTTCCCGCTGAAGTTGACCGGCGAGCCGTGGGTCAGGTGGCCGCCCTGGGCCAGGCTCATGCCCAGCACCGTGTCGCCGGGCTGAAGGAAGGCGAAGTACACGGCCGCGTTCGCACTGGCCCCCGAGTGCGGCTGCACGTTGGCATGCTCGGCGCCGAACGCGGCCTTCAGCCGCTCCCGGGCGATCTGCTCCACCACGTCCACGTACTCGCAGCCGCCGTAGTAGCGCCGGCCCGGATAGCCCTCGGCGTACTTGTTGGTGAGCACCGAACCCGCCGCTTCGAGCACCGCCTTCGGCACGAAGTTCTCCGAGGCAATCAGCTCGATGTTGCGCCGCTGCCGCTCGAGCTCCTGCTGGATCGCTTGGTAGATCTCCGGATCGTACCGCTTCAGTGCATCCATGGACAAGGACGCCCCCTGCTCATTTTCTCATGTTCCAATTATCACATCCGTATTTCGCCGCGACAAGCGCCCGCGCCTCCTTTTCCTCCGCGGGCGTGAGCGCTCCCGGGGTCAGCGTGATCCCGAGACCCCGGGAAAACCCGGCGCGGAACGCGTCCCGGGCCTCGGCCCAGCTCACGGGCCGGCCCAGGGCCTCGCGCAGGGTCGTGGCCCGGGCGCGAAAGCGCGCCATCAGCCGCTCCGGGGAGGCGCCCTCCGGGAGCCGCATCAGCCGGAAGAGCAGCGGCACGTCGACGTCCAGCAGAATCGACCCGTGCTGCAGGATCACGCCGTCCCGGCGCGTCTGCGCCGATCCGGCCACCTTGCGGCCGCCGACCTGCAGCTCGTAGGCCGACGCGGCGTCGAAGCAGGCGGTGTGGAAGCCGTCGGGATCCGCGCGGCGCGGGTCCCGCTCGCCTCCCGAAAGCTCCGCCTGCAGCCCGAGCGCCGCCAGGCCGGCCACGAGCCCGCGGGCGATCTCACGGTACGTCTCGATGACCCCGCCGGGCAGGAGCTCCTCCCGGATCACCACACTATATGTGAGCTCCATGTGGTGGAAGATCAACCGGCCGCCGGTCGGCCGCCGCACGTAGCCGAAGCCGCCGGCCCGCACCGCGTCCAGGTCGACCTCCTCCCGCATGGACTGGAAGTAGCCGATCGAGACCGCCGGGGGATCCCAGCCGTAGAAGCGCAGGGTGGGCGGCACCTCGCCCCGCCCGTGGGCGATGGCGATCGCCTCGTCGATCGCCATGTTCTCCGGCCCCGGGCGGTGCCCGGTGTCGAGCAGGCGCCAGTGCGTCTCCTTCAGCGTCATGCGTCACAGCCTTCCCGCAAAAGCACGGGTGGGGTGTGCCCCGTGGCCACCCCACCCGCTGTGCATCACGTCGGATTCGCGCGGTAGCGCAGGTTCGGCCGCCTGGCCGCCAGCGCCTCGTCCAGCCGCCCCACCGGCGTCTTGTGGGGAGCGGACTTGACGTAGTCCGGGTTGGACCGGGCCTCCTCGTAGATGCGGATCATCGCGTCGATGAACCGGTCCAGCGTGGCCTTGTCCTCGGTCTCCGTCGGCTCGATCATCAGGGCCTCCTCCACGATCAGCGGGAAGTAGATCGTGGGCGGATGGAGCCCTTCGTCCAGCAGCCGCTTCGCCACGTCCAGCGTCTTCACGCCGGTCTCCTGCTTCAGGGTGCGGGCCGACAGCACGCACTCGTGCATGCAGTACCGGTCGACGAAGGGCTCGTAGTACTCCTTCAGCCGCGCCAGCACGTAGTTGGCGTTCAGCACCGCGTGCTCCGAGACCTCCTTCAGCGCCGGGCCGTGGGCCAGCACGTAGGCGTAGGCCCGCACGACGACGCCGAAGTTGCCCCAGAAGCCGTGGATCTTGCCGATCGACTGGGGCCGGTCCCAGTCCAGCACGTACCGGTCGCCGCGCTTCTCCACCACGGGCACCGGCAGGAAGGGCACCAGGTGGGACTTGACGCCCACCGGACCGGACCCGGGCCCGCCTCCGCCGTGCGGCGTGGAGAAGGTCTTGTGCAGGTTCAGGTGGACGACGTCGAACCCCATGTCGCCCGGCCGGGCGTAGCCCATGATGGCGTTCAGGTTCGCGCCGTCGTAGTAGCAGAGCCCGCCCGCCTGATGGACGATCTCGGTGATCTCCCGGACGTGCGGGTCGAAGAGCCCGAGGGTCGACGGGTTGGTCATCATGAGGGCGGCGGTCTTCGGCCCGACGATCTGCCGCAGGGCCTCCAGGTCGATGGAGCCGTCGGGCAGGGACTTCACCGGGACCACCCGGTAGCCCGCCATCGCCGCGGTGGCCGGGTTGGTGCCGTGGGCCGAGTCGGGCACGATCACCTCGTTCCGCTCGCCCTCGCCCCGGGACTCGTGGTAGGCCCGGATCAGCAGGATGCCCGTCAGCTCGCCGTGGGCGCCGGCGGCCGGCTGGAAGGTCATCCGATCCATGCCGGTGATCTCGCAGAGCCACTCCTCCAGCGTGTGCAGGAGCCGGAGGTTGCCCTGCACCGTCTCCTCCGGCTGGAGCGGGTGCGTCAGGGCGAAGCCCGGGATGCGGGCCGCCTCCTCGTTCACCTTCGGGTTGTACTTCATCGTGCAGGAGCCCAGCGGGTAGAAGTCCACGTCCACCCCGTGGTTCAACCGGCTGAGCTGGGTGAAGTGGCGGACGACCTCGACCTCGGAGAGCTCCGGCAGCGCCGGCGGGGTCTGGCGGATCAGGTCAGACGGAATCGCCTCGCTGAGCTCCACCGTCGGAACGTCCGGATTGGGGAAGGTCACCGCCCGCTTGCCGGGGGTCGACTTCTCGAAGAGCAGCGGCACGAGGGCCATCCTACTTCACCTCCCCGAGCGCGGCCACGAGCCGGTCGATCTCCGCCCGCGTCCGCTTCTCCGTGAACGCGAAGCTCAGGGCGCTCACGGCCCCGCCGCTGTCCGCGCCGCCCAGCAGCTCCGGGTAGTCGGACCCGACGTCCAGGCCGCCCAGGATCTTGTGCGCCAGCAGGTGCCGGCTCACCTCCGCGGCCGGAGCCGGAGCCAGCACGGTGAACTCCTTGAAGAAGGGCGCGTCGCTGGCCAGCCGCCAGCCGGGCAGCCGGGCGATCTGCTGCGCCGCGTAGTGCGCCTTCTGCAGCGACAGGTTCGCGACCTCCCGGAGGCCCTCCTTGCCCACCAGGGCCAGGTACACGGTGGCCGCCAGGGCCATCAGGGCCTGGTTGGTGCAGATGTTGGAGGTGGCCTTCTCCCGCCGGATGTGCTGCTCGCGGGCCTGCAGCGTGAGGACGAAGCCCCGCTGTCCCCGGTTGTCCACCGTGGCGCCGGCGATGCGGCCGGGCAGGCGGCGGGCAAACCGCTCGCGGGTGGCCAGGATGCCCAGGTACGGCCCGCCGTAGGAGAGCGGCACGCCCAGGCCCTGGCCTTCGGCCACGACGATGTCCGCCCCGTAGTTGCCCGGGGCCTCCAGCAGGGCCAGGGAGATCGGATCGACGGCCACCACGAACAGGCCGTTCTTGGCGTGGACCAGGGCCTCGATCTCCCGCACCTGCTCCAGGTAGCCCAGGTAGTTGGGCATCTGGAGCAGGAGGCCGCCGACCTCCTCGGTCATGAGGGCCCCGAGCCGCTCCAGGTCCAGCGTCACGCCGCGGAGCGGCACTTCGATGAGCTCCACGCCCAGGCCGTGCATGTAGGTCTGCACGACCCGGCGGTAGAGCGGATGGACCGAACGCGCGATCAGGAGCTTCGACCGGCCGGTCTGGTTGACCACCATGCACGCGGCCTCGGCCAGCGCCGAAGCGCCGTCATACATGGAGGCGTTGGACAGGTCCATGCCGGTCAGCTCGCAGATGAGGGACTGGTACTCGTAGATGGCTTGCAGTACGCCCTGGGAGATTTCGGGCTGGTACGGCGTATACGCGGTGAGGAACTCCCCCCGGCGCAGGATCGCGTCCACCGCGGCGGGCACGTAGTGGTCGTAGGCGCCGCCGCCGAGGAAGCAGGCGTACTCCCCCGTGTGCAGGTTCTGCGCGGCCAGCTCCCGGAGGTGGGCCAGGAGCTCCATCTCCGTGAGCGCCGGGGGCAGATTGAGCGGCCGGTTCAGGCGCACCTCGGCCGGGATGTTCGCGGCGAACAGCTCCTCGGTGGAGCTGACGCCGATCGCCTGCAGCATGGCCGCCTTATCGACCTCTGTGATCGGTACGTACCGCAATTTAGCCCTCCTTGGTGAGCGCCTCGTACGCCGCCGCATCCAGCAGGTTGTCCAGCTCGGCCGGGTTGGAGAGCTCCAGCTTCATGATCCAGCCCTCGCCGTAGGGATCCTGGTTGATCAGCTCCGGCGAGCTCTCCAGCTTCTGGTTGACCTCGATCACCTTGCCGGAGGCGGGGCTGTACAGATCCGACACCGTCTTGACCGACTCCACCACGCCGAACTGCTCGTTCTGCTTCAGCTCGCGGCCGACCTCGGGCAGCTCGACAAACACCACGTCGCCCAGCTGATCCTGGGCGTACCAGGTGATGCCGACGACGCCGACGTTGCCCTCCACCCGAATCCACTCGTGCTCCTTCGAATACTTCAAGTTCGCAGGTACGTTCGCCATCTCACGCGTCCTCCCTGTCCGTAGTAGTCCCTGTATCAAATCAGCGCTTGTGCGGCGACCGGTAGAAGGGGGTCTCGACGACCCGGGCCTTCAGCGCGCGGCCCCGGATGACGACCTCCACCTCGGTCCCCACGGCGCTGTAGGCGACGGGCACGTACGCCAGGGCGATGTTCTTCTCCAGCGTGGGCGAGAAGCTGCCCGTGGTCACCTCGCCGACCACTTCGCCCCCCACGGCCACGGGGTAACCCTGCCGGGGCACGCCCCGGTCGATCATCTCGAGCCCCACCAGCTTGCGGGTGAGCCCCTGCTCCTTGATCCGGGCCAGGGCCTCCCGGCCGATGAAGTCCACGCCCTTCTTCAGCTTCACGGCAAAGCCCAACCCCGCCTCCAGCGGGTTGTGCTGCTCGCTGATCTCGTGGCCGTAAAGCGGCAGCTTCGCCTCGAACCGGAGGGTGTCGCGGGCGCCAAGGCCGCAGGGCAGCAGGCCCTTCTCCTCGCCGGCCTCCAGCAGGGCCTCCCAGAGGGCGGCGGCGTCCTCGGCCTTCACGTAGATCTCGAAGCCGTCCTCGCCGGTGTAGCCCGTCCGGGAGATCACCAGCGTCGGCACGCCGGCCACCGTCACGTTCTTCACCAGGCCGAACGGCTCCAGCTGGGAGAGCACGGCCCCCGGCGCGAGCGGCTGCAGGATCTCCTCCGCCTTCGGCCCCTGCAGGGCCAGCAGGGCGATCTCGTCCGACCGGTCAATGAGCTCCACGTTGCGGAAACCCGCCCGCTCCTGGGCCGCCCGGATCCACTCCCAGTCCTTCCGGGTGTTGCCGGCGTTGACGACCAGCCAATAGCGGTGCTCGTCCAGCCGGTAGACGAGGATGTCGTCGACCACGGTTCCGTTTTCGTAGCACATCAAGGAGTACTGCACCCGCCCGACGGCCAGCTTCGCGGCGTCGTTGGTGCTGACCAGCTGGATCAGGTCCAGCGCCTCAGGCCCCCGCACCTCGAACTCGCCCATGTGAGAGACGTCGAACAGGCCGGCCGCCTGGCGCACCGCCCGGTGCTCCTCGATCACGCTGGTGTACTGCACCGGCATCTCCCAGCCGCCGAAGGGCACCATGCGGGCGCCCTGCTTCAGGTGCAGCTCGTACAGGGGCGTCCGTTTCAACGACTCGCTCACCACCACACCTCGCCTTCGCCACCTTAACCTTAGTCTTGCCCGTCAGCGCAGGGGATACTCCCCGGGCAAGGGAAACGGGGACAGCCCCTGCGCCCGGGCCGCGGCCCGCCGTGCGCACTGTCCCCGCCGGTCCTGAGGCAGACCTCACCTGGGGATTGCCCGTAATATTCCCTACCGGCAACCAAGACTCCTGCTATGGCAGCGCCCTCACCCGGTCCCCCGGACGGGTCTCCCCCATCGCTCCGGCGGGCAGCTCCAGCACCACCCGGGCCCCCGGGATGGTCGGGCTGATCCGCCACGGCGGGAACGACCGGAGGGCGTGCAGCACCACGCCCTCCGGGTCGAGGAAGAGCACGTCGAGAGGGAACCGCATGAAGTGGGTGTGGATCTGCCGGCAGGGCTCCAGCCAGAGCCCACCGCCTGGCTCGAGCCCCGGGCGGAACATCAGCCCCAGGAGGCGCAGGCGGAACGTATCGGCCCGGCGGATCCGGTCGCCCAGGACGAGGCTGCGGGTGACGTTGCGCACGATCACGGATCGACACCCCATTGGGTTGTGGGCGGTGAGCGGTGAGCGGCGGGCGGTGGGTAGTGGGTAGTGGGTAGTGGGTAGTGGGTAGTGGGTAGTGGCTAGCGGGTAGCTGGCAGTAGGCCGTAGGCAGTGAATCGACACCCGGCTGCAGGGAACGTGTTACCTTTTTCTTCCATCCCCGGCGTTTTCCTCCTGTTTGTTTGAAGGGCAGGTGGCCGGCCCGGGGCGGGCAGGCAATCGCCGAAAGGCGTTAGTAAACCGCAAGAAGCCCGGGCCCGCCGTGCGGCTTCACCGTCCCGTCCCCCTGCCGGTGTTCAGGGCAAAGCAGGCCAGTACGGCCAACTCCGCCAGCTCGCAGAGGGCGCCGTAGGTGTCGCCGGTCAGGCCGCCGAACCGCCGGCAAAGCCACCGCCCGGCAGCGAAGCACGACCCGAGGACAGCGAGCCAGGCGCCCAGCCCCCGGAAGACGGCGTCAGCCAGGGCGTCCGGACCCACCATCCACCACGCGGCGAGGGCCGGCACCACCAGGGAGAGCATCAGACCGCTCAGGAGCGCGCCGCTCACCTGCGCCCTGCCCACGTGCCGGCCGAAGGAGGAACCCATCCCCTCGGCCCGGGCCGGCGGCCAGCACACCGCCGCCAGCGGCATCACCATCCGCCCCAGGGCGGGGGCCACCAGCAAGGCGGCCACCACCCTCCCGCGCGTGAGCTCCAGCACCAGGGCCCACCGGAACAGGAGGGCAAGGGTTCCCGCCGCCACTCCCATGACGCCGACCCGGGAGTCCCGCATGATCTCCAGCATCCGCTCGCGGCTCCGGGCCGAGAGGACTCCGTCCGCCGTGTCCATCAGGCCGTCCAGGTGGACGGCACCGGTCGTCCACAGGCCTGCGGCCAGGGCTGCAACCCCCGCCACCGCCGGACCGAACAGCAGCCCGCCGAGCAGGTAGGCCATGAGAGAGATGGCGCCCACCAGCAGGCCGACCAGGGGGAAGAACCCGGCGGCGCGGCCGAGATCCCGCATGTAGTCCCCGCTTCGGACGCGGCCCACCGGAATCCGGGTCAGAAAGGAAAGCGCGGCGCGCACCCGATCACCCCCTTTTGCGCGGCTCCAGAGCACCCTCCCGCCTGGGACCTTCCCCATCCGGGTAGCCGGCCGCTCCGCCGCGCCGTGCGGAGGATGCAGCGGCTCCGTCGGAGCGCCCATTACGGAATCACGGTTCCGATCTGCTTCAGGTCGACGGCGATGCCGGCCAGGCAGGCGTAGACCTGGTCCGCCTCCCGCGCGAGCCACTGATTCAGCCGCCCCTGGGCATCGCGGAAGAGCCGCCCCAGCCGGTGCTCGGGCACCAGCCCGGCGCCGACCTCGTTGGACACGGCGATCAGCAGAATCCCGCGCTCCCGGGTCAGGTGGATCAGCCGCGCCAGCTCCCGCCGTGCCCGCTCCTCAAAGCCCTCCTCCGCCTGCAGCAGGTGGTTGGAGAGGAGCAGTGTGACGCAGTCCAGCACCACCGCGTCGGCCGGTTCCTCGGCGAGAGCCCGGGCCAGCGCCTCCGCCGGCTTCAGCCCTTCCTCCACCGTCCGCCAGTGGGCCGGCCGGTTCGCACGGTGCCGGGCGATGCGTTCGGCCATCTCGGCGTCGCCCGCCTGGCCGGTGGCCAGGTAGATCACCCGCCTGTGTGCCGAAGTAAGCCGCTCCGCCCATCGGCTCTTGCCGCTCCGGGCACCGCCCAAGACCAGGATCACCCCTGCCATGCGCTCCGGCACGCTCCCTTCGGACTTCCTGCTGTGTTCCAAGGAACTTCTCAGTTGACCGCCTCAGCCGAGCTGAGCGACAACCGCCCAGGGCTGGGTCAGGGTGAGGGCCAATGCGTGCAGCGCTGAGGGCGCCGCCGCAGCCAGCAGGCAGGTGACCGGTCCCGCCGACTTGTCCCGGGGGAAGCCCTCCTCCGCCGGGGCCCACTGCACCTTCAGCCCCGCGCTGGCGGCCAGTTCCAGGGTCTCGGCGCCGATGCCGCGGGAGCCCACGGGCAGCAGATCGTGAACCAGGGGGTCGCCCGCGAGCCGCCGCACCAGCGTCAGGTCGGGCAGCTCCGGATCGTCCAGCCGGACCTCGCCGCCCACCTTGGGCCGCCCGATGGCGATGACCACGTCGCCATGCCGCGCCTTCCGCAGCGGCTGGTCCGCGGGCAGGTAGCCGATGGCAGTCACCCCCACGGCCGTCTGGACCGTCGGGATGTTCTTTTCAAAGGAGCCGTTGATCTGGTCGGGCGAGAGGCCCGCCAGCGCCGCCTCGTCGCAGATGCCCCGCAGGATCTCCCGGCCGGTCGGCTCGGGTTCCACGCAGGTGCTGTTCACCAGGTGGAGCGGCCGGGCGCCGGCCGCGAGCAGCTCCATCAGGGCTACCCGGGCGGTGAACCGCCCGACGACGTACCCGGGCACACGGACCGCGTCGCATTCCTTCGGACCGATGCCGCCGGCGGCGTCACAGGCGATCACCAGTCGTCCGCCGCCCGGCAGGTCCACCAGGGTGAGGTCGCGCCACCTCATAGGTCGAACCCCGCCCGCCGAAGGCCAAGCACCACCAGCAGCGCGACCGCTGCGTTGGCCCCCGCCGCGACCGTGAGCGGCAGGGCAAGGGCGGCGAACAGGCCCCTACCCATCGGGTTCGGTAGCAAAGCCAGCAGGGCTGGGGCCAGGAGGCCGTTGGCCAGCACCAGCGCCGCCGCTCCCGCCGTGAGCCCGAAGCGGCGGGCCGTCAGCCCTCCCAGGCCGCCCACGCCGGCCATGGCGACCGCGGTGGCCAGGTGGAAGGGCACGGTCAGCGGGAAGCCGGTGACGGCCGCTACCGCCGCGTGTCCGAGGCCGCAGTTCAGCACGCCGGCCGCGGGGCCCATCATCAGGGCAGCCACGAAGCCGGCCATCGAGTCGAAGGCGATGGAGCCCGGCCCCAACTTAATATAGGAGCCCAGGACGCTGAGGGCCAGAAGAATGGCGAGCCTGACCAGCGCATTCGTCCTCGCCAGAAGCACAGGCAGACCTCCTCTCGGGATGCAGCCACCCCAGAGCGGGCACACCGCTCCGCCCGCTCTGCGCGGCGCCCTGGTGCGCCGCCAAGACAGAAAACCCCCGGGCTCAGCCAGGGGAAAGGTCTGGATCAGCGATCGCACGGACGCCCGTGCGAGTGGCTCCCCCTTTCACCCGAGGGTTGAGCGGCGCCAGAGCGGCAGGCACGTTTCCCGACTTCGGGTTGGGCCCTGCCGCTGTTTTCCTAGTCCATTGGCTCTCGCCCCCACCCCGTACGGGCGGGGCCCCTTGTCCGTCAGCCCCGGCGGTTCAGCCAGTCCAGCACCAGATCCACCCGGGCGTGCCGGCGCACGTGGTCGGCCAGCCGGTCCAGGGCCGCCTCGCGCGCCGCAGTCGGCGCCCACGCGCCCACTTCGGTCTGGCCCGCCGGGTCCTCCTCGTCGAGCCCCAGGTCGGCGAGGTACGGGATCACACCGACCACCGGCAGATCCGTGCGCTCCTCCAGCCAGCGCACGCCGTCCGCGAAGAGCGAGGGGTCGCCCCGGAACCGGTTGATCACTAGCCCCTTCACGCGTGCACGCTCGTGGGGACGCAAGAGCTCCAGCGTGCCGACGATCGCGGCGAACACCCCGCCCCGGTCGATGTCGGCCACCAGCAGGACGTCGGCATCCAGCAGCTCCGCCGTTGTCATGTTGGGCAGATCCCGGTCCCGCAGGTTCACCTCCACCGGCGAGCCGGCCCCTTCCGCCACGATCACCTCAAACTCGGCGCTCAGCCGGGCGATGGCCTCCCGCACCGCCTGCAGCGCGATCGCATACGGCTCGGCCGTGTACTGCCGCCAGCCCATCTCGCCCAGCGACCGGCCGTTCACGATCACTTCCGAACCGACCTCGGACCGGGGCAGCAGCAGCACCGGGTTCATCTCCACCCGCGGGGCCACCCCCGCCGCCTGCGCCTGCACGGCCTGCACGACGCTGATGCGCAGCCCGCCTTCGATCTCCACGGCCTTGCAGGACATGTTCTGCGCCTTAAACGGCGCCACCCGGAAGCCCTCCTGGCGGAGGATCCGGCAGAACGCAGCGGTCAGGGTCGACTTGCCCACGCTGGAAGCGGTGCCCAGAAACATCAGCGAACGCGCCATGGCGGTTTCACCCCCTAATCGCTGCCGGCGGGCACCGTCTCCAGCGGCCTCCCCGCCGCCTCCCGGCCGAGCAGCATCACCTGCGGCTGGCCGGTGACGGGGTGGCGGACGACCTTCACCCGGCTGCCGTAGACCGTGAGGATGTTGGCCTCGGTGAGCACCTCGGCGGGCGGGCCGCCCGCCCAGACCCGCCCGTCCTTCAGCATCACCAGCCGGTCGGCGTAGAGCGCCGCCAGGTTCAGGTCGTGCAGGATCGCCAGGACCGTCAGCCCCTCGGTCCGGTTGAGCCGCCGGACCAGGTCCAGCACCTCCACCTGGTTGGCGATGTCCAGGTGGGCCGTGGGCTCATCCAGGATCAGGAGGCGCGGCTCCTGCGCCAGGGCCCGGGCGACCATCACCCGCTGCCGCTCGCCGCCCGACAGCGCGGTGATCACGCGGCCGGCCAGCGGCGCCGTGCCGGTCAGCCGCATCGCCCGCTCCACGGCCGCCCGGTCGCGCGGGGTCTCGCTCCGCAGGGGCGGGAGATAGGGCGTCCGGCCGAGGGCGACGACCTCCTCCACGGTGAAGTCGAAGCCCACGGACGTGTCCTGCGCGACCACCGCCAGGACCCGGGCCACCTCCCGGGGCCGGAGGGTGCGCAGGTCCCGGCCTTCCAGCAGGATCCGCCCCCCGGTGGGGGTGAGCGCCCCGGTCACGGCCCGCACCAGGGTGGACTTGCCGCTGCCGTTCGGGCCCACCACCACCAGGAACTCGCCCCGGGCGACGGCGAGGTCCAGCCCTTTCAGAACCGGCTCGCCGCCGTAGCCGGCAGTCAGCGACTCGATGCGCAGCATCCGCCTCCACCCCCTTCACAGCCTGGGCCAGAGCTGGCGCCGCAGGAGGGCCAGGAAGACCGGGCCCCCCAGCAGGGCCATCACCAGCCCCACGGGCAGCTCGCTCACCCAGGGGAGCGAACGGGCCACGGTGTCCGCCGCGACCAGCACCAGTGCCCCGGTCAGGGCCGAGATCGGCAGCAGCCACCGGTGATCGGGCCCCACCAGCAGCCGCACCAGGTGCGGCACGATCAGCCCGACGAAGCCGATGATCCCGCAGAAGGCGACCGAGGCGGCGGTGAGCAGCGATCCGGCCGCCAGGATCCGCCGCTTCAGCCGCTCCACATCCACGCCCATCGAGAGCGCCGCCTCCTCGCCCAGCAGGAAGGCGTTGAGCTCCCGGCCATTCCACAGCAGGAGCCCCAGCCCGAGGGCCAGGTACGGCAGGAGCCAGGCCACCTTGCGCCAGTTGGCCCCGGAGAGGCCGCCCATCAGCCAGAAGACGATGGCGTCCCGGGCCTGGGAATCCGTGAAAAACAGGATCAGCGAGACGAGCGAGGTCGCGACGGTGCTGACCACCATGCCGGCCAGGAGCAGGCTCACGGTGGAGGTCTGCCGCCCCACCGTCGCGAGCCGGAAGGCCACCAGCACCGCCAGAAGCCCGCCGCCGAAGGCGAAGAGCGGGACCGGCCCCATGCGCCAGAGGCCGGGCAGGGGGGCGAGGCCGTCGAAGAAGGCGATCGCCGCCGCGGCCCCCAGGGACGCCCCGGCCGAGGCGCCGATCACGGAGGGGTCGGCCAGCGGGTTGCGGAAGAGCCCCTGGTACGCCGCCCCGGCGACGCTGAGGCCCGTGCCGACCAGGGAGCCCATCGCCACCCGGGGGAAGCGGACGTCCCAGAGGATGGCCTCCCAGGTGCGGGGCCAGGAGACCGGAAAGTCCGCCCCCAGCCGGTTCAGCAAAATCCGCACCACGTCAGCCGGCGGGATCCGCACCGACCCCAGGGCGCCCGCCGCCACGACCGCAGCCAGCAGGGCCACGGCCACCACGGCCATGACCCTGCGGCCGCTGGCTGCCCGGCCCGTCATGGCTGGAACAGGTCGGGATGCAGCGTCGCGGCGAACCAGCGGAGCCCCTCGCTCAACCGCGGCCCCGGCCGCACCACGATGTCCTCGTTGGGCACGCTCACCACCCGGCCGTTCCGCACGGCCTTGATCGACTCCCAGCCTGGGCGGGTGAGGATCTCTTGCGCCAGGGCCTGGGACCCCGCCACGATGACGTCGGGGTCGGCCGCGATGAGCTGCTCCACGGAGAAGGTCGGCCAGGGGCTGCCGGCGTCGCCGGCCGCGTTCACGCCGCCGGCGATGCGGATCATGTCGTCGATGAACGAACCGGGGCCGGCGGTGGACAGCGGATCCGGCCACACCACGTAGAACACCACCGGGCGGTCGGTGAGGGATGCCGTCTTGGCCTCGATCCCGGCCACCTCGGCCCGCATCTCGGCGACGATCGCCTCGGCGGCCTCCCGGGCATTGAGGGCCTGCCCGAGCGCCACCATCTGGTGGAACAACTGCTCAAAGGTCGCCGGGGCGTAGACGAAGACCTGCAGGCCGTACTCCTGCTCGAGCTTTTCCCGCACGTCCACGGAGCCCTCGATCATGACCACCAGATCCGGCTCGGTCTCCAGAATGCGTTCGTAGTCGGGCGGGAAGAGGCTCCCCACCGACGGGACCGAAAGAGCCTCCTCCGGGAAGTTGCACCAGTCGGTGCGGCCGACCAGCCGGTCCCCCCGGCCCAGGGCGAAGATGGCCTCGGTGGCGGAGGGTCCCAGCGAGAGGATCCGCTGCGGCTCCGCCGCGAGGGTCACTTCCCGACCCGCGCCGTCGATCAGCGTAATCGGATAGACGGTTTCCCCGCTCTCTCCCGCCGGCTGGCCGGCGCCCGACTGCGCGGCCCCGCCCTGCCCGGCGGGGGTCTGCTGCTGACTCGCCTGCTGTCCGCCCGTCGGCTGCCCGTCCGCGCCGGAATTGCCCGCCGGCGCCCCGCTGCATGCGGCGAGCGCGGCCGCCAGGACCGCGGAGACCAGAAGCGCACCCAGTCTGAACTTCCTCATATGGCGTACCTCCTGCTCATCGTACGGTCACGCAAGGCCACAGCCGAAACGAAAGCCCCCTCTGGACTCAGCCAGAGGGGGATGCGCGACAGCACGGCAAGGCAAGGCTACGCATAACGTCCCCCCCTTCTCCCGAGGGCAGAGCGACGTCGCAGCGGCAGGCAGGTTTCCTGACTTCGGATCATCGCCAGCCCCCCGCCTTCCCAGCCTGACGGCCAGTGGCGCTCGTTTGGGGGCCGACTCCCCGTCACAGTGGCGGGACCGTGCCGGACTTCCACCGGCTTCCCTTTTAACTCCCGGACCGCGGGCCCGGGAGCACCTGCCGCTGTGCCCTTATTCACCTGTGCCTCCAGTATAAGCGATTGCGGAAACCGCTGACAACCAGTACGTCAACGCGTCGCGCGGTCAGCTTCAGATGCGCCCTTCGTACCGGGCCCGCAGGGCTTCGTTGTGTTCGTCCGCGCCGTCCACGTTGGCGCTGATGTAGACCGGCGGCGTCTGCCCCGCGGCCACCAGGCGGCCGACCACCTCGGCGGTCAGCGCCTGGGCGATCAGGGCGCCCGTGACGGAGGAGATGGCGCAGACCTTGACGGGGTTCCCCTCCACCTCGAGCATCGCGTCGCCCAGGGGCCCGCAGTTGTCGATGACGACGTCCGCGAACTCATAAAGCAGCTTGCCGCTGGGGTGGCGCGAGGTGACCGACGTGGTGTGGGCCATCGACGTGACCACGATCAGCTTGTGGCCCCGGCGCTTCACCTCCGCGGCCATCTCCACCGTGGAGCCGTTGCGGCCCGAGTTGGAGACGATGATGAAGATGTCCTCGGGGCGGATGTCGTACTGCGCCAGGATCTGATGGGCGATCTTCGGATCCCGCTCCAGATAAGGATTCTTCCGCTCCTCCACCGGGTAGATCCCGTTCAGGAAGAGGATGTCCTCCTCGATCGCGTGGGCCGGCACCAGACCGCCCGCCCGGCCCGCCATCTCCATGGCAAACGCCCGGGAGTGGCCGGTGCCGAACACCTGGATCACGCCGCCGTTCATCACGGCCTCCGCCAGGAGCTCCCCGGCCCGCTTGATCGCCGGGAGCTGGGTCGCCTTCAGCCGGGCGATCACCTCGTCCGCAGCCTGGAAAAACCGTTCCGCCGTAACCGTCATGTGCGACGCCTCCTTCTACTCATTTGCAGCCTGTGGGAGCGAATGGAACGCGGGCGGCGGATCTCCCGGACGCCGCACCACCCGGCCCTCCACGACGCACCACGTCACCTGCCAGTCGGGGCCGATGGCCACCAGGTCGGCGTCCTTGCCCGGCGCCAGGCTGCCCTTCCGGTCGGCGAGTCCGATCGCGCGGGCCGGGATCAGGGCCGCCATCCGCACCGCGTCCGCCCACGGCACCCCCAGCACCTCCACCAGGTTGCGCAGCCCGTGGAGCATAAGCTTGGTGGAGCCCGCAATGGTGCCGTCCGCCAGCTTGCAGTAGCCCTGCTCGTCGATGTACAGGTCACTGTCCCAGAACCGGTAGTGGCCCGGCTTCAGCCCCGCGGCCGGAATGGCGTCGGAGATCAGGGCGACCCGATCGGGGCCGGCCGCGCGCAGCACGATCCGGACCGCCGCCGGGTGGACGTGCAGCAGATCGCAGATGACCTCGCAGGTCACCCGGTCGTCGGTGAGGTACGCCCCCACCGCCCCGGGCTCCCGGTGGTGCAGCCCGCGCATGGCGTTGTAGGTGTGTGTGGCGAGGCGCACGCCCGCCTCGATGCCGGCGATCGTCTCGTCGTAGGTCGCATCGGTGTGGGCGCCGGCCACGATGACCCCCTGCGCGGCGAGGTAGCGGACCAGCTCCAGCGCGCCGGGCAGCTCCGGCGCCAGCGAGATCCGCCGCACCGTGCCGCCGCCCGCGGCCAGCAGCCGCTCGGCCTCCGCCACGGACGGGGCCCGCAGGTACGGGATGTGCATCGCCCCGGGCCGCTTGGTGCTCAGGAACGGCCCCTCCAGGTGCAGGCCCAGAATCGCCGCGCCGTCATACTCGATCCCGGCGGCCGCCCGGACCTGGCGCGCCACCTCCTCCAGTTCCTCCAGCGGCCGGGCTGAGGCGGTGGGCAGGAAGCCGGTCACGCCATAGGCGGCCAGGAATCGGCCCAGCCCCTGCAGCGTCGCCACGTCTGCCCCCTCGACGGGCCAGCCGCCAGCGCCGTGGATGTGAAGATCGATCATCCCGGGGATCAGGTCGCAGTCCGGCAGGTCCACGCGCTGGACGCCCGCCAGCTCCGGCGGGACCGGCCCCTTCTCCACGGCCGCGATCCGCCGGCCGTCCACCAGCACGTAGCCGTCGACCAGGCCGGACTCGGCGTGGATCCGCGGGCAGGTAAAGAGCATCATCAGCCTGTCACCTCCGCCTTCAGCTCGCTCAAGAGCTCCAGTGCGACTTCCACCAGGCGCTCCCCGGAGCCGGGTTCGCTGGGCGCGGAGAGGGCCTCGTACCCGCCCCGCGCGAAGGCCTCCCGGTCGGGGATGTACCCGCAGTAGCCGTTGCCGTAGCCCGTCACCAGGGTCGCCGCGAAGGGCGAGCGGGCCCGGATCGCCCGGCCCAGTGCGGAAAACGGCTCGCCCGCAAGGCTCACCAGGGCCGCATCCCCGATGGCGAAGGCCTGCACCTCGCAGTTCAGGTCGATGGGAATCCCCTGAGTGGCGTAGCGCAGGGCGAGCTCCGCCCCCTGAAGCGCCGTCTGGGCGATGCGCAGCTCGGCGTGGGAGGCCCCGGCGGCCTGCAGCTCCGCCACCCGGGCCCGTGCCGCTTCCACCTGGCGGGCCGCCTCCTCCGGTGAGGGAAGCCGCCGCGGCTCCAAACGTACCACCTGCCGGCGGGCCGCCAGCCGCACGGGGCGCCCGCCCACGCCGGCGGCCGGGCCGCACAGGCGGCCGAGCGCCGTGAGCGCCGCCCCGGCCAGCAGCCAGCCGTGCCGCTCCACCTCGGCGAAGGACTGTGCGCGCCGGGTGAAGCGGGCGCTGACGTCGCCCGCGCACCCCTGGGCGAAGCCGACCCACACCCCGTCGCCCAGCGCGCGCTGCAGGGCCGCCACCCCGGCCCCCGGCCAGTCGGCGGAGATCAGCCGGTTCTCCGGGCCCATCACCGTCGGGTGGCAGCCGTAGTTGAGCAGGACGGCCCGCGGCCGGCCGCCTCTGAGGAAGGCCAGGAGCCGCAGCGTCGGATCAAAGGGCAGGTCGGGGTCGGTGCGGTTCGTGCCCAGCCCCTCCACCGGCGCTTCTCCCCAGGCCACCTCGACCTCCTCCATGTTCCGGGTCGCCTGGAGCAGGCACCCGGCGAGCTGCAGCGGCAGCCACCTCAGATACTCAGGCGGCGCCGGATGGCTGGCCCAGGTCGCGGGCGAGGGACCGGAATGGGTATGGGAAGCGAGCAGCATCACCCGCTCGGGCGCGATCCCGGTGAGAGCGGCTGTGCGTGCCCGCACCTCCTCCACCAGCGTCCGGTCCAGGTGCAGGATGTCGCAGGTGAGGATCCCCAGCCGCTCGCCCCCGGCCTCCAGGACCAGGGCGCGCGCAAAAAGGGGATCGTGCACCCCCTCTGCCGGTCCGGACCGGTCCGCGTAGCCCCCCATCCCGCACGGGATGGGCGGCGTGATGGTCACGCAGTGGTGTCCGACCCTCATATGCCGGCCTCCTCACAGTTTCTTGTTGGCAAGCAGATCGAGGAACGTGTTCTTTGGGCCGCCGGGCAACACACGGCCGGTCAGGCTCCTGCGCCATCGCCGGGAGCCCGGCCACGATGACATCGAGGCCGGCCGCGATGAGCTGTTCCACAGAGAAGGTCAGTATAGACGATCCTGCAGCCCGTGGCAAGCGGCTGGTCCGCCATGCCACGGGCTGCTGCTTGCACTCAGCTCACTTCCCGGAACGTGAAGTCGTCGCCGGGACCGATCAGGCGAAGCAGGGGCAGGTCCTCGGGCACCACATGGCCCACCACGTTGACCCGGGGATCGGCCGGCAGGTCCGACAGCGCCACCTGCAGTTCGCCGGAGTAGCGCTGGTAACCCTGGTTGTCGATCGTGACCGAGCCGACGGGGCGCGCCACCGTGTTGAACGGGACCACCGCCGGGCCCTGCGCCGCGTACGAGCGGGAGAGTGCGCAGCGAATGACCAGCGCCGCGGCGTCAGGCCGGTTCCGGTGCGGCCGGTCCAGCACGATCGAGCGCTGGAACTCGTCGAGCCCGGGCACCAGGCGCACCCGCAAGAGCCTCCCGCCGGCAGCCACCACCTCGCTGACCCGGTCCAGTTCGGCTTCTGTCGCCCAGGGATCGCCGAAGAGCACGATGTCCACCGCGCCGGAACCGAGCAGCTCCGCGGCGGCAAAGCCGGCCTCCGCGTTCCGGTGCTCCTCCAGCGTGGGCAGCCCGGCGCCGATGGGGCCGCGCTTTTCGCCGCTCCCGGCGATGAAGGCCGCCACCTTCAGCCCGCGGGCCCTGAAGTACCCCGAGCAGCGCAGGAGCGACGCCCGGGAGAGCCCGGTCTCGGGGCGGGGGTAGTAGTTATGGCAGGCCTCCAGCCGCTCCGGGTCAGCGCCCGCAGCCATCACCCGCTCCAGGAAGGCCGGGTCAACCGTGGAGGCGTTCAGCAGAATCCGCAGCCCCTCCGGGTTGCGGGTGAAGGCGGCGATCTCCTCCGGCTCAAAGCCGTAGTCCAGCCGCACGCCGGCCAGCCCCATTCGCTGCAGGACCGAGAGGTCGCCCGGCCGGGCGCCCAACTCCCGGAGCGCGCGGGGGGCGATGTCGGCCACCACCGCCATGCCCCGCCGCCGGGCCTCGGCGGTCAGGTGCTCAAGCTGGGCTATGGCGTCCGCCAGCGGGATCTCGGGGATGTGCAGGGAGGTGAAGACCTCCCTGCCCCCCCTGGCCGCGACGGCATCCAGATATCCCGGCAGCCGCTCCGGAACGTCCGGCGTCCCCAGGTAGACAGAGACTCCCCATTCGGGCATAGCGCTGGCCTCCCGTCAGTCACCGAAGGTGAAGGACTGGGACTCGGAGATCCGCGACTCGTCGAAGCCGAGGAACCAGGTGATGATGAAGCCGGCGATGTAGGAGACCACGAGGCCGAGCAAGTACATGGCGACCTTGTCCACGAGCAGCGTCAGGAGAATTCCGGAGACGCCCATGGCCAGCGCGCCGACCTTCGCGACGGCGATCACCGCACCACCGAAGCCGGCGCCGAGGCAGGCGCCGATGAAAGGACGGAAGAGCGGCAGCGTCACACCATAGATGAGCGGCTCGCCGATGCCCAGGAAGCCCACCGGCAGGGCGGCGAGGATCACCCGCCGGAACTCCGGATCGCGGGTCTTCACGTACACCGCGATGGCGGCACCCACCTGACCGGCACCCGCCATGGCCAGAATGGGCAGCAGCGGGGTGTTGCCCAGGCTCTCGATAAGCTGCATGTGGATGGGCGTGAGGCCCTGGTGGATGCCCAGCATGACCAGCGGCAGGAACGTGGCGGCGAGCACGTAGCCGGCGATCGGCCCGCCCACGCCGATCAGCCAGGTCGCGGCCTGGGTGATCCAGTCCGCCAGCACGCCGCCGACAGGCTGCACCACGAAGACCACGATCAGGCCGCCGATCAGCAGGGTGAGGAACGGCGTCACGATGATGTTGATCGTCTCAGGGATGATCCGCTGGATCCGGCGGTAGAGCCACCCGAGGAAGGCGCCGGCGATCAGTGCGCCGATGAGGCCGCCGCGGCCGGGCACCATGTTCAGGGCCGTCAGTGCGGCGCCGTTGCCGCCGCCCATCAGGATGGCCGCACCGACCGCGCCGATGACGGGCGGGCCGCCCCACTCGCGCGCCGCGTTGTGCCCGACCAGGATCGACAGCAGCCCGAGGAACGTGCCGCCCAGCAGGTTCAGGATGCCGACCACGCTGTAGCCGGCCACCGTCGTCTCGGGCGTGATGATGTTGGCCTTTTGGAGGACGTTGTTGAGGGCGATCATCATGCCCACGGCGATGATGCCGGGAATCAGCGGAACGAAGACATTCGCGATCTTCCGCAGAAGATCCTTGGACCCAACCTTGGCCGCCTCACCCGCCTTCGGCTGCGCGTCGCCCACCCCCAGGCCCGTGGTGCTCGCCGCGGCCTCAGCGACCTTCTGCGCCAGCCCGGGCCCGAAAATGACCTGGATCTGCCCGCCGGTCTGGACGACCCCCTTGACCCCTTCGACCTTTCGAAGGGCCTTCGGGTCGGCCTTGGCCGGATCCCGCAGGTCGACCCGCAGGCGGGTCATGCAGCATTCCATGGACACCACATTCTCGCGACCACCGAGTCTCTGGAGCATTTCCGCCGCGATTCTCTCTTCGCGGGACACGGTTCCGCCTCCTTCCGCCAAGGTAGGGCTAGGTCAGGCGAGCAGGGCGCTCGTCCTTCCCGAAGTTGTTTCGGCCACGGCCGGAACGGCGCTGACAAAGCGAGCGGTCCGCGGCCGGGCCTCGGCTCTGTGCCCTAGGGTCAGTAGCTTATGAATCCCATGTGCTGGATACTGCTTATGTAGTATGTAGTATTGGTTCTTCCCGACGCCCCGAATTCCTCCGTGTGTCCTTCCGCCCTTCCTAGGGGCCGCAAGGCTCCCCCGTCCCCCAGATACGGTTGACGGAAACGCCCGTTATGTGACCTGCGTTCGCCCCGGCGCATAGGATGTGGTGTACCGCCACGATCCAAAGGAGGTCGCGACGGGTTGAAGGACAACGACTTCGTGATCCAGACCCCCGTGGTGGTGAACTCCAACACGGCGCAAGTGCTGGTTGTGAGCGAAATCCCGCTGACGCCCCCGGCCTTCAAGATCGATGAGGTTCAGAAGCTGATCGAGATCGACGACTGCGCCGCCGTCTGCGACAAGGTGATCATCAACGGCCGCCTGATAAAGAACGTGACGTACAAAACGGCGAAGACATGGGACCGTAAGGGCGGCCTGAACCGCGTCTGCGGCGACGTGCGCCACTGCACCGTCGAGATCCCCTTCCACCTCTTCATCGACGTGCCCGGCAGCCGCGACGGCGACGAGTGCGAAATCGAGGACGCCATCGTCGCCGGCGAGTTTGACAAGCTGGTGGACCGCAACCACGACGGCACCTTCTCCAAGCTGCTGGAGAAGGCGGTCATCAAGGTGCGGGCCAAGGTGGTGCGCCGCAAGTGGCTGAAGGTGAACGCCCGCGACGTCACCCCGCAGCGGCTGCGCTGCCCGGAGCATTCCGAGGTCGTCACCGTCCCGGGGCTGGACTTCCCGACGGAGGACAAGGACGACAGGCCCTTCGCCCCCGGCGACGAGTGGTAGACGGCTGAGGAAAAGCGAACACCCCCTCTAGGGTCACCAGAGGGGGTGTTCGCCTTGCATGGCGCGCAGGATCAGCTGTGCTTCAGCCGCACCTGCCCCACGCTCACGTGAACGCCGGGCGGCGCATGCGCCGCCACCCGCACCTGGCCGCTGCCGCCGCCCGCCGTGTGGACCTGCCCTGCCGGCCGGCGGCTGCCCGCGGCGCTGCGCGCGCCGGGCCGCTCCCGGTCGTCCGGCCAGGGCCCGTCCGCCCGGGCGCCGGGATGCCCGTCGGAGCGGGCCAGGCGGGCCTCCAGGCGGGCAAGCCGCTCCTCCAGCGCCGCGATCCGCCGCCGCAGGGCCTCGAGCCGCTCCTCGCCGTCGGGGGCCGGCGGCGGGTCCCCCCGGTACGCCGCCGGTCCCCCGTGGCGGCCGGGCGGCCCGACCCACGCCGCGCGCGAGGAGGTGCCGAACCGCTCCCGCTGGTCCGAGCGGAACACGATGGTGTCGCCGTGGGTGACGTACATGGCCGCTCCCCCCTCGCGCTCACCAGCCTATTCCCGGGGGAGCGGCGGGGTGCGCGCCTCAGCGGGCGACCACGGCCAGCTTCTCCCGCACCCGGCGGATGACCTCGTCGGTGAACTCCGTGGTCCGGGCGGTGCCGCCCAGGTCGGCGGTGCGGATCCCTGCCGCGACCGCCTCCAGGCAGGCCTCCTGAATCGCCGCGCCGGCCCGCTGGTACTCCGGATCCGGCATCTGCTTCAGCAGGGCGCCGGCCGCCAGCTGCATGGCCAGCGGGTTCGCGACGTTCTTGCCCTGCAGGCTGGGCGCGGTGCCGTGGGGCGCCTCGGCCATCACCACCCGCGGGTGGAACGCCTCGTCGAAGGCGATGAGCAGCGACTCGGAGCCGGCGATGGAGCCGTAGAGCGCCAGCACCAGGTCAGAGAGGATGTCGCCGTCCCGGTTGAGGCACGGGATCACCAGCGGGCGCGTCGCCCGCGCGATGAGCAGCGCGTACGCCGCGTCGATCAGCTGCGGCTCGTAGGGCACGTCCGGATACCGCCGGGCGGCCTCGTCCATCGCCTCCTTGAGGAGCCCTTCGTAGGTGGGCGAGACCGTCCACTTCGGGCCGCCGAACACGACCGCCCCCATCTGGCGGGCCAGGCGGAAGGCGAACTCGGCGGTGGCCCGACAGTTGCGCGCCGAGATGTAGGTCGTGCGGTAGGCCCGCTCCTCGTCGCCCTCGCCCTCGCGCCACTCCTGCGCCTCATAGGCGTCCTCGGTCGCCATGCGCACGACGGCGATCGGCGCCGTGATCCCGCCGATGGTCTGCACCCCGGGCAGGGGACGGCCCGTCCGGAGGATCACGGTGCCGTCGATCTCCCGCCGCAGGATCGCGTTGGGCGACCCCACGTCGCCCCGGCCCTCCGGCGTGATGGTCGCGGCCTTCAGGCCATAGCCGAACTCCCGCATCGCCGCGGCCGCCTCGTACACGACCTGGTTGCGGGTCGCCCGGCGATTCTCCAGGCTCAGGTCATAGCGCACCAGATTCAGCGGCAAGCCGATCACGTCAGGGCTGAGCAGCCGAACGGCCTCTTCCAGCAGCTCCTGCCCGGTCTGGTCTCCTTCCATTACCACGATGGTCGGCACGTACGCCATCTGTTCCAGCCCCCTTCCGTGACCATCCTAATCGGTGGACCGCCCCCTGTTAAGCCCTAATCGTTCCACGGTGCAGAACGATGTTCTATTTTTCCCATGCCGAACAGGAATGGACGCACGAAAAAACCCCCGTCCGTGCGACTGAACGGGGGCCTGTGCATGGCTGACCGCTCCGTGTGCTTCTCCCGCCCGCAGGCGGCTCCACAAGTTCGCCCTGCGCCGGTTTCAGGGGGCTCTCACTACTTCTGCGCCTTCAGGGCGGCCGCGATCTGGGCGCCGACGAGGGCGTTGTGCTTCACAAGGGCGATGTTCGTCTGCAGCGCGCGCCCCCCGGTGGCCTCCTTCATCCGGGCCAGCAGGTACGGCGTGACCGCCTTGCCGGTGACTCCCTCAGACGCCATGGCCGCCAGGGCGTCCTGGATGTGCCGCTCCACCTCTTCCGGGGCCATGGCGTACTCCGCGGGCACCGGGTTGACCACCAGCACCCCGCCGGGGATGCGGGTCTGCTGGCGCGCGTGGATGATCGCCGCGGCCTCCTCCGGCGTGTCCACCCGGGCATCCACGCCGAACCCGGTGTCGCGGGTGTAGAAGCCGGGGAACCGGTCGGTCTGGTAACCCAGCACCGTCACCCCCAGCGTCTCCAGCACCTCCAGCGTCGCCCCGATGTCCAGCACCGACTTGGCCCCGGCGCAGACCACCGTGATGTCGGTGCGGCCCAGCACGGTGAGGTCCGCCGAGACATCCCACACCTGCGCCGGGTCGCCCGGGCTCTTGCGGTGCACGCCGCCGATGCCGCCGGTGACGAACACCTCGATGCCCGCCGCCGCGGCGATGGTCGCCGTGGCCGCGACGGTCGTCGCCCCCAGCTGCTTGCGCGCCAACACCACCGGCAGGTCCCGGAGCGAGACCTTGACGGCTTCGGGCGAGGTCGCCAGCAGCTCCAGTTCCTCATCCGTGAGGCCCACCTTGCAGCGGCCGCCGATGACGGCGATCGTCGCCGGCACCGCGCCCTGGCTGCGGACGATCTCCTCCACCTCCCGGGCCGTGCGCAGGTTCTCCGGATAGGGCATGCCGTGGCTGATGATCGTCGACTCCAACGCCACCACAGGCCGGTTCCGCTCCAGGGCCTCCCGGACCTCAGGCGTAAACGAAAGCAGGTACTTCATCCGGTCGCTACCTCCTCAGCGCTTCGAGCCCCCACCGGATCGCATCGGGCGTCACGTCCGGCGTGACGATCACCTCGCCGGCCCGGACGGGCATCACCCAGTGGATGATTCCGCTCTTGACCTTCTTGTCTCTCCGCAGGAAGGGTTCCAGCTCCTGCGGATCCATGCCCTCGGGCAGCGCGGTGGGCAGGTCCAGCCGCTCCAGGACCCGCTTCAGCCGGAGCTCCAGGCCGCTCTCCTGTGCGATCCCGGCGTGCCGGGCGATCGTGGCGGCGGCCACCATGCCGACCGCGATGCACTCGCCGTGCAGCCAGCGGTAGCCCAGGGCGGCCTCCAGGGCGTGGCCCACCGTGTGGCCGAAGTTCAGGATGGCCCTGAGCCCCTTCTCGCGCGGGTCGGCGGCCACGACCTCGGCCTTGATCCGGCAGCTCTGTGCCACCACCCGCTCCAGCACCGCCAGGTCGCCGGCCAGCGCGTTGCCCACCTGCACCTCCACGTACTTCAGGAACTCCTCGTCCCGGATGACGCCGTACTTGACCACCTCGGCCATGCCGGCGGCCAGCTCCCGGCGGGGCAGGCTCCGGAGCGTCTCCACGTCGGCCACCACCAGCGAGGGCTGGTGGAAAGCCCCCACCAGGTTCTTGCCCTGGGGCAGGTCGACTCCGGTCTTCCCGCCGACGGACGAGTCCACCTGCGCCAGCAGCGTCGTGGGCACCTGCACCAGGGGAATCCCCCGCAGGTACGTGGCCGCCACAAACCCGGCCAGGTCGCCGACGACCCCGCCGCCCAGGGCGACGATGGCGCTGGTGCGGTCCAGCTCCGCCCGGACACAGCTGCTGTAGAGGCTGAACGCCTGCGACAGCGACTTGGAGGACTCGCCCGCCGGAACCGTCACCCGGGACGTGGTGATGCCGGCCTGCTCCAGGGAGGCGCGGGCGGCCTCCCCGTAGAGCGGGCCGACGTTCGCATCCGTCACCAGCAGGGCGCGCCGGGCCTTGGGCAGATGCCGGCGCACCAGGGCGCCCAGCTCCGCCATCAGCCCGGGGCCGATGTAGATTGGATAGCGCTGCTCCCCGAGTTCCACCCACACCTCGTTCAACCGCACTCTCCCCTTTCCCGTAGCGTGTCCATGATCGCTGCCACGACCTCGTCCACGGAACGGCGGTCCGTCTCGATCCGCACGTGGGCGGCCTCGGCGTAATACGGGCGGCGGGCGGCCGCCAGCGCCCGCAGCCGCTCCAGGGGGTCCGGCCCGGCGAGCAGCGGCCGGCGGTTCAGCCCCTGCGCACGGGCCCGCGCGCAGAGCGTCTCGGGCTCCGCGTCGAGCCAGATCACCAGGCCGCTTCGGCGAAGCGCCGCCCGGTTCTCGGCCCGCAGCACCGCGCCTCCGCCGGTCGCGATCACCTGGTGGTCGCCGGCGGCCACCCGCGCCACCACCTCCGCCTCGCGGCGGCGGAACCCCTCCTCCCCCTCCGCCGCGAAGATCGCCGCGATCGAGCGCCCGGCTTCCGCCTCCACCAGGGCATCGGTATCCACAAAGGGCCGGCCCAGCCTTTCGGCCAGCCGCCGGCCCACGGCCGTCTTGCCGGATCCCATCAGCCCCACGAGCACGATGTTCACTGCGCAGACCCCCTCCCGCCCGCACCGTCCGCGCATCGGCGTCCAGGCAGCCGCTCCCGGGCCTCCGCGCCCGGCAAGCCGCTTCCGGGCCTCAGCGCCGGGCGATCTGCTCCAGGTACCCGCGGTAGTTCCGCAGGGCCTCCGCCAGCGAGTCGCCGCCGAACTTCTCGACCACGAAGCGGGCCAGTTCAAAGGCCGTCACGCACTCCGCGATCACCGCCGCAGCCGGGATGGCACAGACGTCCGACCGCTCAATGCCCGCCGTGGCCTCCCGGTGCGTGTCGACCTCCACCGACCGGAGGGGCCTGTACAGCGTAGCGATGGGCTTGAAGGCGACCCGGACCACCAGGTCCATGCCGTTGGTCATGCCGCCCTCCAGCCCGCCGGCCCGGTTGGTGTACCGGAAGTACCCCCGCTCGGGGCTCCAGCCGATCTCGTCGTGCACCTCCGAGCCGCGCTTGCGGGCGTTTTCAAAGGCGTCGCCGATCTCCACGCCCTTGGCCGCCTGGATGGAGAGCAGGGCTGCGCCCAGGGCGCCGTCCAGCTTCCGGTCGTAGTGCACGTGGCTGCCCAGGCCCGGCGGCAGGCCCGTGGCCAGCACCTCCACCACGCCGCCCAGCGAGTCGCCGTCCCGCCGGGCCGCGTCGATCTCCGCGACCATCCGGGCCGAGGCCTCGGGATCGGGGCACCGCACCGGGCTCGCCTCCGCCCGGGCGACGCGCGCCTCCAGGCTCAGCTCCGCCAGGCTCCCGGCCTCCACCGGACCGATCGACCGCACGTAGCCGGCCACCCGGATGCCGAACGGGGCCAGGAACTGCTTCGCCAGGGAGCCTGCCGCCACCCGCGCGGCGGTCTCCCGGGCCGACGCCCGCTCGAGCACGTTGCGCAGGTCGGCGTGGTCGTACTTCAGGGCCCCCGCCAGGTCCGCGTGGCCCGGCCGGGGCCGCGTGCGCACCTTCTCCGCCGCCCGCGGGTCGGTGTAGGCCGCGACCGGCTCGGGCGACATCACCTCGCTCCAGTTGGCCCAGTCCCGGTTCTCCACCAGCAGGGCCACCGGACTGCCCAGGGTCTTGCCGTGCCGGATCCCGGCGAGCACCTGCACCCGGTCCTGCTCGATCTTCATCCTCCCGCCCCGCCCGTAGCCCGACTGCCGCCGGGCGAGGTCCCGGTCGATGGCCGCCAGGTCCACCGGCACGCCGGCGGGCAGCCCCTCGACGATCGTCACCAGCGCACGGCCGTGCGACTCCCCGGCCGTCATGTACCGCAGCATTCCGGGCCGGCCCCCTTCCTTGCCGTCATCCCGCGTACCAGTTCCAGATCTGGCTTCCCCACAGCAGCGTGATCAGCCCGCCCGCGGCCAAAAACGGGCCGAACGGAATGTACCCCTTGCGCGCGATCCGCCGGGTGGCGAGCAGGACGCCCGAGACCAGCCCGCCCAGGATGAAGGCGAGCATCAGGGCCATGGCCACCCATCCCGCCCCCAGGAACAGCCCCATCACGAGGGCCAGCTTCACGTCGCCCATGCCCATGCCGCCGGGCACCAACACCGCCAGCAGGTAGAAAAGCGCAAAGGCGGCCGCCCCGCCCCCCAGCGCAGAGAGCCACGACTTCCCGTCGTAGGGGAAGAGCAGCATCGCCGGCAGCCAGGCCAGAAGGCCCGCCAGCACCAGGTCGTTGGGGATGATGTGCTCCCGCAGGTCGACGAACGCGGCCGCGAGCAGGATCGCGAGCAGGAGCAAGTGGTGCCAGAAATAGGGCCTAAACGGGTGCAAGAACCCGAGCAGCCCCGCCGCCCCCGCGGTCGCCGCCACCCAGGCCCAGGCAAACCAGCGGGGTACCGGCCGGGTCAGCCACCGGGGCGAGAACCGCACGCCCAGATACCCCAGGGCCGCGCCGAGGGCCAGGCCCACCAGGGCGGCCAGCCACGCCAGCCCGCTCATGACTGCCCCTCCAGGGCCGCCAGCGCGGCGGACCGCATCACATCCACCGGTCCCCGCCGGCCGAACCAGTACTCCCAGGAACAGGCGCCCTGGTGCACCAGCATGGACAGGCCGTTCACCGTCATGAGGCCCCGCTGCCGGGCCTCCCGAAGGAGCCGGGTCTCCAGCGGGCGGTAGACCGTGTCGTAGACGACGCAGTCGGACGGGAGCAGCCCCACGTCCTCCAGCGGCGTGGACTCGGTGTCCGGCTCCATGCCCAGGGGCGTGCAGTTGACCACCAGCCCCGCCTCGGCCAGGGCCGCCCGGGCTTCGTCCGTGCCGGGCTCGGCCACCGCCACCCGGACAGGCTGCCGGGCCCGCGCAAGGTCGGCCGCGAGGAACTCCGCCCGCGCGCGAGAGCGGTTGATGATGGTCAGCCGGTCCACGCCGGCCATGCACAGGTGCAGGGCCACAGCCCGGGCGACGCCGCCCGCCCCCAGCACCACCGCGTGCCGTCCGGCCACCCGCACGCCCCGCTCTTCCAGGCTGAGCAGGAAGCCCCATCCGTCCGTGTTGTAGCCGATCAGCCGACCGCCCCGGTTCACGATGGTATTCACCGCGCCCACCTGGCGTGCGGTCGGCGCCACGTCGTCCAGGTAGGCCATGACCGCCTCCTTGTGGGGGATGGTGACGTTGACGCCCAGGAGCCCCAGCGTGCGAATGCCGGTGATCGCCTTCTCCAGCTGCGAAGGCGGGACGTCGAAGGCTCCGTAGATGGCGTGCATCCCCTGTGCGGCAAATGCGGCGTTGTGCATGGCGGGCGAGGCGGAGTGCGCCACCGGGTGGCCGAGGATCCCCAGGATCCGCCCCGGACCCCGCACGGTGTTCCGACCCTGCGTCATCCGAGTCTCCCTTCCCCGTCGAAAGGCTGGTCACAGTCCGACTTACTCCTTTCGGCGGGCGCCCCGGCGGAACCTGCCAACTATAGGCAAACCGGCTGGCCTTGCGCCAGCCGGACCTACTTCGGGGCCAGGAGACCCCGGCGGAACAGGTATTGGAGCACCCGCCGCTCGATGAGCCGCACCAGGCGGGTGCCGATGAACTCCCGCCGGTCGAGCGGAACGACCAGGATCGTGTAGGCGCCGGCCCGGTTTCCGCCGAGGATGTCGGTGAACAGCTGATCGCCGACCACCACGGTCTCGTGCGGCGCCACGCCCAGCTGCTGCATGGCCTGCAGAAATCCCTTCCTGCGCGGCTTGGAGGCGCCGGAGACGAACGACACGCCGGCCCTGGCGGCAAACTCACGCACCCGTGGGCCGCTGTTGTTGGAGACGATGCAGGGCATGAGGCCGTGCGCCCGGACGGCGGCCAGCCAGTCGAGCAGGGCGGGCGTGGGGTGCGGATCGTTCCAGCGCACCAGGGTGTTGTCCAGGTCGAGGAGGATCGCCCGCTTGCCCATCCGGCGCAGCCTCTCCAGGTCGATCTCGAAGATGGATTTGTGGTACTCCTGCGGCAGCAGGCCGCCCACGGGTCACACCTCCAGGCTCAGGGGACCATTCTACCACAGGCGTGACCCGCCGGGAACCCCCGCCGCGACTGTGCCCGGGGCCACACTCCGTCAGGGACCGGCCGCGCCGCGCCACACCGACTCCACCGGTCCCACCACCCACTCGCCGTCCTCCCGGGCCCAGCGCTGCTGTACGACCCCGCTGACGATGCGGCCGTCGCGGAACTGCAGCCGCTCCAGCACCAGCGCGGTGCCCTCGTAGCGCGCCCAGTCGAGCAGCAGGGCGTCGTACCGCACGAGCCCTGACTGGCGAGCGGCGGCGAGCCACGCCGACCACGCGGCCCGGTGCGCAGGGGAGGTCTGACGCAGGAATGCGGCCTCATCCCCGCTGGACGCTGCC
>QGVE01000244.1 GCA_003242675.1 Bacillota bacterium | reverse complement strand
ACGGTCCTCGCGGCCCGGGTCGCCGACGAGGACGCGGTGGACCCGGAGCGGGAGAGCCAGCGGGCGGAGCGGCGTGAGGTGCTGGCCCGGGCGATCGCCTCGCTCACCGAGCAGGAGCAGCTGGTGCTCGCCCTCATCTACCAGGAGGGGCTGATCGCCAAGGAGGTCAGCGAGGTGCTGGGGCTCTCCCAGGCCCGGATCTCGCAGGTGCACAGCCGGGCGATCCTGCGGCTCCGGGGCAAGCTTTCCCGGCTGAAGAAGGATCTCGTGTCCTGAGGAGGGAGCCCATGCCGACGGTTCTGTACGTGCTCCTGGCCCTGGCGGTGGTCGGCGCGCTGGCCTATGCCGTGCACCAGGTGACGGTGCGGCAGCGCCGGATCCTGGCGGAGATCACCCGCCTGGAGCGGCTGACCGCCGAGGTGACGATGAGCGCCGAGGCGCTGCTGGATGAGATCGACGAGCGGATGGCGCGCCTCCGCGACCTGGCCGCGCAGCTGGAGAAGCGGGCCGCGGCCGAGCTGCAGGCCCGGGCGCAGGCGGAGGGCCGGGGCGGGGACCCGGAGGCCGAATCCCTAGGTGGCGAGGCGAGATCCGGGGCGGCTAAGGAGCGGGGGGAGCCCGCCGGCCACGTACCGGAGTCGGGGCCGGTGCCGGAAGGCTCTGCGGAGGGGGCGGCCGCCTCCGGCGCGGTGCCCGCTGCGGCGGTGGAAACGCCGGCGGCGCCTCCGGCCGGCGAGGCGAAGTCCGGGCGGGCGCGCAAGAGCCGGTCCCGGACGAGCAAGTCCGGCGCGGCGGACCGGCCTGGCTCGCGCGACGGCGACGCGGAGGGGCCGGCCGCGGCGGGGGACCGCTACGCGGACCTGCGCCAGGCCGTGTGGCGTTTGGCAGACGAAGGCAAGGATGCGGTGGCGATCGCCGAGGTCCTGGGCGTGCCCCGGGGTGAGGTGCTGCTTATGCTCAACCTGCGGGGCCGGAAGGCGGCACGCTGAATGGGGGCGCTTTCACGCGAAAATCGGCCTCATTCTGACCAAAGCTCGCCTGAACGGTGCCGATGTGGCTTAATTCTGCGCGCCCCTTGCACCATGCAAGAAGTATCAGAGCGAGGGGGTTGGGACGCACATGAAGATCGACCGGCGTGATCTCACGGGGCTGCCCGGAGTGCAGCGCCCCGGCTTTGCGCGCGCGGGGGACAGGGTGCGGCGCAGCGCCGACTCGCCGGGCGCCCAGCCGCCCGATCAGCTCTCCATCTCCGACCGCGCCGCGCAGGTGAGCGAGCTCACGCCCGCCCTGGCCGCGCTGCCGGCCGTGCGGGCGGAGCTGGTCGCCCGGCTGAAGGAGCAGATCGCCCGCGGCGAGTACCGGGTGGATCCCCACCGGCTGGCGGAGCGGCTCCTGCGGTCGGGGGTGATCGACGAGTGAGCGCGTCTGCCTTGCTGAAGGAGATGATCGACCTCACCCGGCTCCAGGTGGAGCGGGTGATCAAGCGGGACCACCAGGGGCTCCTGGAGGGCGCCCGGCAGCAGGAGGCCCTGCTGGCGGCCCTGCAGGAGGCCGAGATCGACGGCAGCCCGGAGGAGCTCCGGGCGCTGGTCGAGGACCTGGAGCGGGAGCGGGCGAAGCTCCGCAGCCTCATCGAGGCGGAGAGCCAGCGGGTGGACTTCCTCATGCGCCTGCTGCTTGGCGGGCCGGAGCCGCCGGGCGTGGGCTACCCGCCCGGCGTGAAGAAGCCGGCCGGCGGGCGCGTGCTGAACAAGAAGACGTAAGGGGGAAGCGGCGGTGATCCGCGGAATCAACTCGGGCTTTTCCATCCTGACCCGTGCGCTGCAGGCCTCCCAGTGGGCAGTGCAGCTGCACCTGAAGAATATTGCCAACTCCAACGACCCGACCTACACCCGCCGCACCCTGGAGAACCGCGCGGATCCCTTCGGGCGGCTGCCCCAGGTGATCCGGCTGCGGGACCAGTTCATCGACTTCCAGTACCGGCGGGCCCCGGCCAGTGCCGGGGACGCCTCGACCCGGGCGGACCTCTTCGCCCGGAGCGCG
>QGVE01000127.1 GCA_003242675.1 Bacillota bacterium | reverse complement strand
TGTATGTAATCCCCCTGCCCGCTCAGGAACGCTCCCACCATGGCCGGCGCCGCCAGGTTGTCGATGTACTCCACGTCGGTTTCCGGATCCAGGCCGTGCTGCCGGAGGATGGCCTCAGCCACCAGCTGCGGCATCGAACCCGGCCGCCAGCCGATGATGGACTTGCCCTTCACGTCGGTCCACGAGAACTCGCCGTCGGGCTTCTCCCGGGCCAGGAGGAAGGATCCATCCCGCGCGGTGAGCTGGGCGAAGATCTTGACCTTGACCGGTGAATCCTGATTGTGGACGAAGACGGCGGTCTCCGGCCCGACCATGGCGATGTCGGCGGTCCCGGCCAGCAGGGCCGCCACGCCCCGGTCCGAGCCCTGGGCCGTGGAGGCGACGACCTCGAGCCCTTCTTCCGCAAAGAACCCCTTGGCCTGCGCCACGTATTGCGGGGCGTAGAAGATGGAGTGGATCACCTCGGTGAATCGCACCGTGAACGTTTCGTCCGCGGGTGCCGGTCGCCGGCTGCACGCGGCCAGGAGCGCCGCGGTCAGCACGATGGCCATAACCGCGCCGGCGCGGCGGAATCGCGGCATGCGCATGTGGCCTTCCTCCCCCTGTATTCCGCCCACCGCTCGGGGTGAGCGGACGGCTACCCATCACGGTATGCAGGGCGCGGGCGATGGGTCCCCGCGGCGGTGGCTGCCGCGATTCGGCCAGACTAGCAGGGAGAGGCGCGCTCGCCGCAGAAATTCGGCGGGATGCGGCGCGCAGCCGGTAGGAGGAGGACTTGGCAGTGGTATTTGGCCTGTTTGGCAGGAAGCGGCGGTCCGTGACCCTGGTGGCGCCCCTGGCGGGCGAGGTCAGGCCCATCACCGAGGCGCCCGACCCGGTGTTCGCGGAGAAGATGCTGGGCGACGGCTTCTGCGTGTTCCCCGCGGCCGTGGACGGGGCGGTGGTGGTGAGTCCGGCGGACGGCGAGGTGGTAAACCTCTTTCCCACGGGGCACGCGGTGGGGATTCGCACCCCCGACGGGCTGGAGGTGCTGGTGCACGTGGGCATCGACTCGGTCAAGCTGCAGGGCCGGGGCTTCCGGACCCTGGTCAGCCAGGGCGACCGGGTCGCGGCCGGGCAGCCGCTGCTGGAGGTGGATCTGGCGGCCATCCAGGGCGAGGTGCCTTCGCTGGCCACGCCCGTATTGCTCACGAACCTGGACGACAAGCGGACGTGGCGGCTCGACCGGCAGGGAGCGGTGAGTGCCGGGGATCCGGTGGCGACGGTTGACTAGGGGCGGGAAACCGCCCCGTATGCGCGCCGGCCGATAGGAGATCTTTCGGGCCACGCCGTACCCGTATGGTGAGGTGAGGCGCCGTGCTGGCTGAGCGATTCCTCCGGGCCTACAACCGCATCGACGATCACCTGCGCAGCCTGCTGGACATCGACCGCACCCGCTACGGCTTCGCCAGCGTGGTGGACCAGGCCGCCAGGCGGTACAGCGTGGTCCGGCGCTACGCCGACGACCTCAAGGAGTTCGGCGCGCTGCGCAATGCCATCGTGCACGACAAGGAGTTCCCCGCCCGCATCATCGCCGACCCCCGGCCCGAGGTGGTCGAGGCCATCGAGCGGCTGGCGGACATCCTCCTCGACCCGCCGCGGGTGTATCCGCTGTTCCGGCGGGAGGTCCGGCGGCTGTCGTGGGACGACCCCATCGCGCGGCCGCTCCGGTGGATCCGCGAGTACCATTACACCCAGTTCCCGGTCTTCCGGGAGCGCCGGTTTGCCGGGCTGCTGACCTCCCGGTGCGTGGCCCAGTGGCTCGCCGACTCGGTGGAGGACGGCGTGGTCGACCTCACGGGGGTGACGGTCGGCGACGTGCTGCGGCACGACGCGTATGAGGGGCGCCGGGTCGCCTTCATCGCCCGGGACGCCACCTGGTACGATGCGGTTGAGCTCTTCTCCCCGGCCAGGGGGAACCGCCGGGCGTCACTGGAGGCGATCCTGATCACCGAGAGCGGCCGGGAGGACGAGCAACTCCTGGGCATCATCACCCCCCGGGATCTGCTCAACCCGCCCGCCGGGCTGGTGTAGCGGATTCAAGATGTGCGCAGCCCCGTCGCCTGGGTGGCGGCGGGGCTGCTCTGCATGTTTGGGTCGGGTGAACTCGCAAAGCTGCGGAGCTGGCGAAGGATTATTCAGAAATCACAGCGAAAACACGAGCCGAGTACACCGGCGCGACCGGGAGGGATCCAGCATGTCAACCGCGTTCGAGGAGTTTCGTGCCGTTCACGACCGCTACCTGAGCATCATGGAGCACGCCTACCAGACGGGGGAGACGGACGCCGTGGCCTCGCTGCTCGGGCCGGGCTACCACGGGTACTACGGCATGCCCGACCAGGACCGGGCCGAGTACTTCGACGCGGCGGAAGCCCTCGCCGGAATCCGGCAGACCGCCGCGCACATGCCCGGGGTGCGGGCGGGGTGCGTGGGCCGCCTGATCCGCATGCCGTCGGCAACCAGCGCTGTGGTCTTCTACGAGAAGCCGATGGAGTTCGGGGAGCGCACGGTCTCGGCCTTCGTCCTCGAGGTGTGGCGGCAGGTGGACGGGCGCTGGGTGCTCGTCCGGGAGACGGTCGAGCACCTATAGGTCCTTCCGGAAGAACACCTCGCCGACGCCGCCCTCGTTGAGCCCGGCGATGATGCCGCACTCGCGGAAGCCGACGGCCCGGTGCCACGCCTGCGGCTCCGGCTCGTTCACCTGGGACGAGGAGAGGAGGAAGGTGCATCCCCGCTCCCGCAGGTGCGCCTCGAGGAAACTCAGCACAGCCTTGCCGATCCCCTGCCCCCGGTACTGCGGCTCCAGCCAGATGAGCCCGATGTAGGGGACTTTCCCCCAGATGTACTCCAGGCGCACGTAGCCGATCGCCTTCCCGGCGATCTCGACCAGGACCAGCTCCTGAAGGGCGATCTTGTGCGTGAGCACGGGCGCGGGAAGATACGGGTCCATCCGCCGGCAGGTGGGTTCATCCTCGGGTTCCGCAAACCGGATCCGCAACTGATCCAACTTGGTCAATCCTCCCCTCGGGAGCTGCTCAAAGGCGATGTGTCCCGTCGCCCGGCGCCGGCCGTGAAGCAGGGCGAACTAACAACACTGCATCACCAGCGCTAGCGCGCCGGGGAAGTCGGCACAGGCTCCCAGGGGCTCAGCCGCCTGGTACTCCGCCAGCGCCTCCGGCGCCAGGCGCACATCCACCCGCCACGGCAGGGGCCGGGCGCCGTCCCTGTGCCCCTCCGCCTGGTCCACCTGAATGGTGAAGCGGCCTCCTGCCCCGGGAACGGGGACCCGGAACAGGTTTGGCGCCACAGGTTCGAGCGGAACGTCCATCCCCGGACCGATCAGCCGCCCGGCGAGGATCCGGCCCGGGCTGCGCGGCGTGGGACCCTTCAGCCGGAACCGGAACTCCAGGTGGTCGGATCGTGAAACACTCCTCCCGCGAATGAGATGAGCCGTCTGGCCAATCCGTTTCGCCGGCGGGACCGGCCGTTACAGTAACCGGTCAAGCGGGCACCGCATACCCTATCCCGCACAGGAGGGGAGGGGTTGCGGTGCTAGCCATGTTGGGGCCCTTAGCCGAGGCCATCGTGCGCAGCATGCTGCTCCTGGCCGGGTTCGTGGCCAACTCCGGCACGTTCCCACAGCCGCTCAGCGAGGAGGAAGAGGCGAAATACCTGGCCCGGCTCCAAACCGGCGACGAGGAGGCCCGGGCCATCCTGATCGAGCGCAACCTGCGGCTGGTCGCCCATATTGTGAAGAAGTTCGATAACACCGGCGAGGACGTGGATGATCTCATCTCGATAGGCACCGTCGGCCTGATCAAGGCCATCGGGACGTTCAAGCCCGAGAAGGGCACGAGACTGGCTACATATGCGGCGCGCTGTATTGAAAACGAAATCCTGATGCACCTGCGGAGCCTGAAGCGGGTGCGCGGCGAGGTCTCCCTCTACGACCCGATTGGGGTGGACCGGGAGGGCAACGAGATCACCCTGCTCGACGTGCTGGGCTCGGACCCGGACGTGGTGCCCGACCTCGTGGGCAAGCGGCTGGACGAGTCGAAGCTGCGGGAAAAGCTGAAGAAGCTGGGCGGCAAGGAGCGGCAGGTGCTGGAGCTGCGCTACGGCATCTCCGGCGGGCCGCGGCGGACCCAGCGGGAGATCGCGCGCATGCTCGGCATCTCCCGGAGCTACGTGAGCCGGATCGAGAAGAAGGCGGTCATGAAGCTCTGCCAGGAGCTCTTCGAGGAGGGTTATGGGAAGTGAATCGGTGAAGGGCCCGGCAGCAGCTGCGCCGGGCCCTTGTCGCGGCGCCGCGGCCTCTTGCGCCTGGCAGGGAACCGCCAGCCCCTGCGGCAGCGTCTTTTAACTTGCACAGCTAAAACATTTCGACTAGACACACGGACCAGTGGGGCCAGACCCTGCGCGCGTACCTGGAGACCCTTCGGTCCGGCTCGCTCGGCACCAACCGCCGGGGTCACGACGTGGCCGGGCTGCTGCTGCCGCGCATCGCAAACACCCTCAGGCTGGTCGCGGTCTCCCTGGCGTTCGCCCTCCCGCTCGGGGTGGTCAAGGGAGTCCGGGACTTCCAGGCGCTGCGCAGGCGGGGCTCCGCCGTCGGGCCGCTCCTCACCGGCCTGCTGCAGGGGGTTCCCGATTTCTTCCTCGTGATGCTGCTGCAGATCGGGGCGGCGCAGTTCTTCCAACGCACCGGTTTCCGCTTGCTGCCCGTGGCCTGGGATGAGACGCGACCGGTCGCCAGCATGGTGCTCCCGGTCACCTGCCTCGCGCTGCTTCCCCTGGCCACGGTGGCCCGCATCACCACCCAGGCGATGACGAACGTGTACGAGCAGGACTACATCCGCACCGCCCGCGCCAAGGGGCTGCCGGAGCGTGTGGTGATATACAAGCACGCCCTGGCCGGAGCGCTCGTCCCGATCCTGGACGCCATGCCGGGCGTGCTCACCGTCGCCTTCTCCAACGCCCTCATCGCGGAGAGGCTCTTCCACTACCCCGGCGTGACCAACCTGCTCCTGGACGCCGCCAGCCCTCCCAGCCTCGTCTTCGACCTGCGCAGGCCGCTGCCGCCGCCCGACGTGCCGGTGCTGGTCGCTGCCGGCGCCTCCCTGGGGCTGATCTTCGCCCTGCTCTACGCCGGGGTCTCGATCCTGCGAAGGGTGGCCGACCCGCGCCTCAAGGGGCGTGATCTGCCGTGAACGCCGCGCGGAAGGGCTCTCGCCTCGCGCTCATCGCGGGCGGACTGCTGGTCGGCCTGCTGCTGCTGGCGGCGGTCTTCGCCGACGAGATCACCGCCGTCTCGCCCCACTACTGGGATGCCCGGAGCAGTCTCCTGGAAGGCCTGCCGCCCTTCCCCCCGGGCCCCGGCTACCCGCTGGGGACCGACCAGTGGGGCCGCGACGTCTGGAGCCGCGTGGTCTACGGCACCCGCTGGTCGCTGCTCTTCGCCGTGCTGGTGACGGCCGGCCGGATGCTGCTCGGCCTGGTGGCGGCCCTTGCGGCGGTCTATGGCCCCCGGCCCGCGGGGTGGCTGGTGGACAAGCTGTACGTGATGACCACCGCGATCCCGCCCCTGATCACCTACCTCCTCCTGCTGTCGTCGCCGGCCAGGAACGGCATCGGGCTCTGGCCGAATGTGGCGATCACCGTCTGCGTGCTCACCCTGGTGGAGTGGCCCCGGGTCGCCGTGATGCTCAAGGGGCGGCTCGAACAGCTGATGGCCGAACCCTTCGTGGAGGGGGCCGTGGCCGTCGGCGGGAGCCGGTGGCACATCCTCCACGTCCACCTTCTGCCCCACCTCTGGCCGTCCCTGCTCCACCTGGTGGCCGCCGAGATGGCCCGGGCCCTCCTGCTCATGGCGCAGATGGGCATCTTCGGCATCCTCTTCGGCGGCGGGATCATGATGATCGGGGACTACCGCAGCCCGGACCGGTTGTTCCAGTCCACCGGGCTTCCCGAGTGGGGCTCGCTGCTGAGCGACGGCCGGCTGTACGTCCTCGCCAGTCCCTGGATTCCCTTCCCGCCCGCGGTGGCGTTCCTCATCGCCGTGACCGGCTTCACGCTGCTTTCCCAGGGTCTGGAAGGGCTCAACCTCCCCGTCGCCCGCATCAAGGAGCGCACCACGGGGCGGCTCTCGCCCCGGTGGCGCTGGGCGCTGGCGGCCTTGCCGCTCCTCGGCCTGCTCTGGTACTACCAGGGCCTGCCGTGGAATCGGGTGGCCGGAATCCACGCCCTGGCCACTCGTCAGGCCGCGGCGCTTTCCGCCGGGGATGTGGAGGGCTACGAAAACACCGTGGCGCCCGGAAACGGCGCACTGCGGGCAGATGCCCGCCTCCTCGCCGCGGAATTGGCGGGAGAGCGCGTGGAATCGGTGGACGTGGTGATGGAGGAGGTCCGGCTGCGGGGGGCCCGGGCGCAGGCCCGGATGACCATGACGGTCACGTTCGCGGACAGGCCCCCGCTGCGCGTCAGCCGGCCGGTCGACCTCGTGCGCCGCCTGGGCACGTGGTACGTGGAGGACCGGGATCTCTACACCCTCCGCGGGTACCACGTGGACGTCGTGGCGCCCTTTGACCCGCTGGACCCCTCGGTGGAGGCGATCAGCCTGCGCCAGATGGTGAACTACCTGGCCACATCCGCTGACCACGCCTACGCCCGCGTGCTGGACCTGTTCCCGGATGCGACCCCTGCCGAGCGGCCGCAGATCCGGCTTTACGAGAGTCACGAGGCCTTCCGCGCGGCGGTCGGCGCCGCCGCTCCGCCGGATGCGCTGGCCTGGTTTAACCCGGGCGATCCGCTGCGGCTATCGCCGGAATTCCTGCGCGGGCTCGTGCGCTGGGAGACGGAGCGAGCGCTGGGCTACGAGTTCGTCAAGTACCTCTCCGCCGCGGCGTCCGCGCAAGAGACCGTCGATCCGATCGCCATGGGGCTCTATGAGCTGAGCACCGCCGGAGACCTGCCCTACACCCCCGACCCGCGCAAGCTGGCCGGCGCGCCGCTGCCCGACCTGCCCGCGCTGTTCGGCACCCCGGTCCGGTCCCTGGGGGCCGCGGGGCAGTGGGCCTTCGCCGCGGCGGCGGCCGAGCTGGTCCGGTTCCTGCAGGACCGCCTTCCTGCGGGGGAACTGCAGGGCCTGACGCCAGGCCGGCCATGGAGCCTGGACTCTCTGGCGGAACGGCTCGGACAGCCGCCGGAGGTGCTCGCCGCCGAATACGAGGCGTTCTTGTACCAGCAGCTGCGCGCCAAGTCGGTGCTGAACGCCCCGGGCGCGATGGCCTGGATTCCCGAGGGAGTGCCCGAGGCCATCGCCCGGCGGGCGGAGGCAGCGTCCAGCGGGGATGAGGCCGCATTCCTGCGTCAGACCTCCCCTGCGCACCGGGCCGCGTGGTCGGCGTGGCTCGCCGCCGCTCGCCAGTCAGGGCTCGTGCGGTACGACGCCCTGCTGCTGGACTGGGCGCGCAACGAGGGCCCCCCGCGGGGGCTGGGGGGGCGGCGGTTCCGCGCGGGCGGCACCGTCGGCGGGGGGGTAAAGAGGGGCGGGGCCCGGGGGGACGGCGGGGGGGGGGGGGGACCGGAGGGGCGGGGGGG
>QGVE01000126.1 GCA_003242675.1 Bacillota bacterium | reverse complement strand
GCCCCGCCGTCCGGAAGGACCGGCGGGGCGCCTGCGCGCATCGCCTACAGAAGCAGCAGGCCCATGGCGCAGAGCATGTACACCGATGCGAACTTGAACAGCCGGAGGTTCACCTGGACCGACGGGCGGATCAGGGCGTTGGCCCCCAGGCCCACCAGCGCCATCGCCAGGGCGGCGGCGACGGCGATCGCGCCCCAGCGGTCGGCCATCAGCCCGGTGAGCACGGTCATGGTGACCGCCGCCAGCACGGTGGACAGGCTGATGCCCACCTGGGTCGCCCGCACACCGTACACGTTGGGGAAGACCGGCACGCCCGCGGCGGCGTAGTCCGCCGCGTGCTTGATGCTGAACGTCATGATGTGGGTGGGGATCCACAGCAGCACCGCCAGGGCGAGGAGCGCACCGACCAGGTCCACGCCGCCCACGGCCAGCACCCGGCCCGCCAGGACCGGCATGCCGCCCGACACGCCGCCCCACAGCACCGACCACGGGGTCCGCCGCTTCAGCCAGACCGTGTAGACCAGGCCGTCCAGCAGCCAGCCGGCCAGCACCGCGAGGCCGAAGCGCCAGTCCAGCCGGAAGGCCCAGGCGAGGCCGATGGCGCTCATCGCCCCGCCGAAGACGAGCCCCTCCCACGGGCGCACCCGGCCGGCCGCCAGCGGGCGGTGGCGCGTCCGGGCCATCGCGGCGTCGATGTCCCGGTCGTAGACCATGTTGAGCACGGTCACGCCGCTGATCGCGAGGAAGAGGCTGCCCAGCAGGTCCCACGTCAGGTCGGGGCCCTCCACCCCCTTCATCCCGCTGGCGTAGCCCACCCAGCCGGTGAACAGCAGGAGCAGGGTCTGCTTCGACTTGATGAGCGACCCGAAGTCGCGGACCTTCTGCAGCATGCCGCCATCAGCCCCCTTCCGGCGAGCGCACGCACCGGAAGCCGGCGTTCGGGCTCACGTACTCCGGCTCGGCGCTGTTGCGGCTCCAAACCCGCAGGTCGTAGCCGTAGTTCGCCTTGCTGCCGCCCCGCAGGAAGCGGTAGTGCATCAGCGGGTAGTCGTCGGCCGTCCACTCCGCCACGTTGCCGGCCATGTCGTACACGCCGTAGGGGCTGGCGGCGTCGGCCGTCTGGAAGTCGCCGTAGCGGAACCCGTTGTAGAAGCCCACGGGGGTCGTGTCGCTGTAGCCCTCGGCCGTCTCGAACGGGTCGCGGCTGTGGTAGTAGTTGGCGTACGCCGGGGCGATGCCGTCGCCCCAGGGGTACGGCCGGCCGTCCTCCCCCCGGGCGGCCTTCTCCCACTCCGCCTCGGTGGGCAGGCGCCCGCCGATGGCCTCGCAGTACGCCTTGGCGCCGAACCAGCTGACCATCGTCACCGGGTGGTGCTCGTACCCGGCCTTCACGACCAGCCTGCCGCCCTCCAGGCCGATCCGGCTGGCCGGGTCATCCAGCACGATGTGGCGGTAGTCGCCGGCCGGATACGCCTTCTCGTGCTTCGCCCCGTCGAACGGTTCGCCGGGGTAGAACCCCACCACGGTGCCGCCCTCCAGCCGCACGGTGCCCGCCTGCAGGGCCTGCTCCAGGTAGGCGGCGTACTGGGCGTTGGTCACGGGGGTGACCATGATCTCGTAATCCGCCGGAATGACAGTCTCCACCTCGTCCCGGCCCATCCGGAACGGGCCGGCCGGGATGCGCACCCAGGCCTCCGGGTCGGCCCCCGGCTCGGTGTAGAGAGACAGCCCGGGCGGCGGGGTGGGCTCACGATTGCAGGCCACCAGCAGCCCCACCAGCGCGAGCCAGACGGCCGGTCTCGCCATCCGCCTCATTCCGCCGTCACCTCCTCGTCGGCCTCCGCCGCCCAGCGGCCGCCTGGCCGGAAGAGGTCGGCCAGCCGCCAGAGGAGAAGCAGGGCCAGCGTGACCAGGATCGCCCCGAGGCCGAAGTCGATGGCCAGCATCGTCCAGTTGACCATGACCTGCTGGCCGTACTCCGTCACGAACAGCCGCTTGATCGAGAACAGCGTCGCGCCGGCCAAGGCCACGTCCGAGGCCACGATCAGCACCCAGCCGAACCACCGGCGGATGCGGCCCCGGAGCCCCATCATGTCGGCGAAGTAGCAGAGCAGGATGGTGGCCGTGAGGAGCGACAGGGCGTGCCAGTGGCCGGTGAGGGCGATCCGCTCCTCCCGGTGCGGCCACACCCGGAAGATCTCGTCCAGCCGGATGGCCATGAAGATGCCGACGGCCGTGACGACGAAGTTCATGTAGACCATCTGCCAGAGCGCCCCGAAGCGCAGCGGGTCGTAGAGCAGGGCCGCCAGCTTCTGCCCCGGCGAAGGCCGCGTGAGCCCCAGCTCCGCCGTGCGCTCCCGGATCAGCCGCAGCCAGCCGTAGATCACCAGCAGCAGGGCGGCCAGCATCACCAGGACGGAGCCCACGTAGATGATCGTGTGCGCGTGGGGCGTGACGACCACGGACCAGGCGCCGAGCGTGACCACCACGGTGCCGGCAATCAGGAGCGGCATGGCGATCTTGTGCAGGATGCCCTTGAAGTCGAACCACCGACCGATGATGAGCGCCGTGGCGATGCAGATCAGGGTCAGCATGATGTGCAGGTGGCCGGTGACCGCCTTCTGCAGTGCGGTCTTCACCGGCTCCCGCACCAGGTCCTCGGCCAGGAACGACTGGAACCCGTTGCCGAAGAAGGCCCCGGCGGCGGCGCCCAGGGCGGCGGAACCCAGCGCCGCCACCGCCATGACGAAGAAGGCTACCCGCTCCAGATCCACCCCGCCGCGGGTGCGGGCGTAGGCCGGATCCGCCTGGCGGAACTCCCGCCCCCAGGGCCAAAGGGCCGCCGCCAAAAGGCAGCCGGCGTAGAAAATCAGCGCCTGCGCCACCAGGAAGAGGCCGTGGAAGACCCAGTTGCGGCTGAAGTAGCCGAAGATGAGGCCGGAAACCATGGCCAGGATGTAGCCCACCGTGATGGTGCCGTTGATCTGGGCGCGCTGGCCGGGCCGCATGGGGACCAGGTCCGTGATGAGGTAGACCAGCACGGCCACCACGGCGAAGGCGATCGAGTGGTAGAGGGTGATGATCCGCCCCTCCCGCTCGGCCTCGACCAGCCGCATGCCCAAGGTGCGGACGACGAAGTCCTTCACGCCCCACTCCACCATCGGGCCGGAGAGCGTGCTCCAGACCGCCGTCACCAGGGCAGTAAGGCCGACGGCCAGCAGGACCAGGCCGCGCGTGGAGGTGAAAAGGTAGCGGAGCCGGCTGGGCGCAGACCGCATGTGATCAACTCCCCTTGCTGGGCGTGCCCCCGGTCAGGAAGCCTGCGGCGAAGCTGGCCGTCATGAGGAGCAGCAGCGGGGCCAGGATCAGGAAGATGACCTCGGCGGGCAGGATCGGGCGGCCGGCCTTCAGGAAGGCGAGGGCGATGCCGCCGATGCCGATCAGGGCGCCGCCTACGCCGACCCAGGCGAAGCCCCGCGGGGCGAGCCGCTTGTAGCTGTACCAGAGGGGCAGGCCGAAGATGATGAGCCCGGCCACGCCGTGCACGAGGATCAGCGTGAGGATGGAGAGGGCGCGGGGACCGGTGAAGCGGGTGACGGCGAGGGCGAGCATCCCGACCACGGCGAAGATGCCGTACAGCCGGGCCTGGTCCGGCTTGTGCTCGGCGACGAGCCCGCCCGCCAGGGTCACGGGGATCAGGCTGGCGACCACCACGACCAGGGGATGGGGCAGGATGTCGTAGCCGAAGGCGATGAGGAGGAGCCCCGAGGCCAGCAGGACGGCGAATGACAGGATGTAAAGGATGGCGGACTGGCGTGGACGGTCACCCGACTGCAGATCCCGGTAGAATCGCCACACCATGTAGAGGGCGGTGAGCCCCGTGATGAGGAGCAGGACCTTGTCGAACAGGGTCATCGCGATCCCTCCTGCGTGGGTGCTCACCGGCGCGACAGCGCCGGCTGTCACTTCCAGTGTGGCAGCCGGCGAAATTCGTGCATTGATCCACATCAAGATCGGTATCTATCCGCCGTCTAGACCTTCGGCGACGGCGTGTAGCCCGCAAGGATCAAGCAGCATGATGCGGCTGCGGCCGCGGTCGCCGATCAGCCCCGCGGCGCGGAACTCGCCCAGGACCCGCACGACGGTCTCCGGGGCCACACCCACCATGGAGGCGATCTCGCTGCGGGAGAGGGTGATGACCGACTCGCCCCGGTCCGTGCACTCCGCAGCGGAGAGCAGCACCTGCGCGATGGCGCTCCGGGTGGGGAGCATGGAGAGCCCGTGCAGCATGTGGTAGGCCATGCGGATCTCCTCGGCCAGACCGGCCATCAGGGCGTGGAAGATCGCCGGATTCTCCTCGGCCAGCCGCTCGGCCCGCTCCCGGGAGACGAAGCAGACGTCGGCCCCCCTCCGCCCCGCCCGGGCGGTGGCCCAGTGGGCCGACGTGCTGCCCAGGCCCGACAGGCCGCAGACGCTGCCGGCCGGCGCGATGCGAACGATCTGCTCCCGCCCCGCGCGGTCCACCACGTACTCGAGCACCTGGCCCCGGCGCACCAGCCACCACCCGCGCGCCGGGTCGCCCTGCCGGTAGAGGACCTCGCCCGGCGCCAGGCGGCGCGGGACGCCGCGCGCCTCCAGGATAGCCCGCTGCGCCTGCAGCTCGCGCCAGCAGACCGGCGCGCCGTGGCTGCGCACCGGGCAGGTCGCACACTGCTGCGGCAGGCTCTCCTGATGCTGCACCGAGACACCACCCGCACTTTCCAGGGCTTTCCGCCTAGCACCAACGTAGCCCTTGTGCGAAAAGCGGGTCAATCCTCCATCGGTACGTGGTTCCTTGGGGCCATGTGTGCTGCGCCGGTCCCAGGGAAAGACTGAACGCGAGGAGGTTGGTCATGAACCACGCAACACAGCTACGTTTGCCAATCCTGCTGCTGCTCGCCACCCTGCTGGCCTTCCCGTTCGGCCGCTCCGCCGCCGCACAGCCCGCCGATGCGTTCGGCCGCTCCGCCGCGGCACAGCATGCCGATCCCTTTGCCTACTGTGCGGCCGTGGGCACGGTGGACCGGCCCGACTCGCGCTGGACGGGGCCCCCGGTGCCCGACGCCGTGATGGAGGGGCTCATCCGGGCCGCCGGCCTGCCGGAGGACGTGCCGCGTGACCAGCTCCGCCGGTCCACCTTCTGGCGCTGCATGGACGGGAAGGTGTATGCCTGCTTCGTCGGCGCCAATCTGCCCTGCCAGGCGAAGGCGGACACACGGCGGATCCCGACGGCGGCCATGTGGCGCTTCTGCCGCGCGAACCCGGGCGCGGACAACATCCCGGCCGTCGTGACGGGCCGGGCGACCGTCTACCAGTGGCGGTGCACCGGCCGGCGGCCCACCATTGTGCGCCAGGTGGACGCCCCGGACGCCCGCGGATTCCTCAAGCGCATCTGGTACCGCATCACCCCGCAGTGACCGAGAGCCCTGCGGTCAACGCCGCAGGGCTCAGTCAAAGTTCAGGATCAGCGGTCGCGGCACGGGTTGCGGTCACCGGGACCGTCCGTGGTCGCCGTGGAGACCTACGCCTTCCCCTTCTTCCGTGCGACCTCCTTCCGCACCACGGGGGCCACCTTCGTGCCAAAAAGCTCGATCGCCCGCAGGACCTTGTCGTGGGGCAGGCTGCCGACGGTGAGCTGCAGGAGGAACCGCTGGTGGCCGAAGAGCTCGTGCTGGTACAGGATCTTCTCCGCCACCTCCTGGGGGCTGCCGACGAAGTCCGCCCCCCGCAGGCTGCGGGACGCCTCAAACTGGGCCCGGGTCATCGGCGGCCAGCCCCGCTCCCGGCCCAGCTGGTCCATCACGGCCTTGAACGCCGGGAAGGCCAGGTCGGCGGCGTCCTGCGAGCGGTCGGCGATGAACCCGTGGGAGTTGATGCTGAGCGGCGGCGGTTCGTGGCCGTTCATCACCGCCGCCTTCCGGTGCAGCTCCACCAGCGGCCGGAAGCGCTCGGGCAGCCCGCCGATGATCGCCAGGGCCATGGGCAGGCCCAGGGCGCCGGCCCGCACCGCCGAGTGCGGGGTGCCCCCCACCGCCACCCAGATGGGGATCTTCTCCTGCACCGGGCGGGGATAGACCCCCTGGCCGGTGAGCGCCGGGCGGAACCGGCCCTCCCAGGTGATGTGCTCGGCCTCGCGCAGGCGCAGCAGGAGGTTGAGCTTCTCTTCAAACAGCGCGTCGTAGTCGCTGAGGTCGTACCCGAAGAGCGGGAACGACTCGATGAAGGAGCCGCGCCCCACCATGATCTCGGCCCTTCCGCCCGAGATCAGGTCCAGCGTGGCGAACTGCTGGAAGACCCGGACCGGGTCGTCGGAGCTGAGCACCGTGACGGCGCTGGTCAGCCGGATGCGCTTCGTGCGGGCGGCCGCGGCCGCGAGGATCACCGCGGGGGCTGAGGCGACGTACTCCGGCCTGTGGTGCTCGCCGATGCCGAAGACGTCCAGTCCCACCTGGTCGGCCAGCTCGATCTCTTCGAGCAGGTGGCGCACCCGCTCCTCCGGGCTCACGCGGACGCCGGTCACAGGGTCCGGCGTCGTCTCGACGAAGCTGTAGATTCCCAGTTCCAAGCCCTCATCTCCCGTGGGACGATGTACCGGGGCCCGGTATCACCGCGAGACGGGCAGCTGCCGGGCGACGAACGCCTCGACCTGCTGCACCGTCTTGGCGTCCCGGCTGTACAGCCGGTCGACGAGCTCGCCGTTCCGGAAGACCAGGAGCGACGGGATGCCCCGCACGTCGAACCGCTCGGCCAGGTCCGGGCTCTCCTCGGTGTCGACCACCGCGAACGCGATCTCGGGGAACCGCTCGGGGAACGCGGCGTAGGCGTCCTTGATCCGCCGGCAGTCGGGGCACCAGTCGGCGGAGAAGTTCACGATCAGGTGCGGGTGCGTGCGCACGGCCTCATCGAAGGTTTCCGCAGTCAGCCGCTGCATGGCCCATTCCCTCCTCCTGTCCCCGCCGGCCGCGCGGCCGGCGGAGGACTCGTTTCCTGCTTTAGAGACGCCCCCATACCCCGCTGCGGTATGGCCGGACACCCGCAGGAAACCGGAGCCCCGAGGCGAAGGAAATGCTTTACTATAAGCCGTTGAAGGATCTCCTGTCGGAAAGGATGATGACGGTGCTGCACATCGTGTACGACCCGCACGACCCGACGGCTTGGTATCCCAACTTCCTCGCCGGGCTCCGCCGGGGGCTGGATGAGGCGGGGGTGCCGTACGAATATTCGACCCGCATGCCCGAGCGGCCCCGGGGCCCGGTGTTCTTCACCCGCTACACCGTGCAGAAGCAGCTGCTGGAGGCGGCCGAGCCGCCGGAGCACGTCATCATCCATGAACACGACATCTGGAACCCCTTCACCAACGCCTACGATCCCGCCGACCTCTGGATCTACCGCCACCCCTCCCTGGCGGCGATCCTGGTCACCAACCCGTCCATGGTCCCCTGGGGCGAGCGGTACCTGCCCGCGGGGTCGCGCGCCCAGGTGGCCGCCGCCGGCTTCCCCTACGACCACACCCTGATCAACCGGGTGATCGCCGAGCTCACGCCCGGCCCCGACCGGGAGCGGCTGGTCGTGTTCCCCGGCCGGCTCAACGAGTTCTACCAGCCCTACCTCGCGGTGCGGATG
>QGVE01000125.1 GCA_003242675.1 Bacillota bacterium | reverse complement strand
GGAGTGCGGTGAAGCGCATCGATCGCGTCCTGGAATACGTGCGGCGAGTCTGCCGCCACACCAGCGACGGCGTGTCGGCGGAGGAGGTGGCGACGGGACTGGGCATCGCCCGGGCCAACGCCAGCGCCGACCTGAACGCCCTCTGGCGGCAGGGGCTGCTGGAGAAGCGGGGCGGCCGCCCGGTGCGATACGCTCCGGTTGGTTCGCCGCAGCAGGCTGGTGCGCGCCCGGATCCGGGAGGCGCAACCGCGGCGCGGACGTCGCCGGTTTCCTCCGGCGACGGGGGGGACGATGACCCCTTCCGGACGCTGGTCGGCTGGAAGGAAAGCCTGTCGGCTGCCGTCAAGCAGGCCAAGGCGGCCGTGCTCTACCCCGGGGGCGGGCTCCACACCCTGATCTGCGGCCCCACCGGCGTCGGCAAGTCCGTGCTGGCGGAGCTCATGTTCCAGTTCGGGGTGCAGTCGGGGGCCTTCCGGCCCGGCGCCCGCCTGGTCATCTTCAACTGCGCCGACTATGCCAGCAACCCGCAGCTGCTCATGGCCCAGCTGTTCGGCGTGGTCCGCGGCGCCTACACCGGCGCGGACAGGGATCAGGCCGGACTGGTGGAGCAGGCCGACGGCGGCATGCTGTTTCTGGACGAGGTGCACCGGCTTCCCCCGGAGGGGCAGGAGATGCTCTTCCGGCTGATCGACAAGGGGCTCTTCCGCCGGCTGGGGGAGACCGGGGTTGAGCGGACCTCCCGGCCGCTCATTGTCTGCGCGACGACCGAGCGCGCCGATTCGGCGCTCCTGCGGACCTTCATCCGCCGCATCCCGATGGTCATCAACCTGCCTCCCCTTGCCGAGCGGACGCTGGGGGAGCGGTTCAGGCTCCTCAGGCGCTTCTTCCGGGCGGAGGCGAGGAAAATGGGCGCACCGCTCGTCGTCCTGCCCCAGACGCTGGAATACCTGCTGCTGTACGACTGCCCGGGGAATGTGGGGCAACTGAAGAGCGACGTGCAGCTGGCCTGCGCCCAGGCGTTCCTGCGCTACCTGAGCGACGGCCGTGTCCCGATCGCCATCGGACCGGACGTGCTCCCCGACCACGTGCGCCGGCAGGTGGGAGGCGTCCGGGAGCGGCGCGGCGAGCTGGAGGAGATCATGGCGTCCTGCCCGTCCGGGCTTGTGGTGGAGCTGGGCGAGGAGGCCCCGGCGGAGGAACAGGGCACCGAGCTGTTCAACCTGTACGAGACCATGGAACGGGAGACTCGGGCGCTGGCGGGGACCGTCGCCAGCCCGGAGGAACTGCAGCGCCACCTGGCGGCCAAGGTGGAGGCCCACTTCCGCCAGTTCCTGAATTCGGTGCACCGCCAGTACGAGGCCGGCCGGCAGGAGCTGACCGCGGTGGTGGACGTGTCGGTGCTCGCGGCGGTCGAGCATGCCGTCGCCTACGCGGAGGGCCACCTGCGGCGGCGGCTGCCCAATCGCATCCTGTTCGGGCTGGCGCTCCACGTTCAGGCGGCGCTGGAGCGGCTGCGCCTCGGGACCCGCGTCCCCTATCCGCTGGTGGACAGCGTGCGGTCCAAGCATCCCCGGGAGTACGAGGCCGCCGTCACCATGGTGCGCATGATCTCCGAGCAGCTGCACGTCACCCTTCCGGAGGGGGAGGCAGCCTACACGGCCCTCTTCCTGGCTGCGGGGGAGGCAGAGGGGGACGGCCGGCGGGTGGCCCTCGCCGTGGCCTGCCACGGCCAGGGGGTGGCAAGCGGGATGGCGGAGGTGGCCGAGCACCTGGCGGGCCGGGTGGGCTTCCTCAGCCTGGACATGCCCCTGGACGGGAGCCCCGAAGACGTCGTGCAGCGGCTCTCCGCCTGGCTGAAGCAGGGCGAGTACGCCGGGCTGCTGCTGTTCGTGGACATGGGTTCGCTCTCGTTCCTGGCGGACCGGCTGGAGCACGCGACCAGCGTGCCCGTGCGCGTGGTGCCGATGGCGAGCACGATTCTGCTCATCGAGGCGATTCAGCAGGTGCAGCTGCCGGGCGCGACGCTGAACCAGGTATACGAGTCGGTGGTTGAGGCGCAGCGCCGGATGACGGCCTTGCCGTGGGCGGAGAGCAGCCGTGCGCCCGTCATCCTCACGTGCTGCTTCACCGGGCAGGGCAACGCGGAGCTGCTGAAGAAGGTGGTGCAGCGCGCCCTGTGGTCCCGCGGGATCACCGTGGAGGTGGTGGCCGCCAGCATTCCGTCTTCCGGCGATTGGGAGCGGCTTTTCCACACGCTGCTCCGCGGCCGGCCGCCCGCGGCGGTGGTGGGCCCGGTCAACCCGGGGCTGCCCGGCGTCCCGTTCTTCTCCAGCGCGGAGGTCCTGACCCGGGAGGGTCAGGCGCGGCTGGCCGCCCTGTTGGACCGGCAAAGCGGTGGCATCGTCCCGGAACGGCTGGCCGACCGGGACCTGCCGGCCGACGAACTGGCGCGGACGCTGGCGGCCGGGGTGGAGGCGGACTTCGAACACACGAACCCGTACACGCTGTTGCCGGAGGCCGTGCGTGCGGCCGATGCGCTGGCGCAGGTGGCTGGCGTCAATCTGCCCGCCGACGTGCGCATTGGCTTGATCATGCACATCGCGTGCCTGGCGGAGCACCGCGCCGCGCAGAGGCAGCCTGACGCAGCCGCAAACGGGGAGCCGGAGCTGGATCCAGTGGCCCGCTGTTTCGCCCCTCTGGCGCAGCGCTTCGGTGTCCACTTTACGCCGGACGATCTCTCGCGAATCCAGCAAATCCTTCAGACGTGGAGGAACACCTCTGATTCGGTCGAGACCTCATAGTGTTTTTCAAGTGTATTGGTGGCGAACAGTGTATTCCAGCACCTAGACAAGATACACCACCTGTGAATTGCAGACCCTCCCCCTGTTTTGGCACGGGGCTTGCAAAAGCCGTTAGTGAGTTGTGCACAGCAGGGCGGAGGGTCTGCTGTCTGCACATCGCACCCACCGCCACAGGAGGAGGAACAAGAGATGCACAAACCGTTTCCCGAGGGGTTTCTTTGGGGCGGCGCCGTAGCCGCTCACCAGTGGGAGGGCGCATGGAACGAGGATGGCAAGGGCCCCAGCGTGAATGACCACATCACCGCTGGGGATCGCAATACCCCCCGCCTGTTCACGCGTGAGCTGCAGCCCGGAGCCTATTATCCTTCCCACGAAGCCATCGATTTCTACCATCGCTACAAGGAAGACATCGCTCTCTTTGCCGAGATGGGGTTCAACGTTTTCCGTTTGTCCATCGCCTGGACTCGCCTCTACCCCAACGGCGACGAAACGGAGCCCAACCGCGCGGGGATCGAGTTCTACCGGAACGTCTTCAAGGAGCTGCGGCGGTACGGGATCGAGCCCTTGGTGACCTTGTCTCACTTTGATTTCCCCTATGGGCTCACGAAGAAGTGGAACGGCTGGGCAGACCGGCGAACGATCGATTGCTTTGTGCGGTTTGCGACGACCTGCTTCACCGAGTACAAGGGGCTGGTGAAGTACTGGCTTACCTTCAACGAAATGAACCATATGATGCATCCTTGGGGCTCCCTGATCTGTGGCGGCCTCATGCCGGAAGGCGACGCTGTGCCCCTGACCGGCATCAAGGAGAGCCCGGAGGCCGTGAGGCGTCGTTTCCAGGCGCTGCACCACCAGTTTGTGGCGAGCGCCCGTGCAGTGCAGATCGGCCATGCCATCGATCCCGCTAACCGGATCGGCTGCATGATCGCCGGGAGGGTGTTCTATCCGCGGACCTGCGCGCCCGAAGACGTCCTGGAGGCGCAGCGGTGGATGGAGGAGGACAACTTCTACTGCGGCGACGTCTTGGTGAGGGGTGAGTATCCCGCCTTTGCCCGGCGAGTCTGGGCGGAGAACGGTGTGACGATCGAGTGGGAGCCCGGCGATGCAGAGACGCTGAAGAACGGCACCGTGGACTTCTACTCGTTCAGCTACTACAGGAGCAGCTGCGTCAGCGCGAACCCGGAGAAGTACGAGGCTCTGGCCCCGGGTCAGCTGCGGCGCATGGGCCTGGCAAACCCCTATCTGAAGAACAGCGACTGGGGTTGGCCGATCGACCCGCAAGGGTTCCGCTACTACATGAACGTGGTATACAACCGTTACCGCATTCCGCTGATGGTGGTGGAGAACGGCCTGGGCGCGGCCGACGTGGTGGAACCCGACGGCTCGATCCACGACCCGTATCGGATCGAGTATCTGCGGGAGCACATCAAGGCCATGCGCGAAGCCATCGACGACGGCGTGCAAGTGATCGGCTACACCACCTGGGGTCCCATCGACCTGGTTTCCGCCGGCACCGGCGAGATGGAGAAGCGTTACGGCTTCATCTACGTGGACAAGGACAACCAGGGCCGCGGCACCCTCGAGCGGCGGCGCAAGGACTCCTTCTATTGGTATAAGAAGGTGATCGCCTCCAACGGGGCGGACCTCGACTGAGGTCGGGGGACGCGCCCGCGGGCCTTCGGGTTGTCCTTGTCGTTCGGTCGTCCCTGTTGGCCAAAAACGTGGCACCCGGGGTAGCCGGGACAGTTGCCAGAGGGCTGGCCTCGGTTCATCACCTGCCGTAAAGGAGGAGTAGGCGATGTACAAGCCATTCCCCGAGGGATTTCTTTGGGGCGGTGCTGTATCCGCACACCAGTGCGAGGGCGCATGGAATGTGGACGGCAAAGGGCCCAGCGTGGCCGATCACCTGACCGCAGGTGACCGCAATACTCCTCGCCGCTTTACGCGTGAACTGGAGCCTGGCGCGTACTATCCTAACCATGACGGGATCGACTTTTACCACCGCTACAAAGAGGATATTGCTCTCTTTGCCGAGATGGGCTTCAAGGTCTTCCGCACGTCCATCGCCTGGACTCGCCTCTACCCCAATGGGGACGAGACGGAGCCCAATCGGGCGGGCATCGAGTACTACCGGAACCTCTTCACGGAGCTGCGGCGGCACGGCATCGAACCCCTGGTGACGCTGTCGCACTTTGAGATGCCGCTGGGACTGGCGAAGCAGTGGGACGGCTGGGCAGACCGGCGTACGATTGACTGCTTCGTTCGCTTCGCCACCACGTGCTTCACGGAATTTAAGGGGCTGGTCCGCTACTGGCTCACCTTCAACGAAATCAACCTGCTCATGCATCCGTTCGGCAGCATCATCTGTGGCGGCCTTCTGCCGAAAGCGGACAGCGCCTACTTCACGCCGTCTGCGGGAAGCGACAGCCCCGAGGAAGCGAACCGTCGCTTCCAGGCGCTGCACCACCAGTTCGTGGCGAGCGCCCGTGCGGTGCAGATCGGCCACGCCATCGATCCGGCGAACCGGATCGGCAGCATGATCGCCGCCGTAGTCGCCTATCCGCGGACCTGCGCGCCCGAAGACGTTCTGGCTGCCCAGCGCCGCATGGAGGAGGGGAACTTCTACTGCGGCGACGTCATGGTGCGCGGCGAGTACCCGGCGTTCGCCAAGCGGCTCTGGGCTGAGCGAGGTGTGCAGATCCGCTGGGAGCCCGGCGATGCGGAGACGCTGAAGGCGGGCACCGTCGACTTCTACTCGTTCAGCTACTATTCTTCCGGCTGCGTCAGCGCTAAGCCGGAGGAGGGCGCCGGCCACGGGATTGCGGGCGTCCACAACCCCTACCTGAAGGCCAGCGCGTGGGGTTGGACCATCGACCCGCTGGGGCTGCGCTATTACCTGAACGTGGTGTACAACCGGTACCGCATTCCGCTGATGGTGGTCGAAAACGGCCTGGGTGCGGATGACGTGGTGGAGCCGGACGGCTCGATCCACGATCCGTATCGGATCGAGTACCTGCGGGAGCACATCAAGGCCCTGCGGGAGGCCATCGATGATGGCGTTGAAGTGATGGGCTACACCACCTGGGGCCCCATCGACCTGGTTTCCGCCAGCACCGGCGAGATGGCGAAGCGTTACGGTTTCATCTACGTGGACAAGGACAACGAGGGGCGCGGTACCCTCGAGCGGCGGCGGAAGGATTCGTTCTACTGGTACAAGAAGGTCATCGCGTCCAATGGCGCGGACCTGGATTAACGAGATCCGGCGCCGCCCTGGAGGTGAGGGGCTTTGGGGAGACATGAGCCTGCGCCGCACTTAGTCGCCTTCGACCTGGACGGCACGGCCCTGGCTGCATCCAACCGGATGCCCCCGCGCACCCGAGAGGCGCTCGAGGCAGCCCATCGAATGGGCTGCCTCGTAGTCGTCGCCACCGGCAGGGCGCTCAGCATGGTTCCTGCTTTCCTGCGAGAGGCACCATGGGTAGACTACCTGATCGTGTCCAACGGTGCGCGGGTCGTGCGAGCCCGGACGGGCGAGACGATCTACTCGCGGGTGATACCCCCGGACCTGGCCGCGGCCGTGATGGAAGCCAACCCGGAGGCGGCCTGGGAGGTGCTGTTCCCTGACGGGTGCGTCGCTGAATGGAGGAGCTACTTCCGCTATCGAGACTATCGCGGCCGGCCCAACTGGTCGCTGTCGCGCTTGCGGGCGTGGTTGACGATGTTTCGACCGGTGTGGAGCGCGGCAGCGGTGGTGCGGCGACAGGGTCGTCCGGTAGAGAAGTTGAACGGGATCTTTCGCGATCAGGCCAGCGCGGCGCGAGCCCTCCAGCGCATCCGGGCCCAGGGCGAGCTACAGGTTGTGAGCCCGAGAGGACATGATGTGGAGGTCAGTGCCCGGGGGGCAGACAAGGGCAGCGCCCTGGCCTGGCTGGCTGGCAGGGTAGGTGTTCCGAAAGAGGGCATCATCGCCTTCGGCGACAGCGAAAACGACCTCTCCATGGCCGGTGCGGCGGGGCTTTTCGTCGCGATGGGCGACGCACCGCCGCACATCAAGGAGGTGGCCGGGGCGGTCGCGCCAAGCGTGGACGAAGACGGCCTCGGCGTCTTCCTGCAGGAGTGGCTCGAAAAGCTGGCTTCTCAGCGGTAGTGCAGTACCCGCGCTTCGGTTCAGTGGCGTAGGTTCCGAGTGGAGATCCTCGGTAGGGGCAGCGGAATTGACACCGGGTTGCCCTAACGACCATACATGCTGTGGCGCCCGTACCGGCCTTGAGCTGGCCGGTACGGGCGCCTCGCTTGTGCGCAGGTGCACGCTGGTGTCCGTGTTGTCCGCGGACCAGATCGCTACAAAATGAACGGTTACACTCTTAAGGACGGATCGAATAGCGCAATTATTTTTTGGTTGGTGCGGCCGTATGACGGAAATGGTTGTCCGACCTGCTACGACCATCGTAGGAGAGGAATCTTTGCTTGTCTGGCTCTACTTCGTGTTGGGCTTCTTCATCTCAGCGCTCGTCCATGAGATGGGCCATGTGGGCGTGGGATTGCTTCAGGGCTATAGAGAAGCCGTGATCCGGTTTGGCTCTTCTAGGGACAGGCTCTCAGCCCGCGTACGGTGTGGCCCCATCCGTATCGAGTTTTGCGTCGGTGCCGAACTCACTCCGCATTACGTACTACCCTCTTCCTCTGCTGATTCGGCCTTCCATCGACTATTGAGAGCGGCAGCGGGTCCGGCGACATCTGCCCTCTTGTACTTACTCACCGCCCCCGACGCAATACAGGGTGTTCTGGACCTTCTCCGCTTCTCATTCCTGGTGAATTCGCTTCCATCAGCCGTGGCGTTTTGGTCGGCTCTTGGGGCCCTCGTCTCGCTCATTCCCATGAGATTCCACTA
>QGVE01000124.1 GCA_003242675.1 Bacillota bacterium | reverse complement strand
CCGTCCGCACGGACGGCGGCCCCTGACGCGCAGTTACCGCCCACTCACCTCTCCCCTGGGAGATCTCATCCCAGCCGCCGATTGGCGATTACTTGCCCTTACCCTTGATGTTCTCGTCCCAGTAGCCGATCCACTCGGCTTCCTTCTCGGCCATGACGCCCCAATCCAGGTCCATGGCCTTCAGCTTCGGGGTCAGCTCCTTCAGCCACTCAGGCTGCATCGACTCGGGCAGGGAGATCGACGGGATCTGGAACCGGGTGGCCGCCAGCTCGGCCTGGACCTCCTCGCTGAAGAGCAGGTTCAGGAACTTCTCGGCCGCCTGCGGGTGCTTGGCGCCGGCGATCATGCCCACGCCGTCCACGAGGATCGGCACGCCGCTCTCGGGGATGATGTAGCCGAAGGGCATGCCCTCCTTCTCCGCCTGGATCAGCACGTCCTGCAGGTTCCAGAGGCTGAGGCTGCCTTCCTCACGGGTGATCTTCAGGTACATGTCGGTCGGGTTGGCCGCGTACTCCTTGGTGTTCGCGTCCAGCTTCAGCAGCCACTCATAGCCCCGGTCAGGCTTGCCGTCCTCCTTGTAAAACCGGTAGATCATCGCGGAGTAGATCGTCCGCATGGTACCAGACTGCGGCACGGCGCGGATGATGATCTGGTCCTTCCACTTGGGATCGATCAGGTCATCCCAGTCCCTGGGCAGCTCGGCCTCGGAGATCATGTTCTTGTTGTACATGATCACCTCGGGGAGGAGCATCTCGCCGTACCAGTGCCCCTCCGGATCCTTGTACCCCTCGGGGATCTTGGAGGCGAACTCCGGCTCGATCTTGGCCAGCAGCCCCTCCTTCACGGCCAGGGAGAGGGCCTGCTGGGTGCCGCCCCACCAGATGTCGCCCTGCGGGTTGGCCTTCTCCGCCCGCACGCGCTCCATGATCTCCTGGGCGCCCATCTGCAGGACCTCGACGTTGCCCTTGTACTCCGGGTACTTCTCCTCGAACTTGGCCACGACCAGGTCGATGATGGACTGGTCGCGCCCGGTGTAGATGACCAGCCGCTTCTCCTCCTCAGGCTCCGGGGTCTGCTGCTGCGGAGTCTGCGTGGCCGGCGCCTGGGTGCCGTCCTGGTTGCCCGAGGGCTGGCTGGAGCTGCCGCACCCGGCAGCGAAGAGGCCGGCGACCAGCAGGAGACCCACGAGTTTGCGGGACCATGTGCTGCGCATGGTTCACTTTTCCCCCTTCAGTGTGGTGATCGTCAGCATAAGCACGCTTGACGGGATCCGTACGGGCAGATCCACCTCCCTTCGCGTGCGACGCTGCTCTACACAACCTCAGGCGCGGTGCGCCTGAAGGGGATTCGTCACGCCAGGAGCACGTCCGTGGCCAGCAGCCGCTGCCGCAGCCCTTCGTCGACGGCCTCCGGGCCGCCCATGGCGCGGATCACGGCGCCGTAGATGGGCGCAAAGCGCGGCACCTGAACCACTCCGCCGGGCGCCTGCTCGGCGAGCCGCTCCAGCATCGCCGCGCGCACGGCCGCCGAGTGCTGCAGCACGCCCCCCATGAGGAAGACGGGGAATGAACCGCCGTCCACCAGCCCGGCCTTCCGGGCCGCCAGGGCCGCCAATTCGGCCAGTTCCCACCCGGCCCGGGCGAGGACCGCCTTGGCGGCCGGGTCGCCCTCCTGCGCGGCGGCGTCCACCGCCCGGGCGAGACCGGCCAGGGAGTCGACGACCGTGTCCGGTCGGTAGAGCCAGTCGTAAAACCGGTAGAGGTCCGGCGCCTGCACGGCCGCGCACAGGTGGCGGATCAGGGGTGTGTCCGTTTCCCCGGCATCGAAGGACCGGAATGCGGCCGCCAGCGCCAGCTGGGCGATGTAGTAGGCGCTGCCGTGGTCGCCGACCTTGTGGCCCCAGCCCCCGGCCCGCACAAACCGCCGCCCGTCGCCGGCCCAGGCCACAGACCCGGTGCCGCCGATCACCAGCAGGCCCCGTCCGCCCTCTGCCGCCCCGCGCAGGGCGACCAGCCCGTCGTTCTCCACGAACACGTCTCCGACGGAGACCCCAGCGGCGTCGAGGGCCTCGCGGACGAGCCCGCGGGCCTCCTCCTCCGCCCCGGGGGTGTCCACCCCGGCCAGCCCGAAGGCCGCGGCGTGGATGCGCTCGCCCGCCGGCAGGCCCCGGCAGGCCGCCCGAACGGCCTCGGTGAGCGCCTGCGCCGCCCGCTCCCGGCCCACCGAATGCGGGTTGGTGCCGCCTGACCGGCCGCTGCCCACGACTCCGTGTTCCGCGTGGACCAGCACCGCCAGGCACTTGGTGCCGCCGCCGTCAACTGCAAGGTAGTAGGTCATCTCCGGATCTCCTCCCCCCCGGCCGCCTGGCCGGTTCTATGTTCCGGGGCCCCGGCGAGGGCCCGGCAAGCCGCGTTCAGCCGCCCTTCGGCGGCGGCGAGCTGCGCCCGTGCGGCATCGAGCCAGGCCGCCATCTGTGCGGCCCGCACCTCCCGATCGGCCAGCATGCGCTGGACCTCGGCGGGGGCCACGCCGCCCCGCACGGTGCGGACGGCGACGAAGTGCACGGGGTCCAGGGCCTCCCGCAGCCGCTCGGCGGGCACGCCCAACGGCCGCCCCAGGACCTGCTGCGCCGCCTCCTCGACCATGCCGGGGTCCACCTGCCGCACGTCCCGGATCCCCCGGGCCTCGGCCGCCTTCACCAGGGCGGCCACGACGCGGTGGGCCGTGCGGAAGGGCAGCCCCGCCTCCCGCACCAGCAGGTCCGCCAGCTCGGTCATGTTGGCGAAGCTGGCCCGGGCCCGCTCCAGGAGGAGCTCCCGGTTGACCTCGGCGGTGCCCAGCACGTTGGCCAGCAGCCGGAACACGGACCGCAGGGTGGACAGAGCCGCCCAGAGGTTGGGCTGCATTTCGTCCTCGGTGTCGACGATGTCGCCGAAGGGCGTGTTGTGGAGCATCTGCAGCACGGTCTGCGCCCGCCCGGCGGTGTAGCTGAGAAGGGCGCGGGCGTGTTCCAGCGAGACCGGGTTGCGCTTCTGCGGCATGATGGAGCTGGTCTGCACGTACGGATCCGCCACCCGCAGGGCCCCGTACTCCTGGGTACACCAGAGCAGCAGGTCCTGCACCACGCGCCCGGTGTTGAGGGCGGCCAGCTGCACGGCGGCGGCCGCCTCGCCCACGTAGTCGGCGGCAGCGATGGCGTCGTAGCTGTTCTCGACCAGCCCGGCGAACCCCAGGAGCTCGGCCACCCGCTCCCGGGAGATGGGGAAGCCCGAGGTGGACAGGGCCGCCGCGCCCATGGGCGAGCGGTTGGCCCGCTCGTAGGCGGCCTGCAGCCGGGCGATGTCCCGCTCCAGCACGTCCGCCGCGGCGGTGAGCCAGTGGCCGAGCGTCGTGGGCTGCGCCTGCTGCGTGTGGGTGTGGGCGAGCATCACCGTGCCGGCCTCCTCCGCGGCGAAGCGCAGCAGCACCCGGTGCAGCAGCTGTGCGGCCTCGATGGCGTCCAGCAGGTACTTGCGCAGCACCATGCGGTACATAGTGACACCCATGTCGTTGCGGCTGCGGGCGATGTGGAGGCTCCCCGCCTCCTCGCCGGCGGCCTTCAGCGTCAGGTCCTCCACATAGAAGAACAGGTCCTCGTAGCGGCCGTCGTAGTGCGACTCCGCTACCGCGTCGAGGTCGATGGACTCCAGCGCGGCCAGGATTTTCCGGGCCGACTCCCGGGTCACGAGCCCCTGCTCCGCCAGCATCACCAGGTGCGCCCGGTGGATCGCCATCATGGGCTGGAGCAGCTCGCGCTTCGCGCTGTCGTAGATGGGGCTCAGCACCGCCTCCGCGTAGCTGCGCCCGGGGAAGCAGCGGCCGTCCTGCTCGGCGATCTCCGCGCGGGTCGGGGCGTGGGGTGCGGTGACAGCGGGCCGGCCCGGACTCCCGGATGGGGCGCCGGTCGGGTTCGGATGGTGGGTCAACGTGATCACTTCCTTAGGCGAGGTTGTGCCGCTGGTCCAGGCGGTTGGAGATGAAGAGCACCAGCAGGATCAGCAGGATCTGCAGCATGCCGTATGCGGCCGCCGTGCCGAACTTGAACGAGTACATGAGGTTGTTGATCTCCACCGAGATCGGCTGATTGCGGACCGTGTAGATGAGCACCGACGCCACGAACTCGCCCACGCCGTGCACGAACGCCAGCAGCGCGCCGGCCAGGACGCCCCGGAACATGAGGGGGAAGGTGACCCGGCGGAAGGTGTACCACCAGGTGGCCCCGAGGCTGAGCGCCGCCTCCTCCACCGAGGGGTCCAGCTGCGCGAGGGCGGCGTTGGTGGAGCGGAAGACCAGCGGCGAGAAGCGGACGAAGTAGGCCAGGGGCAGGATCCAGAACGTGCCCACGAGCACCTTGCCGAAGCTGAAGACCGAGGGCTCGTTGAAGGCCGCGATCAGGTTGATGCCGACGACTGTGCCGGGCAGGGCCCAGGGGATCATCACGGCGATGTCCAGCAGCGACTTGCCCTTGAAGTTCAGCCGGTTGATCGCGTACGCCGCGCCCACCCCCAGCACGATGGAGGCGGCCGTGGCGATCGCGCTCATCTGCAGGCTGTTCTTGATCGGCCGCCAGGCCCGGGGGCTGCTGAACAGGGTGATGTAGTTCTCCAGCGTGTACTTCGGCGGCAGCACCTGCGTCGTCCAGGTGCCGTCCTTGGAGAACGAGATCAGGGCCAGGGTGACGATCGGCAGGACCAGGATGACGGTCCCGATGATCGCCCCGATCATCGCCAGGATGCGGCCCACCGGGCTCTTCACCTCGGTGCGGTGCACCGAGATGCCCTTGGAGAGCGAGCGGTAGGTGCGCCGGTTCTGGTACCAGCGCATGAGGATCAGGAAGGCGATCGAGACCACCGACAGGATGGTGGACTGGGCCGACGCCAGGGCCAGGTCGCCGTTGGTCCGGGCGATGGCGATCTGCATCGTCATGGTCCGGTCCACGCCGAAGATCAGCGGCGCGGTGTAGGACGCCATCGACACCATGAAGGTGAGCAGCGACCCCGACACCAGGGCCGGCGTCAGCATCGGCAGGAGCACCCGGGTCCACACCTGCCAGCGCTTGGCGCCCAGGCCCAGCGCCGCCTCCTCGAGGGAGGGGTCGAACCCGGCGAGGGCCGCCGCGGCCGCGGTGTAGAAGTAGGGGTACATGGTGAAGGTGTGCACCACCAGGACGCCGGTCAGCCCCTTCAGGGCGAAGGGCACCTGGGGCAGGTCAAGCAGCACCTTGATCGCCCGGGGGATGATGCCGCTGGACGAGTAGAGGAACATGAAGGCGTAGACGCCGATCAGGGGCGGCAGGGCCATGGGCACCAGGGCCAGGCTCTCCAGCAGCCGGCGCCCGGGGAACTCGTAGCGGTTCAGCAGGAAGGCCATGCCGACGCCGACGATGGCGCAGGTGATGACGCTGAGCACCGATATGCCGACGCTGGTGAGCAGGGCTTCCATCTGGGTGGTCATGCGCAGGGCCAGGAAGCCCTGGTAGTACCTCAGGGTGAAGCCGCCGTCGTCCCGGACGCTGGCGAGGAAGGTGGCCAGCATGGGCCGCACGACGTAGCCCCACAGCACCAGGGCCAGGGGGAGGACGATCACGTACGCGAAGTACGGCGAGGCGGTGACCCGCTGCCACCGGTCCGTCCACTTGGCTGCCACCGGCATCACTCCACCAGGTAGACTCGCTCGGGCGGGACGCGCAGGTGGATCGGCTCACCCGGCCGGCGCAGGTCGCCGTACCGGTCGGCCACCGAGGCCACGAAGGTCGACTGGCCGGCCGCCACCACGTACTCGGTGTAGGCGCCGGTGAACTCCGCGGCCACGACCCGGCCCGGGATGATGTTGGGGCCTTCGGGCTCCTCCACCACCTGCAGCCCCTCCGGGCGGACGGTGAGCACGACCTTGCTGCCCGGCGACGTCGGCACCTGCGGGTTGCGCCGGGTCAGGTCCACCTGGATGCGGCCGGTGCCGGGCAGCTCCACCACGCCGGTGTCCCCGTCCACCGCCACCAGCCGCCCCTCCAGCAGGTTGGACTTGCCGATGAAGGTGGCGACGAACCGGGTCGCGGGCCGGTGGTAGATCTCCTGCGGCGTGCCCACCTGGTGGACCACGCCGCCCTCCATGACGGCGATGCGGTCGGAGATCGCCATCGCCTCCGCCTGGTCGTGGGTGACGTAGACGGCGGTGATGCGGGACTCGGTCTGGAGCCGGCGGATCTCGGTGCGGGTCTCGTCCCGCAGCTTGGCGTCGAGGTTGGAGAGGGGTTCGTCCAGCAGCAGCAGGGCCGGCCGGATGACCAGGGCGCGGGCGAGGGCCACCCGCTGCTGCTGGCCGCCGGAGAGCTGGTCGATGCGCCGGTTCTCCATGCCCTCCAGCCGCACCTGGGCCAGGGCCTCCTTCACCCGCCGCTGCAGCTCGTCCCGGGGCACCCTGCGCACGCGCAGGCCGAAGGCGACGTTTTCAAACACGGTGAGGTGCGGGAACAGCGCGTAGTTCTGGAAGACCATGCCGATGTTCCGCTGGTTGGGCGGCAGGTAGGTCACGTCCCGGTCGCCGAACAGGATGCGGCCGGACGTCGGGTAGTAGAAGCCGGCGATCATGCGGAGGGTCGTGGTCTTCCCACAGCCCGAGGGGCCGAGCAGCGTGAAGAACTCGCCGCCGGCGATGTGCAGGTCGACATCCTTCACCGTCAGCACGCCGTTCCCGAAGCTCTTCGAGACGCGCTCCAGGGTGACGGACTGCGCCTCGCCCATGCCAGACTCCCCTTCCTGTTCACGGTTCTGCTTCGATTCCGTAGCCGGTCTCCTCGGCCAGGCTGAGCGCCATGGCGATCGCGCCGGCGAGGGCGGCGCGGCCGCCCAGCGCGGCGAACTTGATCTCGGGCGGATCCGGAACCAGATCGGTCACGATCCGGCGGATCTCCGCCAGCCCCTGCTCCCCGCAGTCCACCGCGTCCCCGGCCAGAAGCACCAGCTCGGGGTTGAGGATGCAGGTGATGCTGGCCAGCGCGTGGGCCCAGTGGCGCAGGGCGTCCGCGAAGAGCTCCTGCGCCCAGGGAGCCCCCGCCTCGGCCGCCTCCCGGAGCCGCCGGACGGGCCGGCCGCCAGCCGCTGCGGCCTCCTGCGGGGCGACCTCCTGCAATCGGCGCCGGATGGCCCGGGAAGAGTAGTGAAGCTCGAAGAGCCCGTAGTCCTGTGGCCGGCGCGGGCTTTCCGGCCCGAGGGGCAGGTAGCCCACCTCGCCGGCGGCGTTGCGGGCGCCGCGGAAGAGGTGGCCGCCGATCAGGATGCCGGCGCCGATGCCGTCGCTCACGTGCATCAGGGCCAGGTTGGCCACCCCCTGGCCGGCCCCCTGGAAGTATTCGCCCAGGGCCATCAGGTTTACGTCGTTTTCCACCACCACCGGCACACCGAACCGCTGCTGCAGCAGGCTCCTCAGGGGCACCTCCTGCCACCAGCCCAGGGACGGGGCGTGGCTCACGGTGCCCCCGGTGTGGGCGATGCCCGGCACCCCCACCGCGACGGCCGCGAGCCGGGAGGCCGGAGCCCCGGCCCGGCCGATGAGCCCCTCCAGGAAGTCGCCCAGGGCGCGGACGGGGTCGTGGGGGTCGGGGGGAAGGGCGGCCTCCGCCTCCACCTGGAGCGCGCCGCTCAGATCCGCCAGCCCGCCCCACAGCCGCTCGCCCTC